>JAAKFJ010000016.1 GCA_011064745.1 Candidatus Anoxychlamydiales bacterium | reverse complement strand
TAGACAAAATTATATAGATGGATTTAGAAAATTATTAAATTTGCCAAAACATATAATTCCTATATCTTTAATACCTATGGGCTATCCTGATCAAGAAATAGAAAAACCTGATAGATTTAAAAAGGATAGGATTCATTATAACTCATTTTAAAGCTCTCTCTTCTCTTAGCTTTTTTTCTTGCGCTTTTTTACCCCCAAAAGCGTAAGAAGGAGATAAAGATCCGTCTTTAAAAACTACTCTATGGCAAGGAATATTTTTAGGATCAGGATTTTTGTGAAGAGCAAAACCCACAACTCTTGGGGTTGTTTTAGCTTCTTTGGCTATTTCTGAATAGGATTTGGTTTCCCCTTTTTTTATCTTTTTTACTTGGGCATAAATTCTTTCAAAAACTTTCATGCTGACAAAAAAAGTCAAATTTTCATATATATAAAGAATACTTAATACAGTTAATCAAAGATAGGAGAAAAAAGATGAAAAGAAAAATAGTAAACCCAGATCCTTCTCATAAAAAAAGAATTCAAAAAGAAGAAAAACTCCAAGACAAAGAACTAAAACAGGTAGTTGAAGATAAAGAAGAATTAGATAAAGAGATGAAGTTTAAAACTAAACCTCATAAATCATGAAATTAAAGTTTTTAGGCACTAGAGGTTATATAGATCCAAAAACAAGACGCCACTCAAATCATACATCTTTGATGATTATCCATAATAATCAAAAGATTATGTTAGATTGTGGCGAAACCTTTTTAAATAAGTTAAATAAAATTAAGCCTGATCACATAGTTATAACGCATGCTCACCCAGATCATGCGTTTGGTTTAGAAAAAGGCTCGCCTTGCCCTGTTTGGGCAACTAAAATCACTTGGAAGCTTATAGATAAATTTCCAATAGAAAAAAAGTTTAGAAAAATTATCTATCCTAGAAAAAAGACAAAAATAGCTAATATTACTTTTGAAGCTTTTGAGGTTATTCATTCAATTCTAGCTCCAGCTGTAGGCTATAGAATAAGCTTTGGAAAAAAAGCTTTTTTTTATGTACCAGATGTTCTTTGGATAGAAAAAAGGGATCAGGCTTTTAAAAATATCAAATTTTATATCGGAGATGGGGCAACTATTCAAAGAACTATGGTTAGAAAAGATAAAAAAACCGGCCAAATTTATGGTCATGCTAATATTCGTAGTCAGCTTACTTGGTGCAAAAAAGATAAAGTAAAAAAAATGATTATCACCCATCAAGGCTCTGATATTGTAAAAAATGAAAAAAAAGCTAAAAAAATAATTGAAAAATTAGCCAATGAGAGAGGAGTAGAGTTTCTACTTGCATATGATGGCATGCAAATAAACTTTTAAAAAATATCTAAAACCTGAAAAGTCTTTTTTAACAATACAAACCTGGAATATCTAAATAAGGATAATCTTGCCAACCTTTCAAATCAAAGTGCCACCATTCATTTGGCAAAGGCTCAAATCCCCCAATTTTTATCATAGCATCTTGAAGAAGTTTTCTGTTTTTTTTGATAAAATTTTCTAAATCTTCATAAACTAAATGAGCTTTTTCTGAAAAAGAATCAAACTCTGTTGGCATTTCAAGCTCTTTATTATCTGATAGGTTAATCAAAGTAACATCAACGGCTGTTCCTCTGGTGTGGCGAGTTGTTTTTTTAGGATTACCAACATATCTTTCATCCGGTAGAGTATCAAATAGAATTTGCTGAGCCCAAAGCGGTCTATATCCATCAAAGATTTTTAAACAAAGGCCTTGTTTTTCTAAATACTTTTGTACTTTCATTACAGCTATAGCTACATCTTTGTGGAGATAACAAAGATCGGATTTATAAATGATTTTTTTTGTAAAATTATTTGTCGTAGCATAACGAATATCTATGCTAATACTTTGACCAATTTCGGCGATATCTACAAGTGGCTCAATTGATATTAGTTCTTTAGATGTCATACTTTTCTCCTGTTTTAATAAATCAAAACCCTCAAATTTATTTGATAATATATATATATTTAATTCTTTATTTTATTTGGGCTGTTAACCAGCTTAAAAAATTGCCATCGACATCATCGATATCGATTGAAAAAACACACGGCACTTCATATGAATGCATCTCTAAAACTTCTTGATTGATATCTGAGAAATTCTCTTTTATAGTTTTTATAAGCAGAATCGTTTCATCCGCTTCTTGAATCTCCTCGCTATCAGCTGGCCAAAAAAACATCGATTGCATTTTATCGATTATGTTTACACAAGCACAAAGTTTTTTTTGCAAAAGATTTTTAGCAATGTTTTTAGCTTGTTCAGTATTTTCACAAACAACATATATTAAAGACATCTCACCCATAAAATTACCTTCAATTTATATAGACTCTAGGCAGCCTCTCATTAAAAGAACATAAAATTTCATATGAAATAGTTTTGCAAAGTTTAGCTATTTTATTGATTGATATCTCTTGATTTTCTTGCCTACCTATTAATACGACTTCATCGCCAATAAAGGCTTCTCTGTTATCGATATTTACCATGAATTGATCCATACAAATAGTGCCGATGATTGGAAATTTTCTACCTCTGATTAATACCTCGCCAATATTAGATAGCGCTCGAGAATACCCATCTCCATAACCGATGGGAATCGTAACTATTCTTATCGGTTTTTTTGTAATAAAGCTATGACCATAACTAATACCTTGATCCTTTTCGACAACTTTAAAATAAGAGACCTTACTTTTGACTGAAAAAATAGACTTAATATCCGAAAATCTTTTTGGTAAATCTTTTGAATAACAACCAAAAGGAAGTGCGCCGAGTCTTACCATATCATAAAAGTCATGCTTAAAATTACACAAAGCTGCTGTGTTTGTCATATGACAAATAATAGATTTACTAGGTTTAATCTTTTTTAAAAATTTTTCAAAAATTTTTATTTGAATAGCATTCATAGGATGATCTTTTATATCCGCGCAGGCAAAATGAGAAAAAATTCCTTTTAAAGAAAAATTTTTATCTTCTTTTAAATAGTTATATAGCGAAAAAGCTGTTTCTACTTTTACTCCTATTCTTCTCATTCCTGTATCGACTTTTAAATGTACTTTGCATTTTTTTCCCATCTTTTTGCAGTACTCTTTTAATAATCTAGCTTTAAAAAAAGAGCTAATCGTTATCTCAAGATCATTATCGATTAAATCCTTGATCTGATTTTCATGAAAAGTTCCTAAAACTAAAATAGGCATCTTTATCTTTGCCTCTCTTAGTTTAATACCCTCTAAAAGACTAGCAACAGCTAAATAATCAACTTTTTCACTTTGAGCTGCTCTAGCTATCTCTATTATCCCATGGCCATATGCATTAGCTTTCACACAAAGACAAAAACGAACTTTTTTAATGTTCGCTCTTATTGTTTTAATATTTTTTTTAAATTGTTTTAGATCAATTTCTATCCAACTAGAATAATTTAGCATATTTACCCAAATGAATATTATTTAAGATCTAATCTTATTGAATTTATTAAATATTTTTAAAGAGAAATTTGAAATTAAAGAAAAATCCAAGCAGATAAAAAAATCTGCTTGGATAATTTACTCTTAGTAAAAGAATGCTTGTCCAAAGAAAGATTTTGCAACTAAGAAGCCTCCAATGATTAACATGAAGATTCCCCAGAAAACAAAAAAACCTTTGTTATTTGCCATTTTAGCCATATGTTTCATGATCTCTTTGTGGAAGAACATTCTTAAAATTCCGCAAAGGAAGAATAACCAACCGATAATTGTTATCAAAACAACCCAATTTTTTATCCAAACATTATGACCGATAATGATCGCAAGACCAATAACTAGCGGGAAAATGCTAATAAAAGTCATTATCGCATTGCTTTTTGCAACATCTTTAATTGTATGTTGAAAATCTTGTGGTTTTGCAATCAAAGCTATTCCTAAGATCAGCCATACAAGACCAATTAATTTTGCTAAATATATACTTAATACACTCATGTTTTTTTTTTACCTCAAAAAAAGTTTTTTTCTCTTATTTAAAACACATAACATATTAAAAATTTTTTTATAAACGTTTTTTTTATAATCTTTAATTATTAAAGTTGATATTAATAATATTTATGAATGAAAAATTATGTACTTGCAAAAGTAAAAAAAAATATTCTGATTGTTGTGAAAAGTATCATTTAGGAAAATCTAATTGTGAAAATGCTCAGGATTTAATGCGATCTAGATTCAGTGCATACGCTTTAACGCTTGTAGATTATATTATAAAAACATCGCATCCAGAAAATATTTGTTTTCAAAAAGATTTAAAAACCTTAAAAAAAGATATCAAAAGTTTTTGTGAAGAAACTTTATTTGAAAATCTTGAGATTTTAGATTTTACTCAAGAAAAAAAACAAGCCTTTGTAACTTTCATCGCTACTCTAAAAGCAAACGGCAAAGATATTTCCTTCACTGAAATTTCTCACTTTGAAAAAATAGCTGGAAAATGGCTCTACAAAGGTGGCCAGTTATTTGAAGGCTCTAGAAAAGATCTTTAATTTTCAATATTTTTTAAAATCTGAGTTTTATGTATAATATTTGTATTTATTAAATTATGTACTTTGATGATCTGCCATTTAAAAAAAGGTCTTTTTTTAATTTTTCTTTGGTTTATTTTTTGCTCAAAAATAGATTTTGAGTATAAAAATATAAAAACAGAAAAACCTCTTTCAATTCATCTAATTGAGCTCGATCCTCAAAAATATGAAGTTAGGCCGTCTCTTGCAGATATCTCAAAAATTTCAAGAGACACTGTTTTAAATATTGTTAAAAAAAATAGTGCTAAAGCTGGAATAAATGCTGGCTTTTTTAAAGAAAATGGCCTGCCTTCTGGTATTTTAAAAATAGATGGCAGTTATATTTCACTTCCAATAAAAACGAGGGGCTCTATTGGGTGGGATAGAGAAAACAAAGATTTTTTGATCGATCAACTGGATGCCAAAGCATACCTAATAACTAATAGCAAAGAGATTTTAGTTGATGGAATAAATCGAATAAGGGAAAAAAATGAAAGGATATTATATTTTTGGCCCTTTTTTTTAAGAGAAACATTAAATCAAACAACAAGCTCAATGATTTTATCTGATATTTTTTTTTTAGCAGTTGATCCAAAAGATGAAATTATAAAATTTTTAAAATTTAACAATTTTGATTATAAAATTGATATCTTAGCTCAAAAAAATCCATCCAGTTCTTACATTTTCGATGAGTTGGATTATATTGTTGGAGGAACTCCCCTTTTAATCTATGATGGTGAAAAAATTTATGATTATTCTTCTGAAAAAACAATTATTTCATTCTTAGTTGATAGACATGCAAGAACTGCTATCGGTATTAAAGAAAATGGGAATTTGATATTTTTAGTTGTCGATGGACAAGATAAAGAAAAAAGCCAAGGTATGACTATTGATGAGCTAAGAGATTTCATGTTTGATTTAGGTTGCATCTATGCATTAAATTTAGACGGAGGCTCATCATCTAGCATGGTGATTGAAAATGAATTGATCAATGAACCAATAAGTTTAGATGGAACAATAGATCGAGCAGTTTCTAATGCTATTTTAATTTTTGAAAAAAAATAATTCTTCTTCATTTTTATAAAAAAACTTTCTCAATGAGTTTCAAATAAAATAAAAACTAATTGACAAATTAATTCATTTGTTAAAAAAATGATTATAACGGTTACGTATTAAATGGAGTTATAATGTCTAAAAAAATAAAAAAAATAGGTGTTTTTCTTTTCGCTATGTTAAACATTGCGGTTGTTCTGTCTTTAAGAGGTCTTCCTCTTATTGCAAAAACTGGCATGCATATGGTCTTTTTTATTCTTTTTGCATCTATTTTATTTTTATTGCCTTCTGCTTTAGTCTCAGCTGAACTGGCGACTGGTTGGACAAAAGATGGGGGTGTTTATCGTTGGGTAAAAGAAGCTTTTGGATCAAAACTTGGTTTCACTGCTATTTGGCTACAGTGGTTTCAAAATACAGTCTGGTATACAACGGTTTTAGCTTTCGCAGCAGGAGCTTTATCTTATTTATTTTTAGATCCAAAGCTAGCATCTAATAAATATTTTATTATTGCTGTTATTTTAATAGTTTATTGGGGAGCTACATTTATAAATTTTAGAGGACTTAGAGCGGCTAGTTGGTTTACTACAATTTGCGTGATTGGAGGAACTATCTTTCCTGCTGCTTTAATAATAACTTTAGGAATAATTTGGATGGCTTTAGGCAATCCATTAGAATTTATGAAAACTTCACAGAATCTTTTGCCAGATTTTAAACATTTTGATAATTTAGCATTTTTAGCCGGAACCATTTTGTTATTTTCAGGAATAGAGGTAGATGCTGTCCATGTTTTGGATTTAAAAAATCCCAAAAAAAATTATCCGAAAGCTATTTTTTTAGCGATATCAATAATTATTATCATTTTTTTATTAGGTTCCTTTGCAGTTGCCGCTTCAATTCCGGCAAAAAACATCTCTTTAACAGCAGGGATTATGCAAGGGTTTAAAGATATGTTACATATTTTCAAATTAGATTGGTTAGTTCCTGTTATGGGCTTTTTGTTGGCCTTTGGAGCTATCGGTAGTGTGACCGCTTGGATTGGGGGGCCATCTAAAGGACTACTCGCTACCGCCAAACATGGTGAACTTCCTCCTTTTTTACAGTATACTAATAAAAATAACATTCAAACTCATATCCTTTGGATACAAGGTTTTATAGTTACTGTTTTAGCCTTTGTATTTTTATTATTACCTAATGTTAATATCGCTTTTTTCTTCCTCACAGCCCTCACGGTACTTCTTTATTTGATAATGTATGTTTTATTATATTCAGCAGCCATAACTCTAAGATATACAAAACCGAATGTAGAAAGAGCCTATAAAATTCCAGGCGGGAATTTTGGTATGTGGTTTGTAGCTGGCATTGGTCTTTTGGCAGTATTGTTTGCATTTATCGTTGGGTTTTTCCCACCATCTCAGCTTTCTATAACAAACCCCACAGCATATGTTTGGTTTCTAATTATAGGAGTAGTTGTTTTCTTAGCTATTCCATTCATTATACAATCGTTAAAAAAACCATCCTGGCAAAAAAAAATTCCGAAAAGAACGGAGCATAAAAAATGATTTTTAAAAAAGAACATTTAGAAAATTTACCTGAGACAGAAAAGGTTATCATACCTGTTTATGCAAGACATGCTTTAAAGACTCATGTACCAAAATATGAGATGGAAGAAAACTCTATGCTTCCAAGAACTGCCTATGAGATTATAAGCGATGAGCTTATTTTAGATGGCAATTCTAGATTAAATTTAGCTACTTTTGTTAGCACCTGGATGGAACCGGAAGCCAAGCAACTAATGATGGATACTTTAGATAAGAATATGATCGATAAAGATGAATATCCACAAACCGCTGAAATCGAAAATAGATGTGTAAACATTATCGCAAATCTTTGGAATGCCCCAGAAGAACTAGATGCCATGGGATGTTCTACTATTGGATCATCGGAAGCTTGTATGTTAGGAGGCATGGCTTTTAAATGGAAGTGGAAAGAAAAAATGAAAAAATTAAATAAGCCAACCGACAAACCTAATTTAATAATGGGCAAGAATGTTCAGGTATGTTGGGATAAATTCTGTCGATATTGGGAAATCGAACCACGTTTTGTATATTGTGAAGGTGATAGATTTACAATTGATCCAAAAAAGGCTGCCGAACTATGTGATGAAAATACAATTGGAGTTGTCTGCATTATGGGATCAACCTTCGACGGAAGTTATGAACCAGTGCTTCGAGTAAGTGAGGAGCTAGATAAACTACAAGAAGAAAAAGGACTTGATATCCCCATCCATGTTGACGCTGCAAGCGGTGGTTTTATTGCGCCTTTTTTAGATCCAGACCTGCTCTGGGATTTTAGAGTTAAAAGAGTAAAATCGATTAATACCTCTGGACATAAATATGGCCTTGTTTACCCAGGCGTTGGTTGGATTGTCTGGAGAGATAAAGATGAATTGGCTGAAGATTTAATTTTTTATGTCGATTATCTAGGTGGCAAAATGGCAACTTTTGCTATTAATTTTTCCCGTCCCGGATCACAGATTTGTGCTCAATATTACAACTTTTTAAGACTCGGAAAAAAGGGATATAGAGAAATTCAACAAACTTGTCGAGATATAGCTATGTATCTATCATCAGAAATCGAAAAAATGGGTCCCTTCAAACTAATAACAAAAGGCGATAACATTCCTGTCTTTGCATGGACTTTAAAAGAGGAAACTAATTTCTCACTCTATGATATGGCGGATAAATTAAGAGAACATGGTTGGCTCGTACCTGCCTATAAAATGCCGGCTAATAGAGAAGATTTAATAGTTCAACGAATAGTTGTAAAAAATGCTTTTTCATATGATTTAGCAAATATGCTACTTAAAGATCTGAGAAAAAATTTAGAGTTTTTCGCTCACCAAAAAGGCTTTATTAAAAAAGAAGAAGGACATCAATTTAGGCATTAATTTTCATGAAAAAAATATATTTAATAATATTTTCTTTAGTTTTATTTTCTTGCACTAAAGATATTAAAAAAGCTCACATAACCGCGCCAGATCTGACTAACAATCCTTCTTGGGATGTTGTATGTACTAATACGAAACCACTTTTATCATTTTATAAATCAAAAGGTGGAGTTGGAAAAATAACTTATACTATTCAATTAGATAGCGAACCACATTTTAATTCGCCAAATTTTATCGAATATAAAGATGTTGAAGAGCTAAATGAATTTTTAGTCCAAAAAAGAGTTAAAACAACTCTAGTTGATAAAATAAGATATTATTGGCGAGCTAAAGCAATCGATTCAAATGGAGCTGAAAGCCAATGGTCTCATAGTAGGTTTTATGTTAATACTACTTATAACAAAAATTTCATGAATCTAACTCGAATAAATGTCAAAAATGTTCAAGTATCAACTGGAGAAAATCCCAAAAATCTAATCGATTATGATGATCCTGGACAAATCAGCTTTTGGCAAGCCTCTCCTCCTGGACCGATAAAACCTTGGGCTCTATTTGATTTCGGAAAACCAACTTCAGTCTCTAGAATTTGGATGCTCTCAAATATCAATACAGATGATGGTTGGCTAGAGGACTTCTCTTGGGAAAAAAGCTTAGATGGACAAAATTTCACTGTTATTGAAGCGGCTAATATTAGCAACAATGATACCTTTAGAAATATCATCGATATCAACCCTGTTAATACTCGTTTTTTAAGACTTAAAATCAGACATTTTAGAGGTGTTGCTCCCCATTTAAATTGTGTTATATTTTATTCTCCTGGTCAGCCGAAAGTCCCAATCACTCCCGAAGGGCGATATGTTCTTTTAATAGGCGATCAAATGAATGGAGGAACCTTCACACAACTAGCTCCATACATAAAAACCCTTGATCTAGGCATAAAAATGCTAACAGTGCCTCACTATGAGATAAACAATGACATAATAGAAAAGCTTAAAAATAAGCCCATCGCTATTATTTTAAGTGGTAACAACGCTGATTATCCAAACCTGCCTATGTATGAATACAATGGTGTTTTTGATATAATCAGAAAAACTAATATCCCTCTTTTAGGCATTTGTGCAGGCCATCAAATGATTGCCTTTACTTATGGATATTCTTTTGTTAGATCAATGGGCTGGGAAGCTCTAACCTCCTTAGAAAAGTTACAACAAGTCAAACCTATTCATATTTTAATCGATGATCCGATATTTAAAAGCATAAAAAATCCATTTATAGCCCCAGAGATTCATGGGTGGTCAGTAGCTGTTGTTCCCGAGGATTTTGAGCTTTTGTCTGAGTCAACTTACATCCAAAACATTAAACATAAAGAGAAACTTATTTATGGTTCTCAATTTCATCCGGAAGTTGAAGTGCCATATAATGGTGGCAAAGAATTACTTACTAACTTTTTAAAAATAGCTCTCGATAACTCTACAAAGTAGCTAAAGCTTTTTGTTTATCTGGAAAAAGCAGCGATCCTACTATACCTGATAGAAAAATAAAGCTTATACCATAAATTGCCCAATACCAGGTATACATCCCCTCTTCTTTAAATATTATATAAGATATGGAGCCGACGAGAAGCCCAACTACAACACTTATATAAGCGCCAATTTTTGAAGCCTTTTCCCAATAAAACCCAGCGATAAGAGCAAAGGAAAGAGCGGCAACTGGGATGTTTGCTAAGATCATTTTATTAAAAATTTTATCGATCAAAACGTTCGCTAAAACAAAAGAGAGCAGAGCAAAAAAAACTGTTAAAATTTTAGATTGAAAAGCTTTTTTTTTCTCTTTTAAAAAATCAGCTATCACCATTGCGCTCATTGCGCTATAAACCCCGGTTAGAGTTGTAGCAGATATAGCAAATAAAAGAGCAAAGCTAAGTCCTTTAAGACCTATTGGCAAAAAAGTGTTTATAGCCACCGGATAAGCTTTTTCAGGATTTAAAAGAGTGTACCCTTTTTGCTTAAGAAGGTACGTTGTATATACCGCCAAAGAGTAAAATATAAAAACAAAAGCAGCAGAAAATATCACAGATAAATAGGCTGTCTTTTCATTTTTAGCGGCAAATATTTTTTGACCATACCAGGGCGCTAAAATATAGGTAAACATAGTTAAAACTATCAAAGATATTAAAAATTGATAAGAAAAATTTGCATTTAAATTATCCATATTTACAATAGCAACTATTTTGGCTTTAGTAGCAAAAAACACAATTGCAGGAAAAACTACCAAGATAAGTAAAAAGCTTAAAATATCTGTTCTGATAATTGAGACGAGACCCTCTCTTAAACACATCAGTAAAATTATACAAATGATACCAAGACTCAAAGTCCAAAAATTGACATCTATAATTTCAGAAAAAAGCAAAGTTAATGATTTAACATATGAAGATGTAAAACCTACCATAGAAAGTAAAAGCAAAAAACTCGCTATTTTACCTAAAAACTTCCCATATCTACTGGTAAAAAAGCCAGCTACAGAAAGCCCATTAAAATTTTTCCATTTTTTAGCAACCACTATTGCATAAAACAAAAGTCCAATTAAAAAAATTAAAGGAAAAAAAAGAGCTTTTTTACCCATCAAATATCCCAAAGATGAAAAAGCAATCAGAGTTGCACTATTAAACTCTGTCATGACAAGGGTGGCAACTAAAGAGAAGAGATTTGTTTTTCTATCAGCAACTAAATAAGTCGATTCTAAAATATTTTTTTTAGATTTATAAAGGCCAAGTAAAATTAAACAAATAATAAAACCGAATAAAACTATGCAATCGATAAGTCCCATTTATACTCTCAATCAAAGTAAGATAATCTTATACAAAACATATAAAAAACAAGACGATTTTTTTGCTTTTAGATATAAAGGGCTAATTAATAAAAATCTTATCAATAAATCTTCCTAGATAAAACGTGATCAAAATCACAGCTGCCATTATTGAAACATGCTCTAAGATTGCTTTGAAAGGAGAATTGTTTTGCTCTTTTGCAATGACATAGCTAAAAACAGATAGTAGTAAAAATCCCCAGAGAATATTTAACATTATCCCAACTTTAAGAGAAAAGGCAAAAAGCAATGGTAAAAAAGATAAGGTAACGACAAGTTTTGAAAAAAATGTATAAATAGTTGTAAGCCAAATCTCTTTATTAGTATGCACACCTTCAGATTCTTCAGAAAAATGCATTCCTACAGCATCAGAGCAAGAATCTGCAATAGCAATTGTTAAAACCCCTCCTAGAACAACTCCACGGATATAGGTACTAGAATATAAACCAACCATTAAACCTAAGGTTGTGATAACTCCTGAGGCAATGCCGAAACCAAAACTAGTTTTAAAACAAGGTTTACTCATATTGAGTAATATATCAATATTTGAAATTTGAAAGAATAAAAAAGTTATTCTTTGAATTTGATCTGTTTTTTTTTAACAAAGAATAGATTTAACAAATTTAAATCTACAAACAAAGCTTAAAGAATTATTTTTCCTCTGAACTGGTATCTTCCTCTTTAATGACTTCCTCTAATAAAGAAAATTTTAAATCTAAAAGCATTTTTGTTGTCCCGAGGAGCTCCTCAAAAACAAATTTTTCATCAATCTTTTCTATTATTTCTCTACATTTTTTTAGCAACTGAAGACCTTGAAAATAGTCATCTTTTAGAATAAATGCATCGCTAAGCTTCATATATGCATCACACATATCTAAATAAGAATTATTGAGTCTTTTTTTAGTATCATCTTTTTCTTCTAGAGCATTTAGATCATTTTTTAAAAATTCTTCATCTAACATAATAGCCTTTTGATAATATTCAATAGCTCTTGAATGAGAATCTATTCTCAAATAGATTTCTGCTAAGCTCTGAAATGTTTCAACTAGATTTTTTAATAATGAATAATCATTATTTTTTAAATCAAAAGCAATGTTAAAATGATATAGAGACATCTCAAAGTTAACTACAGCCTGAGGATTGTTTCTCAGTTTAGAACAAAAGCTCGCTATGTTTTTATAATCTAGACCCATATTAGTCTCAAGTCTTATAACTAACCTATTAAACAGGCTTATCGCTTTTGGATTCAAGTTACCTGCATGCATTTCTTTCAATCCATCCATATCTTTTTGATGCTTATTAGTTCTCTCAGTAAGTGCCTTGTATAGTAGCTGTAGTAATTTTTTATTTGTTTCAGCATTTTTACAACTTAGTCTTAAAGCTATAGTACATATTTCAAAAGCTTCATCATAGTTACCACGTATAAATGCTCTATTAGCAAAATTATATCCCTCTTCAGCCTGCTTATTCATTTTTGCTTCCTTTTTGGCCATCTTTTGCTCTTTTAATTCTTTTTCCTCTTGCTGTTGTTCTATTAATTTTTCAAATTCTTTCTTTTGTAGAAAGTATTTGTCTAATAATTCTTTATCTCTTGGCATAAGTGTTCTAAAAAATTCTTGTTTGGCTTTATAAAAAGATAGATCTTGCTGAAGAGTAATTGTTTTATTAT
Source organism: Candidatus Anoxychlamydiales bacterium (assembly GCA_011064745.1). Lineage (GTDB taxonomy): Bacteria > Chlamydiota > Chlamydiia > Chlamydiales > SM23-39 > JAAKFJ01. Next base: position 6,021 of record JAAKFJ010000016.1, on the reverse strand, counting down.
TTTCAAATTTACAACTTGGGCACTTAAAAAACCTTACCCCATCTTTAATTGTTCTATAAGCTTGCATTGGAGAGCTTCCCCCACATTCTTTATGAATATGTAAACCTTCAATTATATCATCATTAGAATCTAAAAATCTTCTAGGTACTATTGATGAAATATCAATACTTGATGCCATTTTATAACCTTCCTTTTTTTTAATTAGTCTTTATTATTAAATAGTATTATTTTTCCCCTGAGTCGCTATCCTCATCTTTAAAACTTAGAAATTTTAAACTCAAAAGCATTTTTGTTGCTCCCAAAACCCTTTCATGAACATATTTTTCATCAATCTTTTTTAACTCTTCTCTACATTTTCTTAGTAACTCAACGCCTTGAGTCTCATCACTTTTTTCAATAAATTTATCACTTAGCTTAATATATACATCACACATATCTAAATATGAATTATTAAGAGTAGTTTTCATAGGTTCTATTCTTGCTGTTTCATGAAAATTTTCTAATATTTTTTCCTGCAATTGAATGCTTTTTTGATAACATTCTATAGACTTTGAATAATCATATTGTATAGGTATTTGGTAAATGTTTGCTAAACTTAAGTATACTTCTGCTAAATTCATTGAGATTGCCGTATCTGTATCTTGGAGAGGTTTTAAATTTAGTGCAGTTTCAAAATCATGTCTAGTTGCTTCAAATGTTTCTCTAGCCTCTGAAACCTTATCTACTTGATAATAATAATCAGCCATTTGTTTTTTAGCCAAACCAAGATAATTCAAAGATTGTAAAATTAACTTATTATACATTCTTACAGCCATCTTATTTTCATCTCCCAGAGTTTCTTCATGCATTTTTGTTAAATCATCCATATTTTCTAGATATTTATTAACTCTTTGAGTATGTGCATTTGATAATAGTTTTTCTAATTTTTGAGTGGTTATCCCATCTGAACAACATAACTTTAAAGCTTGTATGCACGCTTCAACAGCTCCATCATAGTCTTTATCTTTAAATTCTTTTTTGGCTAATTGGTATACTTCTAAAGCTTGTATTCTTTTTTCTAACTCTGCCGAGCGACTCTCTAATGTATGATATTCCTCTGCTAATCTTTGATGTTGTGGCAAAGTTTTTTCAAAAAAATCGTTTTTCGCACGGTTAAAACGCAATTCCGGTCGAACAGTGATTGTTCTCTCGTCTAAATATTTACAATTTGGACACTTAAAAAATCTTTTACCATCTTTCATTATTCTAAAAACTTCCATTGGAGCGCTCTTGCCACATTTCGTATGTATATGTAAATCCGCGATACGATTGCCACTTTCATCTAAAAACGCTTTAGGGATTTGAAATTTTGGATTATTTGAAACTGCCATTTTTATCCTTCCTTTTTATAAATTATTTTTAAGATATAGTATATATTTTATCAAAAAACCCATTTTTTTACCATTAATTAGTTATAAATGTTTAATTTTAATTATCAAGTTTTATACTATTTTATTATAAAATATAAAGTCCCTAAAATCAGCTATTTAAGTCTAATTTATTTCGGTATTTAGCTCCTAAAATTTTAAAAATTTTATTTTACATCTCTTTTTTTGTAATTAGAGTTCATCAAAATATCAAAACATAATATAAATTTTAGAATTTTCCTTTTATTTTCATAACTTTTGTTCTTGCATACAATTTTTCAAAAGAGTTTTATATCTTTTCAATGTATTCAATCCTTTTGGTTGAATATCAAAAAAATATAGAGGAGACCATTTATGATTTTGTTAAAAAAAGCTACTTTTTTGTTTATATTGTTACTAACACCTTTTTTTATCGAAGCTGTAGATAATTTAAAGACCGATATAGATAAAACAGAGTTTCATATACTTGATATCATTCAAAAAAAACGAGATAACAAAGAGCTGAGCAAAAACGAAATAAATTACTTTGTTCAAGAATATACCAATGGCAATATCGCTAACTATCAAGCCTCAGCATTTTTGATGGCTATTTTTATAAACGATATGTCAGCTGAAGAAACATCATTTTTAACAGATGCGATGATTCATTCTGGAACAATAATAAATTTTGATGAACTAAAAGAGCCTATTGTTGATAAACACTCAACGGGTGGTGTAGGAGATAAAACTTCTTTGATAATCGCTCCTATTTGCGCATCTTTGGGGCTGAGAGTGCCGATGATCTCAGGAAGAGGTCTTGGACATACAGGAGGCACCTTAGATAAATTAGAATCAATCCCCGGCTTTAGCGTAGATCAAGATAACGAAAGCTATAAAAGACTCGTTAAAGATGTTGGTGTTTGTATCATTGGACAAACCAAAGATATAGCTCCAGCTGATAAAAAGATCTATGCTCTAAGAGACGTCTCAGGCTCGGTGGAGAGTCTGCCTTTAATTGCTAGTAGTATTATGAGCAAGAAAATGGCTGAAGGGTTGGATGTTTTAATAATGGATGTAAAAACAGGCTCTGGCGCTTTGATGAAAAAGTACGAAGATTCATGCAAACTCGCCCAAACTATGATAGATATTGGAAAAAATCTTAATACTAAAGTTGTTGCTATCGTCTCTGATATGAATCAACCCCTAGGAATGTGCATTGGTAATTCTTTAGAAATAATGGAGGTGATAGGTATTTTAAAAGGTACTTCTCTCAAAGGCCAAAAAGATTTGATAGATTTAAGCTTTAAACTTGCAAGCCTAATGCTCATCAAAACAAATTGTGCTGAAGATGAAAAAGATGCTTATGCTCAAATACAAAAAGTCATCGATAATGGATCGGCTTTAGAAAAGTTCAAAGAAATGATAACAGCCCAAGGCGGAAATCCTGATGTTATATATGATCAAAATCTTTTTGAACAATCTGATTTTAGATATTGTCTCAAAGCTTCCAGATCAGGCTATATCCATACTTTAGATGCCCTAAAAATAGCTAAAGGTTGTACTCTTTTAGGTGCTGGTCGTCAAACAATAGATTCTCAAATTGACTTTTCAGTTGGAGCTATATTGCATAAAAAAATAGGTTCCTTTGTAAATCAAGAAGATACCATTATAGAGATACATTATAATAGTGAAGAAAAGCTAAAGGCAGCTCTTTCACTTTTTGAAGATGCTATTATTATTGATGAAGATGTCCCGTCTAAACCCCTCTTAATCAAGAAAATATTTAATTAGACTCAAATATTTTAGATAAAAAAAAGCACCTTATATTTACAAAAATATAAGGTGCAATAAGTATTTCAAAAAAAAAATTAGTACTGTCTTCTTCCGCCACCGAAAGATGATCTGTTATCTCTTTTTTCTCTTTGACGTGCTTCATTAACAACAACAGTTCTTCCACCAACTTCTTTGCCATTTTGTTCTTGAATAGCTTTTTCAGCTTCTTCTTTAGAACTCATTTCAACAAAGCCGAAGCCTCTTGATTTACCTGTATCTCTATCTAAAATCAACTTAGCACTAACGACACTGCCGAAAGTTGAGAATAGATCTGTTAATTCTTGTTCTGTGTATGAATGTGGTAAGTTACCTACATATAGTTTCATAATAAAAATTCTCCTTAAAAAATTCTAGTTTTACTTCATGTAGCAACTATTGAAAGAACTGTAAGATTCTAAAAGTTATATACAAAGAAAAAACCTAGCTTTAAAATTAATCAATTAAGCTGAAGCGTATCAGCTTTTCTAATGAAAAGTATATTTGAATAATGCATAAAAAACAAGCAAAAGCTAATAAAAAAAGCTTAATTTTTTTTTAAATTTTTTTTTATGATTCAAGACCTTGGATCTTGATAAAAAAATTATTTTAAAAAAATATTTTGAAGATATCGATAACATTGATCAAACACAAATTTATGCCTGCCTCTATAAGTGTTTCTTTCTATAGTAAAACCAATGGCTCCCAAAGCTTTTGAAATTCTGATAATTGGCATGACCTGCTCTAGGTCAGGCAGAGACCGAACAGCTTTATAACCTTCTAAAAAAGCATCTTTGGTTTTAGGGTATTTATCCCAAACAAGATACTCCATTTGAGAAAAATCTTCTTCGGCAAAACTATTTTTTGCAATTTCCCAATCAATCAAAGCTTTTATTTTATTATTTTTCACAATAATATTGCCAGGTTTAAAGTCTCGATGGATTATATGAGGACCATCTAGGTTTTTTATCTCTTTTAAAGACTCATAAAAATATTTTTTAATTATATCTAAAAGCTCTTTTTGAAGATGATTTTCACACTCTTTAAAGGATTTTTCAAAATACTCTTTTAAAAGCGAAAAGCCACTCTCTATTGAAGGGGGTAATATTTGATCTTGAGAAAAATCACCATAAAATTTTACATCAATTTGATGAAGGGAGGCTAATAAAGATCCCATCTGAAAAGATAGATCGTTAGTTAAAGATTGTGCTACGATTAATTTGCCAGGAATATACTCCATCAATATTGCACCGCTGGCATCCTCTTTAGATTCTACAGCCTCAATAATTTTGGGAACTAAAATATGTTTTTTAACAGCTTCTAAACAATAACACTCTCTTACCCATCTTTTTTTATTAAATGAAATCTTTAAGATACGAATTGATGAATCCGACATTATTAATTTATATATGGTCGAACTTAAAGCTTCTTCATGTTCAATTTTTTCAAAACTTTTGATCTTAATCTCAAATAATTTAAGATATGTTTTTAATAGCTCTTGAGCATCCCTTGCCATATACATAACTTTATTGTTTTTTTCTTATTCGATTACTACTAGAAATAATTTGTTAGTTTTTGTTATATTTGAGTCTCTTTACATTGAGACTTTAAATCTTATGTGAATGTTATAATTTCTTCAATTGAAAAAACCTTATGAAAATTAACGTCAATAAATCCTTTCCGTACATACTAATTTTATCTTTGATAACATCAGCTATGGAAATCGATCTATCCTTGCCTAGCTTTCCTGATATCGCTCGATTTTTTTCGGTTTCTGAAGAAATGGTTGAAAGAACTATTAGCATAAATTTTTTAGGATTTTGTCTCGCATCTTTGTGGTACGGCCCTCTAGCCGATCGTTTTGGAAGACGCCCTATTATGTTAATCGGCAACTGTATTTTTTTTATCGGTAGTTTAGGCTGCGCCATATCCACAAATATAGAAATGATTTTACTATTTAGATTTATTCAAGGTCTAGGGGCCGCTGCATCTTTTGTAATTGTATTTACTATGCTATCCGATGTCTATCAAGGTAATGACGTTACTAGATGGATGGGAAGGTTAAATGCTATTTTAACAACAACTATAGCTGCAGCTCCAATTCTTGGGGGAGTTTTAAATGCTTATTTCGGATGGAGAGGTTGCTATAGCGTGGTAGCTATTTGCTCAACTTTGAGCTTTTTACTCATCTTTTTTTTCCTGCCCGAAACTAAAAAACCTCAAGATGTAAAATTAAAAGATGTTTTTCAAAACTATGTAACTTTACTCAAATCAAAAAGATTTTTACAAAGCGCTCTCGTTCCTACTCTTTTAGCAGCATCTTACTTTGCATTTATTAGTGTTATGCCTTTTTTTTATCGTGATGTAAAAGGAATCTCTTTAACAAGCTTTTCTATTCATCAAGCTATAATCATCGCCTCTTTTTCATTTATGAGTTATTTCGCTCATCGAATATCAAATATTTTCGGAGAAAAAAAATCTGCTCTTTTCGGTCTTTTAATCCCAATTTTAGCAACTCTATCAATACTTTGTATAACCTGGCTTACACCTAATTTCCCTGTTTGGCAAGTAACTTTGTTTATGTGTATTTTTGCTCTATCTTGCGCCATTGGTTACGCTGTAGTTTTTTCAGCCTCTCTAGGTGTATTTCCTGAAAAAAACGGACCTGCATCTTCTTTAATAATGACCATTAGAACCTTTGTCTGCGCTGGGATAATTCAGCTAGTTGGTTTTTTATATAACAAAACTCTTGGGCACACTTTTTTAATAATTTCTATTTGTACTCTTCTATCTTTTGTTTTAGCTTTAAATTTTTATAAAACTAAAG
>JAAKFJ010000156.1 GCA_011064745.1 Candidatus Anoxychlamydiales bacterium | reverse complement strand
TAAGCTGATACTTAAAAAAACTAAGTGAGAATTTATGCCAAAAGATCGATATTTTACAGATCAAACCCTTAAAAAAGATACTTCATTAAAGCTTATCGATAAGGAGGCTCATCATCTTAGAACCAGCATGCGCAAAAAAGAGAAGGATGTTGTTGAAATTATAAATGGAAGAGGTTTTTTAGCAAAATGCATTGTTGAAAAAATAGAATCAAAGGCAGCGACTCTACATATTGAAGAGGTTGTCTTTAAAGAGGCGAAAAAACAAAGAATTAAGCTTATTCAAGCGTTTATCAAACCGCCTAAAATTGATTTAATATTGGAAAAATGCACAGAGCTTGGATGCAATGATTTTTGGTTTTTTAATTCTTCAGCCTCAGAAAAGGTTGATATTTCCAAAAATAGATTTGAGAGAATGAATCACTTACTTATAGCTACCCTGAAGCAATGTGGAGCTTTATATCTTCCAAAAATTAAAATTTTTAAAACAATGAGAGATATAAAAAATTTAGAAGGCCAAAAGTTTTTTGGATCACTTGATGAAACTGAAAAGAAATCTATGGATATTGATAAAAAAACTACTGAAAACATTTCTTTTTTTATTGGACCAGAGATAGGTTTTTCAAAGGAAGAAATTTCATATTTAAAAGAAGTTTTAAAAGCAAAAGGTATTAAATTAAATTCTAATATTTTAAGAGCAGAGACAGCTGCTATTGCAGCTGTTGCTATAACATCTCATTTTCTTCAATCTTAAAAACCAAACCTTTTTGAGGCTCTAGGTGAACTTCTTCATCTTCCATTAAAATGTCTGCAGCATGTCTGGCTCTGATTATTAGAGGAAGATCTAACCTCGATGCTGTTTGAAGAGCTAGTTTTTCCGAGATGGTATCAGATTCTCTGTTTTGCAAAATTACCCCTTTGGCAACTTCAAAAAGAGGGATGTATTTTTCATCACATTTAGAGATGATAATAATTTTATCTTTGGCTTTAGAAATAGAATCACCATTTATTGAAATTATCTTAGCAATTCTACCT
>JAAKFJ010000155.1 GCA_011064745.1 Candidatus Anoxychlamydiales bacterium | reverse complement strand
GACCAGCTTCTCTCAGTGTGATAGTCAAGCATTATGTTAACTTCTACATCAAAAGCATAATCTGGTCTGGTAGATGCATTTATATTTCCTCTTTGCCTAATACCATTTTTTTTCTCATTGCATCCTTGAAATTCAACTCTAACCTCACCACTTAATGATAAATCTCCACCCAACTCTTTGATTGATATCATTCTTTTTTCTCTAATCCATTTTCTGAGTGCATCCATATCAGGATCCTCTTGCTTCCCACCAAAATGCTCATCTTGAGCAAAGAGAGCCTGTGCAAAAAAAAGGATAAAAAAACAAAAAAGAATTCTTTTCATATAATCTAAAGTTTTATTGGAAAAAATATATACACTTTTTCTTTTTATTTCAAAAATTTAAAATCTAATAGATCAAATAAATGTATTGAAACGTGAAATTTTTCTTATTTACCCTTAATCTATTGCTTCTTCAACAGATTTATGAGAAAAAGGACTCTCCCAATATGAAGCCTGAAGACCCTTCTTAAGTATTTTATCCAAGACGACTTTTAGCTCTTAAAGCAAGAAGGTTATTTGTGTAATATTCTAATCCTCAAACAGTTATATAATAGTTTAATATTTCTCAAAAAAATTTAAAATAAAACAAAAATATGATATTATAATTAAAAAATGTATAATTAATAATACAAAAATAGAGTAAACTAATGCCATTTACCATTAACCCCAATCCCCTTCCCACTGAAGGCCTTATTTCACCAGGCCTTGATTTGATATCAGATCTCCCTTATGAAATTAAAATGCATATTTTTGGTTATTTAGATATTAAAGATGTTTTAAACATGTCAAGAGCTTCAAGAGCTCTCAATAACCTTGCAAAAGCCGATCCGCTTTGGACACAAAAAGCTATTCAAATAGGTATTCCTAATGAAGATTTAGTTGGAGCAACCCATAGTAGTATAAAAAAACAATTTGCTGCAATTTCTCTTATAGCTAAAAGTCTTCACCCATCCTCATCAGTATCAGATGTTATTACAATTGAAAATCTTAAAAACAACTTGTCTGAAATCAATAAAAAGAAATGTTCAGATTTTATGACAGTTTGGGAAAAGATTATTGAGCAACT
>JAAKFJ010000154.1 GCA_011064745.1 Candidatus Anoxychlamydiales bacterium | reverse complement strand
AGAAAGGGAGGCAAACCCCGCTTTAAAAATGAAAATAGATTTTCATCAATAGAGGGTAAATCAAATATAGCCGGACTTAAGTTTAAAAATAAAAAGCTTCATTACAAAGGTTTAGAGTTAGATATTATTTTAGATAAGAAAGATCGTTATAAAGTTCAAGAATATGCGCTTAGCAAAAAAGTAAAGTATTGTAGATTGGTAAGAAAAAAGATCAAAAATAAAAATATTTTCTTTGTGCAATTAGTCTTGGAAGGCGAGTCTTTTATTAAAGAAAAAAAACATTCCAAAAATGATACAGTTGGAATAGATATAGGACCATCAACATATGCATTTTTTTCAGATAGAAGATCAAAACTAAGCTCTTTTTGTAATCAGCTAAAACCCTATCATTTAAAACAAAGAAATCTACAAAGAAAAATGGATAGATCTTTAAGGTCTATGAATACAGCAAATTATGAAAAAAATGGAACTTTAAAAAAGAAACTAAAAAAATTTAAAAAATCTAAAAAATATATAAAGTATCAAAATATTTTAACAGAAACCTATCGAAAGCTAAAAACATATAGAAAAAGACTACATGGGAAACTTGCCAATGAAGTGATAAGATTAGGCAAAAATATAAAAACAGAAAAATTATCATTTAAAGCTTTTCAAAAAAGATGGGGTAGATCAGTAAGTTTTAGAGCTCCCTCATTATTTTTAAGTCTATTAAACCGCAAAGCTGAAAACGCCGGTGGTAAAATAGAATATATAAATACAAGAAAAACAGCATTATCACAAATATGTCATAACTGTGGCACCAAAGAAAAAAAACAGCTAAAAGAAAGATGGCATAGATGTGAATGTAAAATAAGCGCACAAAGAGATTTATATAGCGCTTTTTTAGCAAGATATGTAAAAAATGATATGCTCGATATAAGCCAAGCGAAAAAAGCTTGGCCAAGTGCTAACCGGCTCTTAGAACAAGCGATATCGAGATTGAGAAAAACTGCGATTGGGAGTAAAAAACTTTCCTCCTTTGGGTTAAATCAGAGTCAGAGCGGTTCGCTTGTTAAAGACAGATCAATTATAAGTGATGCAAAGGATGTTGTAGGGTTATTCCGAGAGCCTTTGAGAGCTTATAAAAATAGCTGTTAGAAGAACCTCCCTGCT
>JAAKFJ010000153.1 GCA_011064745.1 Candidatus Anoxychlamydiales bacterium | reverse complement strand
ATATCATTTTCTTTAGCAAGTTTGGCTAAATTTTTTACGTCTATTGTGGAATCTAAAATAGAAAATCTAGAGTGGTTATGAAGTGAAATCCAAGACATTTATTTTTCTTAACTTTATGTTACGGGCAACTATTAGTATAAATCGAAATTGATTCTCATTCAAGCCCAATTTCAAAAAAAATTAAACTCTAGGCTTGAGCAGGGTGCCGACTTAATGACTCCACTTTTTCAACTAAAAATTCATAGCAACTTATATTTGAAATTTTTCCATTTTTAAATTTAGATGCAGCCAAAATTTGAACTTTTTTAGCATAAGATGGGATATAAAAATCTAAAATATTTATTTCAGATGATCCTTTTAAAATATGAAAAGTACTCACTTCTCCTAACTCATCTATCAAAGAAAATATTGTTTCACTGCCAGTAGATTCAGGCAGAGATCCTACAATAGCAATATCACAATTACTGCCTGGCCTCAATAGGATATTACCCTCAATTTTAGTGTAAGTATTATTCGATCCGTGTAGATAGCTATTAATAATATATGCAAGATTTGAAGGTGTTTTTTGATCGTATGATATCTTACTTAATCTGATTGGATCATTAGATGCTATAACAGATATTTGAAATGCGCTCATATTTTTTCTTTTTGAAAATTTATTTCAAAGAATGCTAAATCTTTGACAAATAAAATAAAACCAAAAAAAATCTTTAAATTATCAATCTTCAAGTGGATCAGAAATAGCTTTGACTTTCCAAAGTGGTAGTAAAAATAAGAGAGCTATTATCGCGCTTATTATTAATATGATAAAAAATGATTCCCATCCAGTTTTTTTAAGCAAAGCTCCCAAAGGAGCGCCTGCCATAGCAGCTCCAAGGTATGCAAACCAACCGATAAAACCAGTGGCGGTACCCACAGCTTTTTTGTGAGAGAGTTCAGCTGCTGCAACACCAATTAACATCTGGGGTCCAAAAACAAAAAAACCTAGGAAAAAAATAAATATGAAATCTATCAAGATTTTTCCTCCAGGCGTTCTCCACATAAGATATAAAGAGATTAAAAGACCAATAGTAAATATAACATTGATAGGACCTCGACGCCCTTTAAATAAATAATCTGATCCCCAACCAGCCGCTAAAGAACCTAAAACTCCC
>JAAKFJ010000152.1 GCA_011064745.1 Candidatus Anoxychlamydiales bacterium | reverse complement strand
TTATCTCAAAATAATGCCATTCAAAATCAAGTTTATAATACGTATTTTAGCTCTTATTCTGGACCTCTTGGTATTCCTTTTACTATTTTTTATAAAGTTAATGGAGTTACCCCAGCAGAATTAAATGTTTTAAGTTTTATAAGCGCTGAGATGAATCAAATGTTAGAAGAAAAAGAATATGCTGTTTTGGAAACTCAATTTTATGAATTCAAAGTACCATCAAAACACCTACCTATAAAAGAGTTTTATGTACCAATTTATAATGTTTATCCTAACTATAAATATCCATTGTTCATAAATAAATACAATGTTACGCTCCCAATGTATGACTAATCATTTTTAACTAGTAATGCTAAAGTTTTTTTTCGCCCTGTTTATTTCCGTTTATATCTGCAATGGCTTTTCAGATGAATATGGTTTTGAAAATATTTTACCTTTTGAAAAAAAATTTCATGTTATTGATTTAGATGATCAAAGAAATGATAAAAAAACAGATGAGATTGATGATTCTTTAAATGTAATAACTGAGAGCAAAACTCAAACAAAAGATGATCAAGCAGTTTCAAAAGAAGATCAAAAAAAAGAAAAGACTACAATCAATGAAAAATCAGAAACGGTTGAGCTAGAAAATACAGTTCAACAAGATGAAGGCGTTAAGGATTGTAGTGATGATACAAATCAGTCACAAGAGCCTTTTAAGGAAATAGAAGAGCCCAAAATAGTAAAAAGTGAAAAGGAAAAATCTAAAAAAGACAAAAAAAATCAAACAAAAATCAAAACTGAAGTATCCAAGCAAGATACAGATGATAAGTGCGATGATATTATAGATTCACAAAAGCATAGTGAAAATAAAATTCTAATCGATTCTTTAAAAGGGATTATTTTGATTGGATCTTTGGAAGATTTAAAAACAAATACCCAAAATATTGAAGGGGTTGTCATTGAAAATGTAGATGTTCCTGGGGAAACAAACGAGCTTAAAGAGAAATTAAAATCTTTTTATTTAAATAAAGCTTTGACAAAAGAAGTAATTCATCAGATCAAAAAAGAAATTATCTCTTATTATAAATATTATGATAGACCTGTTGTGACAGTTTTGATTCCTAAACAAAATATATCTGATAATGTTTTACAAATCATAATATTAGAGAGTAAAATTGATAAAATTTATGTAAA
>JAAKFJ010000151.1 GCA_011064745.1 Candidatus Anoxychlamydiales bacterium | reverse complement strand
GACTCTTTGTTTTTTAATATATAAAAAACAACAGCCAATAACGATACTAAATGTTCATGGTTCAGCTAGACCAGTACAACAACCCAGACCAGCGCAATCTAGACGAGTGATAAAAAAGCCGATGTCGAGATTAGATAAATTTGGAGAAAATAGTAAAAATTTTTATCATAGAAATGAAATATCGATTGTTGGATCGGCATTAACATTATTTGTTATTGTGGTAGGAAAGATCATAAAAAAATAATACTAACTACAAGAAATTTAAAGTTGAAAGTAAATTTTAACCTATATTAAGAACCAAAACGGAGGTTTATATGGCAACACCAACAACATTAAGTATTGATGTCAGCGCAAATCCTGCATTAGTAGCAGCGGCAAATGCTACTTTATCTGGCAGAGCAGGAGCTGCTGATGAACTTTATGCAAGAGTTGCTGACGTGATTCATCACAGGGGATATGAACTGCATGATCCAGATCAAGAAATGCGACAAGCTGTACAAGAGAAGTTAGACTCAAATAATTTTTTTCTGAAATCAATAGGAGGAATATCAGCTCTGGCTATTTTCATGTTTTCATTTGCATTTGGACATTCAAGAGGTTCTAATGACATATTAGGTAGATTGCCAGATGCTCAGGCAGATAAAATAAGAGATGATTTGCATAAAGAAGCACTACAAGCTCAAGATGATTTAATAATGGGTTTATAGTAATTTTATCTTATACAAATCCGTCATAACAAAAATATTATATCCAACCTATAATATTTACAGAGATTTGGATATCTTTATCCAAATCTCTGTAAATGTTTGTTCTAAAAGTTTTTTTTTGATAAAAAATAGATATGAGAATATTTAAAAATTCCATTTATATTTTTATCTTATTATTTTTTGCGGCCTGCACCAAGGATGTTAAAAAGCCTGCTCCAAAAATTATTACAACTGATGTGTATGGTGATGCTGATGAGTGCGCTTTTTGGATAGATCAAAAAGATCCCCAAAACAGCGTTTTAATCGGGAATGACAAATCCAATATTGGAGCTTTATATGTATGGGATTTAGAAGGAAATTTAATCTATAAAACCGATACTCTTAATAGGCCTGTTGGCGTAGATGTAAGATATGGCATGAAAATATACAATAGAGAAGTTGATATTGTTGTTTGCGCTCTTAGAAGCTCAAATGAGCTTAAAGTTTTTGAGATTGATCCGAAAACAAGGAAGCTAATTGACATAACAACAAAAGATAAGATTTTAACAAAA
>JAAKFJ010000150.1 GCA_011064745.1 Candidatus Anoxychlamydiales bacterium | reverse complement strand
ATATATATGACCAGGGGGTGTTATGATTTCTAAATCTAAGCCTAGTCTTTGAGCTAATGATAGATATAATATAGATACACCTAAACATACACCACGAGATGAATCCATAACAGTTGATAGAAAGGTATAGGTATCTATATCTTTGGCATAGCTAGAATGGGGAGGGAATCTAAACATCTTTTCATAAAAGATAAAATCGTTTATCGCATAGACCTTATCTAAATCAGTTGGATCGTTGTCTAGTTTTGCTAGAATTTGCAATGCCATTAAATCTAAACAAGCTTCATAGTATCTTATTTTATATTTTGAATCTTTCTCATCACCGAGTTCTTCTAAGAATAGAGCTCTTGAAAGATCTACCTGATTAACATCTAGTTTTAAAACTTTTTCTGTTTTCCAAACTTTATGTCCTTTAAGTTGTCTGTTTTTTAAGTTTTTACCTAAACTTTCTAAAAAATTTAGTTTTTCATTATCTAATTTTTCAGGAGCAATAGCGCTTTGTTTATTAACTAGATTGATCATTAAATTAATATCTAAAGATGGTAAAATAAGAGGGTCTTTAACATTTTCTTGGCTCAGTAAATTCCAAGCTTTTTTTAAAGCTTCTTTGCCCTCAGGTGTCTCTGGATACAATTTATAAAAAGCGAAATGTTGAACAACAGATTTTTGGTCTAGATTTTTATAAAGGGTTTTAATTTTAGAACTTTTAAAATTCTCAAGTCCAGGAAGTGGCTTTATAGAACATAAACCCATATATAAAAATAATAAAAATCCTACATAAAAAATCTGTCTCATAAACACCCGCTTTTTTTTTGATGATAAAAAGAAAACCCATTCGAGTAAAGATTTTCTAAAAAAATTCTAAAATTTCATTTGAAAAAAGTTATGAAATGTTGTATAAATTAACCATCCTTTTTTTTTCAAATAACAACTTAAATAAAGGAGAAACAATGGAATTGATAAAAAAAATCTTGTTCGTAATATGTGGATTTGCGATTACAACTCTAAGTGCTGACTGCAATAGATGTGACCCAGATCCGTGTACATGTCCACCAGAACCACCATGTTGTGAAACACCTGCAGCACCAACAACTGCTGCGTATAACAAAGGCGCCAACATAGACGTATGTGGTTCTTGGGATTTTTATGTAACAGGAACTTTTTTGTACTGGCAACCAAGTCAAGAACAAATGGATGTAGCTATTACATCATTTGATGTTCCACCTACTAATCTTACAGGTATAGGGACTGTTCATGACTTTAGTTTTGATTGGAAGCCAGCTTTTAAAATAGGTATCGGTTATGCATGGGATTATGATAACTGGGATACTTATGTTCAATATACTAGAATAAATACAAATATGACTACATCAGTAAACCTTGCACAACCAGCTGGAAATGCTTCTGGAGCAACTCTTGCAGGAACTTGGGTTTCTTCTGGAC
>JAAKFJ010000015.1 GCA_011064745.1 Candidatus Anoxychlamydiales bacterium | reverse complement strand
AAAGAACCAGGTATGCATCATTTTTGGAAGAGTTGATCCTTTGGCAAACTCTTCTTGGGAAAAAGATTTTTTCATTACAAAACTAACAAAAATTACTGTGAAAAAAGCAGACAGAGGCATAAGCCAAGTAGCTGTTAGATCGTCAAGAGTTTGGAGAAAATCTATGCCATAGATAGATTTCCAGTTTTTAAAAAGTGAGCCTGAGCCTGAAAGAGCTGTCGGAATTCCAAAGACAAAAGCCGCTAAACCAGAGAGAAGAACAGCTTTTTTTCTAGTCCAATTTAAAACTTCAATCAAATTAGAAACCAATACCTCTAAAATCGATATGGTGGAGGTTAGAGTTGCAAAAATAAAGAGTAAAAAAAATATTGTTGATAAAATTAAAGTGCCTGGCAGCTTAGAAAATAATACCGGCAGGGTTTGAAAAACTAGCCCAGGTCCCGCCTGAGGCTCAAATCCAAAAGTAAAAACAATAGGAAAAATCATTAAAGCTGAAAGCAGGGAGACTGAAACAGATACCCCTCCAATAATTAAGCCTGTTTTTGGAATATCTTCGGTGTGTTTCATATAACTACCATATGTCAAGATTATTCCAAGACCAACGCTTAAGGTAAATAGTGACATACCAAGGGCAACTAAAATACTAGTGGCAGTAAGTTTGGAAAAATCAGGATAGAATATAAATTTTACAGCCTCCTTAAAACCCGGCAGGGTTGCAGAAAAGCAAAAAAGACCAACTAATATTACAAACAAGGCAGGGGTTAATAACTTTGACCAATACTCAATCCCTTTTCTGATACCACCAAAAACAACTGCAATGGTCATCAATAGAAAAATAAATAACCAAAAGATGTTTATATCACCAGAGACATATAAGATATCAAAAATGCCTTTAATCTCTTCAGGTGTTTTACCTGCGGTAAAATTACTAAGAGACATTAATGCATAGTTTACGGCCCAACCGGAGATCACACTGTAATAAGATAAAATAATAAACGAAGTAATTAGGTTTAACCAACCCAAAAGCTTCCAGTGAGTAGAGCCATGTGATAAATCAGTGTACGCTTGAATGGCACCTTTTTGGGCGGCCCGACCAATCATTAGCTCGGATATAAAAACAGGAATTCCGATTATTAATGTAAAAAGTAAATATAAAAGCACAAAAGCTCCGCCACCATTTTGTCCAATGATATAAGGAAAGCGCCAAAGGCTTCCAAGGCCAATTGCAGATCCTGCAGTAGCCATTATGAATCCAAGTTTGGATCCCCAGTGTTCTCTTTGTTGTTTCATAAAACCTTTAGATGTTCAGATAACTTAAAATATTTAGCTACAAAGGATAGCAAATAAAAGTATTAGATTCAAAAATTAAATTCTTTTTCTACAGCAAACAAATATTTTTTGTTTCAAATATTAGGAGAAAAGATTGAATTAAAATTTCTTTTCAACTTAATTTTAAAAATATTTTTTCGGCCTGTTTTTGTAAGTGGCTTAAAATAAGTGGTTAGCAAAACGCTATGATGCCCATGATTGACATTTGCGCATTTGGGGCATAATCATTTGATGTTGAGAACCCGCTCATTTTATAAATTTTTTAAGAAATTCTTGTAAAATCAAAACTAAATAATTACTCTAACAAAAAAGGATGTAAAAAAATGCTTGTCTATGTTGCTCAATTAAACCCTAAAATAGGCGATCTGAGACTCAATACTGATAAAATAATCAATGCTATTGATAGAGCGCGGATTGAAAAAGCTGATATTGTGCTGTTTCCAGAAGCAGCTATTTGTGGATATCCACCAGAAGATCTTTTGTTATATGATAACTTTGTTAATAAGATAGAAGATGAACTTCAAAGAGTTATTGAAGCTTCTAAAGATTTATTTATAGTTATTGGAACTATTAGAAAAAATAATAAAAAAACAGGCAAACCTCTTTCAAATAGTGCAGCTGTAATTTTTGATAAAAAACTCCTGGGTTATAAAGACAAAACACTTCTTCCAACATATGATGTTTTTATAGAAAAAAGATATTTTCAGCCAGGCTTAGAGCAAAAAGTTTTTGAATATAAAGGTAAAAAAATTGGAGTTTTAATCTGTGAAGATGTGTGGGCGCATGGTGATAATACGATAAGTAAATATGAGATAGATCCAGTACTTGAGATGGAAAAGTTAAAGCCAGATCTTTTATTAAATCTTTCAGCTTCACCTTATTGCTTTGAAAAAAAAGATGTTAGAAAACAAATCTTTTCAAAAGTTGCTAAAACTTTGAAATGTCCACAAATAATGTGTAATCAAGTTGGCGCTAATGATCAATTGGTCTTTGATGGTCATAGTATGTATTTCGATAAAGAAGGGCAACTTATTACCATTGCCAAAGGTTTCGTTGAAGATCATATGCTTATTGATTTAGAAAAACCGATGCCTACATTTACCTATATAGAAGAGCCAATCAAAGATTTATATGAAGCTTTAGTTTTAGGCGTGAAAGACTATTTTAGAAAATTAAATCTTTCTAAAGCGTGCATTGGTCTCTCTGGTGGGATAGATTCAGCTTTAGTTTTATGTATTGCCCAAGACGCTTTGGGGCCTCATAATGTTTTAGCTTTAAATATGCCTTCTAGATATTCATCGCTCTCTTCTTTAGAAGATTCTCATCTTCTTGCTGATACACTCAGAATTGAACTATTAGATATCCCAATTGATCATATGTATCAACAATATCTAGATCTTTTAAGCCCAATCTTTGCTGGTAAATCTTTCGATACTGCTGAAGAAAATTTACAAGCCAGAATCAGAGGAATGATCTTAATGGCCGTATCTAATAAATTAGGACATATAGTTCTTTCAACTGGTAATAAGTCTGAAATGGCTATGGGATATGTAACATTATATGGTGATATGTGTGGCGGTTTAGGTGTTTTAAATGATGTCTCTAAATCTTTAGTCTATAAATTATCTAAATGGGTAAATAGAAAAAAAGAGATAATACCAAATAAGATTATCAAAAAAGCTCCATCAGCTGAGCTAAAAGCTGATCAAAAAGATCAAGATACTCTGCCAAAATATGAAATAGTTGATCAAGTGATAGATGGCTATGTCGAAGATCATTTGTCGATAGAAGAGATTGTAAAAAAATACAATTTAGAATTAGAAACTGTTAAAGAACTTGTCGAAAGGATACATCTTGCAGAATATAAAAGAAGGCAAGGTCCCCCTGGTATTAGAGTATCTAAAAAAGCATTTTCTAAAGGTCGATTTCTACCAATTGTTCAAGGTTGGATCAAAGATTAAAAATATATATTTGATTTTATAAATATTTAAATTACAATTTTGTTTATTACAGTCATGTAAATTTTAGGAGAGTATTGTGGCAAAAGATGGACTAAAAAAAGAGCTTGGATTTTTTACCCTGCTATCAATTGGTGTCGGAGGAATTTTAGGTTCAGGAATATTTGGTATGCCAGCTGTTATGGCCGCTGTGGCAGGACCATCGCTTATTTTAGCGATTATAATTTCGGGTATCATCACTTTTTTTTTAGGGATAGCATATGCAGAGCTGGGCTCGGCTTTTCCTATCTCGGGAGGTCCTTATTCTTTGCCAAGGCTAGCTCTTGGTAATCTGGGTGGTTTTTTGATAGGTTGGGGGTATTTTTTATATCTCTTTATCGGAACCGCAGCAATTATCGATATCTTCATTGTCTATTTAGGTTTTTATATACCTGGCTTGGCCATTGGGGGAACTCTAACACCTCTTGGTATTACCATCGGGGTGAGTGCTCTTTGGGCATTTACTTTAATAAATGTTTTTGGAGTAAAATGGGGCGGTCTTTATAGCGTTGTTACAACAATCGGAAAACTGATCCCCTTAGCGATATTTTTCCTCGTCGGTCTTGCTTATATTAAAGGTGAGAATTTTACCCCTTTCATTCCTTTTGGATTTACCGGTATTACTTTAGGTGTCACTCTGTTTTTCTGGTCATTTACAGGCTTTGAAGCAATTGTTATGCCGACAGAAGAGGTTAAAAATCCAGCCAAAACAATTCCTTTGGCAATGATCACAACTATTGTGATTGTTTTAGTAGTTTATCTACTGCTCGCTTTTGTTTTTGTCGGAATGATTGATTGGAAAGGTTTAGGTATTAAAGAAGGTGACTGGAAAGGGATTGCATCCTTGACCTCACCACTCTCTGATATAGCAATTGGTCTCAAACTTCGATGGCTTGCGGCAATTGCAGCTATAGGCGCGATAATAGCAACTGCCGGAGCTGGTGGTAGCTGGGTTTTGATTCAAGCCAGACTGCCCTTTGCCATGGCTAGAGACAAACTATTTTGGAAACCTATGGCCAGTGTTAACAAAAAATATGGAACGCCTATAGCCTCGCTTATTTTTACATCTATTTTAACAAGCATTATTATGATTGCTATTCCTAATTTTGCCTCAGTTGCTTTAATAGCCTCTGTGACAGGAGTTGTTCCATATGCAGCTGCTGTTTTAGCTGTTAAAATATTGAGAAAAACTAAACCTAATACTAAAAGACCATTTAAACTACCTTTCGTAAATTTAGTAACTATTATTGGTTTTGTTCTTGCTACCTATGTGATTTATTGGGCGTCTTGGCCGTGGTCTTTAGTGGGTTCTGTTTTGATGCTTACAGGTTATATCGCCTTTTTCTTTGTTAAGAAAAAATGGGAATTTAAAAGAAATATGTGGCTCATTGCCTATCTTGTAGGAATTATCGTAATTGCCTACCTTGGTGATCCAAGTTTTATGTTTAATAACTTTTTGCCAATTGAGCCGCTTGGGTATTTGCTTCTTCCGTATGATTTAATTGTGCTCACGATATTTGCAATACTCATTTACTTTTGGGCGTATACAGAGAACAAAAAATATAAAAGCGTATTAAAATAAGATTGTTTTGAGAAAATTTTTCTCAATATAAAAAGTAGCAATTAGCTAAAACAATTTTAATAACTTTTATGATTTAAAAAATGTTTTCTAACGACCACCCGAGGGTTTTTTTGAAAAAAATGTGTTGTGTTATTCTGCGACTGTTGAATCGGATTTGATCTATTATTTTCTGTTTCAAATAAATTTAAACTTTGAAAATATCCTGTTAATTGATGGATTTTGTTTGCAATGCCAAGATTTGGCTGATTGATAATCTTTGAACCAATAGAAAAACCATATTTCATAGTTACAACTCCCAACAAGGCACCAGCTATTAAAGTAAAAATTTTTTTCTTCATCGAATCAGAGTTATTTACTTGAATATGTGGTTTTACCTCAATAATTGGATTGAAGGTATTATTTATTGGTATATTTTTTTTATTTAAACAATCTAAACAAAAGATTTCTAGATTTTTAAAAGGATCTTTTGCACTACTAGTTATTTTTTCATCATTTGAAAAAATTAAAAAATCTTTTTTTCCTTGAGTCAATTTATAAACTTTTTCCTCTGGATTCATTGTTGATAAACTTTTTATATTGCCCATATTATACCTTCATTTTTTGAAAATGGTCTAAAACATTAAATTAAATAACAGAAGATTTCAAGAAGAAGAAATATATCAATATTTCTCATGAATAAAAAATAGCCAAATAAAAGAAATGTTTTAGATTAGAAGTTTTTATTATTCTTATATCTATTTTTCTTTTTTTAAATAATGCAAATTATACTCGCAATATTTCCGATAATTATTTATATAGAAAATTAAAGATAAATATAAAGTTTAGGAGTAAAACAGATGCAAGGGAGAGTAAGAGCTGAGTGGGATCCTTTAAAAAAAGTGGTTATCCATAGACCTGGTATGGAGATGTTTTTTGGTCTTATGTCTCCATATAGTTCATTATATGAAAGAGCTTTTTCAAGATCAGGTGCAAGACGAGAACATGAAATTTTAGAAACTATTTTGAAACAAGAGTTTGGGGTTGAGGTAATAAGATTAAAACAAGCAACTCTAGAAGCTGCTTCTAAAGTCCCAATAGTTAAAAGAGAGCTTATCAATTTAGCAAGAGAAACAATTGACTATACAGGTGATGCACATGCAATAGCGAGGGCAAAAGAAGAATTTGAAGAAAATATCAAATACTTAGATTTGGCTCACTTTTTCAATATCTTGATAATAAATCCATCCTTAAATTTTGTAGTTGAAAAAGGCACTAGAAATGTTCAATTAAATATCACGAAAAGACAACCTCTTTCTAATCTATACTTTATGAGGGATCAGCAATTTATAACCGATAGTGGAATTGTTCTTTGTAGGCTTGCCAAACCGGCTAGGAGAAGAGAAACCATTGTTACTAAATTTTTCTGGGAAAATGTGATGGGGTTATCACTTTTACATGAAATAGAAGATCCTGGAACTATCGAGGGCGGTGAATTTATTCCTATGGGTAAATTTGCTTTAGTGGGTCAGGGAGACAGAACAAATAAAGAGGCAATAGATCAGCTTCTTAATTTAGAATTTGAGTTCGAAGAGTTAGCTGTAGTTCACCAACCGATGCATCCTCTTATTCCATCTGATAAACCAGATCCAATGATAAATATGCATTTGGATACTTATTTTAATGTTGCTTCATCAAAGGTTGTAGTTGGTTGCGAGATGCTTATTAAAGAGGCTAGGGTTGAAATTTTTCATAATGAGGGTATGGGCACCTTTAAAAAAGAGCCAAAAGAGACCAATCTCTATGAATACATAACTTCTAAAGGGTTTGAGGTTATTGACATCACTACTTTAGAGCAGATGAGCTATGCTTCTAACTTTTTATGTATCAGAGATGGGCATATATTAGCTGTTGAATCTGAGAGAAATGTTAAAAACGTTATCGATAATTTAAAAAGATCGGCCAATGACGATCCAAAACGTTATGAAAAACTTTTAGATCAAGTTAAAGCTGATTATGAACATTTGAAAAATGAAGGTCAGTTCTTTCCACATAAAAAAGCTGTTTATCAAAAAGGTTTAGATGTTTATCCAATCAATATCCCAAATCTGACCGGAGGCTATGGAGCTGCTCACTGTATGACTTGCGCTTTAGAGAGAGGATAATATGAAAGAAAAAGTTTTAATAGCCTTAGGTGGCAATGCACTTTTGCAAGCTGGTGAAAAAGGCACCGATGAAGATCAGCTAATACATGTAAAAGAGACAGCTAAACACTTTGTAGATATTATTAAAGAAGGTTATTTGATAAGTGTAACCCACGGCAATGGTCCGCAAGTTGGTGCAATCTTACTTCAAAACGAAATATCTCAAAAAACTATCCCTCCAATGCCACTAGATATTTGTGGCGCCGAGTCTCAAGGCTTTATCGGTTATATGATTCAAAGGCTAACCTTCAATGAAATCACAAGACAAGCAGATGATATTAAGGTCGCAACTATTTTAACTCAGGTTTTAGTGGATAAAGAAGATCCAGCTTTTAAAAACCCTTCTAAACCCGTTGGTCCCTATTATACCAAAGAGCAAGCCGAGATATTTAAAGAAGAAAAAAAATGGACTATGATTGAACAAATCGGTAAAGGCTATAGAAGATGTGTCCCTTCCCCAGAACCACTCGAAATTATAGAAGCTTTTAGTATAAAAGCGCTTTTTGAAAAAAAAATAATAGTAATATCTTGTGGAGGTGGTGGAATCCCTGTTATTAAAAATGATGATGGAACACTTATAGGTGTTGAAGCTGTTATCGACAAAGATAAAACAGCCGCTGTTTTAGCTCAAACAATCAAAGCTGATATTTTAATGGTTTTAACCGATGTTGAAAAAGCCTATATAAATTTTCATCAAGAAAATCAAAGCGCTCTTGGTGAGATAACAGTATCTGAGGCTCGAAAATATCTTAAAGAAGATCAGTTCGGTAAAGGTTCTATGGGTCCTAAAATAGAAGCTGCATGTAGATTTGTTGAAAAAGGTGGAAAAAAATCTATCATCACCTCTTTAGAAAAAGCTCTATTTGCGCTCAATGGCAAAACTGGAACTATTATTTCTAAAGGTTGAAATGTGATATAGTTCTTGCCGATCTCATATATTTTTATCTAGCATTTTAGTATCACAAGTTCATAATGTAACAAAAAAATATTAATTGTTTTTGGAGGAATAAAAAAATGAGTTTTTTTATAGAAATGATTAAAGATGTTTATCGTGGGGAACCTCCACAGCCTGTAACTAAAATGATATTTGGTGGTGAACCATCACCTCCTGAAGATGAATTGACAAATCATTGCTCTAGCTTCAATGAACAATACATTCAACATCGTCTTTACTGTAAAAGATTGATTTGTCGAAAAGCAATTTCATTTTCTATTATAACTTCAATAGTACTTGATTGTCTTTTTTTTGCATCTAGAAATTCAAAAGCTATTAACTCAGGTATAAACGTAACATTAGTAACTTTTGCTTTAGGTGCAATTATTGAATCATTCACAAAAGGAATAACTGAGTCAACCTTTCAAATTTTTGGAATCGAGCCCAGCGATTTAAGGCCAGCTATATTATCATTTTTTACATCAGGAATATTAGTACAAGCAATAGCTAAAGCTGTATTAAAATAAAAATTATTTAATCTTCTTGCATCAACTGATTCTCATATTGAGTATTTGTGGGGTCCTAAAATTAAAGCTGCATGTAGATTTGTTGAGAAAGGCGGAAAAAAATCTATCATCACCTCTTTAGAAAAAGCTCTATTTGCTCTCAATGGTAAAACCGGAACTATTATTTCTAAAGGTTAAAATAAGTTTTTTATACGGCAGGGCTTTTTGCAATTTCACATACAGAAAAACTTTTTGCAATTATACCTACTGTTTCCATACCAGCAAGAATTACTAATGCCGGTACTAAAGCTTTTATAAATGTATCTAATGTATGTGTTCTTTCATTTTGTATATCTATTTCAGTAAAATCATATAACACTTTTATTAATGAAGCATCCCATAATAATGAAATAACAAAAAACACTCCTCCTGCAATGTTAAAAGAAGCAAAAGCTGCTATTAGAGCCAAGGCTTTAAGAGCCAATGAATTTATTATTCTTATTTTAATTGAATAAGGTGTTTTAGGTTTTTCATCTGAACTAAAGAAATTAGATACTTTATTTGTTACATCACTAAGTTTCATTATCCGCCCCTTTTAAAAATTATTTTTACAAAATTTAATGCAAAAGCATATTTTTTACAATAAATTTTTTGATGGTAAAAAAGGACCTAAAATTTAGGCCTTTTTTTTAAATGAAGGTATTTCTGATTTGATAACATCTGGTTAAATATTTCCAATTGTCGCAACCATCACAGCTTTTATAGTATGGAGTCTGTTTTCAGCTTCATCAAAAACAATAGAGTGATGAGACCTAAAAACCTCATCAGTAACCTCTAGCTCTTTTAATCCAAATTTTTTATAAATTTGTCTTCCAACTTCAGTTTTTAAATTATGAAAAGATGGCAAGCAATGCATAAATCTAATATGTTTATTTCTAGCTTTTTTAAGCATTTTCATATTGACTTGATAAGGTTTTAAAAGCTTTATTCTTTCAGCGTATTTACCCTCTTCTCCCATAGATACCCAAACATCTGTGTAAATAATATCAGCGTCTTTAACAGCTTTATCGATGTTTGAGGTTATCTCAATTTTAGCGCCGGTATCTTTTGCGATCTCTTGCATCTGTTTTACTAAAGAGGGTTTTGGCCATAAGCTTTTTGGGCCTAAACCTACAAAATGCATACCTAGTTTAGCGCAACCGATCATCCAAGAATTACCCATATTATTTCTGGCATCACCAACGAAGACAACTTTGATATTTTCATAGGGTTTAAATATTTTTTCTTGAATTGTTAAAAGATCAGCTAGAATTTGGGTTGGATGAAATTCATCGGTCAGACCATTCCAGACAGGAACATGTGAGTGTATGGCAAGATCTTCGATTAAAGATTGTTTAAAGCCACGGTATTCTATTCCATCATAATAGCGACCTAATACTTCAGCAGTATCTTCAACAGATTCTTTCTTTCCCATTTGAGAATTTGTAAGATAAGTAACATAAGCGCCTTCTTGAGATGCGGCCATCTCAAATGCGCAACGAGTTCTTGTTGATGGTTTATCAAATATCAATACAACATTTTTATCTGAAAGCAGCTCTCCTTTTATACCGGCTCTATATTTGCTTTTTAAATCTTTTGATAAGTTGATTAGATAAAGGATTTCTTTGGTTGAAAAATCTTTCAAAGTTAAAAAACTTCTGCCTCTTAAATTAACTGGCATGAAAAAACTCCTAATTTTTTATATCATCTAATATTGAGTAATAGCAGATTAATTTTTTGAATTCAAAAAAATAATTTATATTTCAGGATAAGAAAAATATAAAACATCCTTAATATCAAAAGATTTATGTTTTAACATCATTAATCTATCAAAACCGATAGCAATTCCATAGCAATTATCTCCAATGAAATCTAGAGCTTTTAAAAAGTTTTTATCTAAGGTGAGATCTTTTTTAACTTTAATTATTTTTTCAAATCTTTTTCGAATTATTTTTTCATTGTTTAGTTCTGCATAACCATTAGCTATCTCAAAACCATTTAGATAAAACTCAAATCTTTTCGCTACTTCCATGTTATTTTTTATATGGGTTTTAGCGAGTGGAGTCTCTTCTTTTAAAAAATCATAAATGAGATACAGGACATCTTTTTTAGCCATTTTTTCAAAAAAATGATCAACGATTAAACTTATGATAGATGTTTTTTCTAGGTTTTTAGATGTTGATATCTTTAGTTTTTTTAAGATGTTTAGTAGATCTTTTTTTTTACAAACTCTGAGATCTAAATTATAATTTTCAAAAAAAAGATCGAAAAATGAAAGCTTTTCAACTTTTTTAAAATTTACAAATAGTTTAATTAGATCGATATTATCTTTGATGAAGTTCTCATAAGAGGTTTGAGATTTATACCACTCAATCATGGTAAATTCAATGTTGTGCATTTTGCCGATTTCATCTTTTCTAAAAACATGACCTAAAAAATAGATGTTTTTAAAACCTTGAGATAAAAGTCTTTTCATCATGTGCTCAGGTGAGGTATGTAGATACCCTATTTGATTTTTATTTGGATAGGCAATAATTGTTTCGATATGCTCATCGATAAACGGGTGTTTGACAAGTTGGGGGATATCTACTTCCAAGATCTTTTTTTTATCAAAAAAGGATCTCACTTTTTTAAGCATGGAAGCGCGATCTTTTAAAATCTTATTTCGATCAGGCTCGAGAGACATATTCAGCTGTTCTAGTATCAACTTTTATTTTTTCGCCTTGATTAACAAAGATTGGAACTTGGATTTTTGCGCCGGTTTCTAAAGTTGCGGGTTTTAAAACTCTACCAGAGGCAGTATCTCCCCGAACAGCCGGATCAGACTCGGTAATTTCAAGCTCCATAAAGGTTGGAGCAATTATATCTATAACTGAGCCTTTATAAAAAATAAGTTCAAAAAGAGTGTCTTCTTTTAACCATTTTAGGTTATCTTTAACAACGTTAAATGGCACGCTTGTTTGCTCAAAGGTCTCATCACACATAAAAACCGCTGCATCTTGCTCTAAGTATAAAAGCCTCATTCTAGTCTCTTCAACATCAGCCAAACTTAGTTTTTCATTTGATTTATAGGTTTTTTCAACAGTTCTATTTGTTAATAAATTTTTTACTCTAATCCTGTTAAAGGCTTGGCCTTTACCAGGTTTGACAAATTGATTGGAGACAACCACAAAGGGATCTGAATCTATTTCTACTTTCATAGAAGGCTTTATATCATTAACTGAGATCTGTGACATGGGCTTTTTCCTTTAATTTTTTTAAAATCTACTCATTTTGATCGATTTTTAATTATTTTGCAAATTCAAAAACTTGCAAATTTTTGATTTCTAATCTAATGTAACAATTAAAATAGAGATATTAAAAAAATGAATGAGTTAGAAAAAAATGTAGCTCTGCAATCTTTAGAGAGATACTCAAATAGTAAAACTGAAGATTTTCAAGAGAACTTAATAATTACCAATTTCCCAAGATATGTTCAGTATTTTTCAGATTCTAGAGGGGTTGAAATCCATGAAGGAACTGCCTTTAAAGTAGCCCATTCTCCTAAAGAAAAGGTCAGTATCCTAGATTTTAAAATAGGTTCGCCCGCTGCAGCTTTAGTTGTAGATATCTGCTCATTTTTACCTATTAAAACCTCTATCCTGCTCGGTATGTGTGGAGGCCTTAGAAGAAGATACAAAATAGGAGAGTATTTAGTTCCGGTAGCAGCGATTAGAGGAGAGGGTACATCAGACTATTATTTCCCTCAAGAGGTGCCTGCTCTCGCCAACTTTCTGATGCAAAGGGCTGTAACTGAGGTGCTTGAAGACAAAAAATCGATCTATCATATCGGTATCACGTATACTACCAATATGCGCTTTTGGGAGTTTAATGAGGATTTTAAAACTATTTTAAAAGCCTCTAAGGCTCAAGGAATTGAGATGGAATGTGCCACTTTATTTACAGCTAGCTACAAAAGAAAGTTTACTCTAGGGGTTCTTCTTTTGATCTCAGATCTGCCCCTAAATCAAGATGGGATTAAAACAAAACAAAGTGCCGAAGAGGTATTTGAGAAATATACCAAAGATCATGTCGAAAAGGGGATAGCAATCCTTTATAAAGCCCGAGAGTTTCAGAAAAAATCAGTCAAAGGCTCATATCAAAGAGATGTTGATTAGAGGATATAAATTCAGCCTTATATCAAATTAAAATTTTAATTATTACATGATATAAGCTCTTTATAGTAATGCATTTACATGTATAATTTAAATTATTAAAATAATATTATTAAAATTGTAAATTTTAATTATAATTAATTAATAAATTTGTTATAATTACTTATAATTATTTAAGAGAATAATAAATTTATTAAAAAGGAGTAAAAAATGACAGTTTCATTAGAGACTAGATTGAACGGTTATATGCAAAAAGCAATGCCAGCTGTCGGAGCTGGTGTAGGTCTAGTTATTAACACATATCTTTCACCTCAATGTGCAACAGGAAATGAGCAATCTTTAGCTTTAAAAGATTCTTCTTGGAACTATCTAGGATTACCAGTTATTGGTTTGGGATTACCAGTTATTGGTATGCTTGTTTTGGGGGGTTATGGGATTATTGCTTCAGTAGGAGAATTTTTGCCAGCAGGTTTTGTTAAAAATGCTTGTTCATCAGCGCGAAAATTAGTACCAGGTAGAGTGATTGTTGAAAAAGCTGTAGAAAATGTAGTTCCTCTGACATCTTTAGCTCTAGGGTGGTGTGTAAATGGGAGGGCTGGTATGACTTCAGCTCTGGCAGGTTTGGCTATACACTATATGAGTCATTTCGCTGGAAAACAATTAGCAGGCCCTACAGCGATAGAAACGAAACAAAAATTAGAAGGGGAAAGAGATGCATTAAAAGCTAGATTGAATGAAAAAGAACAACAACTAAAATCTCAAAAAAATAAAATTTATGCACCTCGAAACAAAGAGAGCATAAAAATTGAGGCAGAAAATGCTGTAGCTGTAAATGAAATAGCTCGTTTAGCAGTTGTCATTGAGGATTTGAAAGAAGCATTGGTTCAGTGTAAGGAGCTAATAAAAAAACAAGATGACACAATATTTCAATATGAAAGAGTTCTTAGAACAAAGGGATTAATTAAATAAATAAAAAAAACATCACAAAACTCTTTAAATTTCTGTATTTAAAGAGTTTTTTCTATTTTATAGGTCAAAATTTTCTTGCAGTAATGAAATCACTTTTTGAACAAAATCAATGTTTTCACTTTTTTTAGGTAGAACTAGCGTTTTTTGAAGGGTTTTGTTTTTATCATGTCTAATAGCTGTGAGGGTCAAATCTCCAAATTTTAGATAGGTAAAGCTATGCAAATTGGCAAAGATTTTGATTTTACTCATATCCATTAGCTCTAAAACTGGTTTTGGAACTTTGCCGAAACGATCTATTAGCTCTTCTTTAATAGCCTCTACTTGCTCAAAAGAGGCACCCTCTCCTAACCTATAGTATATTTCCATACGAAGGTTTGCATGGGGGATATAATCTTCCGGTAGATAGGCTGGATATGAAAATTCCATCTTAGTTTCAATAAAAGAGGCTTCTTTTTTATTTTGAATGCTCAAAATTGCTCTTTTTAGAAGCTTGCAATAAAGATGAAAGCCAATGTTCGATATTTGCCCGGATTGTTTAACACCTAAAATATCTCCAGCTCCTCTAATTTCGAGGTCTCTCATAGCAATTTTCATGCCGCCACCGAAGCCAGGGGATGCTAATAGAGCATGAAGCCTTTTTTGGGATATTTCAGTTATTTGTCTATTTTTAGGAGTTAAAAAATAAGCGTAAGCAGCTCTATTCCAACGGCCGACTCTACCTCTTAATTGATAAAGATCAGCAAGACCAAAAGTATCAGAGCGATCGATGATTATAGTGTTGGCATTGGGAACATCTATTCCATTTTCAATGATCGTAGTAGAAAATAGTATATCGATATCACCTTGTTTGAATTTATGAAAAATATCATCGACTATATCGGGCGACATTTGACCGTGGACAATAGCGGCTTTTAGATTTGGAATTAGCTTTTTTATATGCTCTGAGCGTTTATAGATGCTCTCAACTCTATTATGAATAAAAAATACTTGGCCTTGTCTTGAGAGCTCTCTTAAAATGGCATTTTTAATAACTTCATCTTCATTTTCTGAGATTATGGTTTTAATGGGGAGTCTGTCTTGTGGTGGAGTATTTATTATCGACATCTCTTTTACTTTGATAAGAGACATATATAGGGTTCTGGGGATGGGAGTCGCACTCAAGGTTAAACAATCCACCCCTTTTTTAAGTTTTTTTAAGTGTTCTTTGGCTCTAACGCCAAAACGTTGCTCTTCATCAATAATCAAAAGACCTAAATCTTTAAATGAGACATCTTGAGATAAAAGTCTATGAGTGCCGATCAAGATGTCAATAAGACCTTTTTTTACATTTTGTAGAATTTCTTTATTTTGTTTGGCTGTTTTTAAACGTGAGATAACCTCAATATTGACTGGGAAAGAGCTCATGCGCTCTTTAAAAGTATCAAAGTGTTGCATGGCTAAAACAGTTGTTGGAACTAAAACAGCAACTTGTTTTTTGCCATCAAAAACTGTTTTGAAAGCGGCTCTCATCGCAACTTCTGTTTTTCCATAACCAACATCGCCTAAAATTAATCTATCCATGGCGTTAGGGCTCATCATATCTTTTTTAAAATCATCTATAGCATTTTTTTGATCTTGGGTTTCTTCATATTCAAAATCTAGATCAAAAAGCAAAACTTCTTCAGAATCTTTTGGAAATTTAAAGCCACCTTCTAGCTCTCTTTGAGCTTGAATATGTAAAAGATCAGAAGCGTAGCCTATAATTTGTCTTTGGGCGATATTTTTTGTTTTTTGCCATTTATTAGAACCGAGCTCAGTTAAAGGCTCTCTTTCTTCTGACACCCCGATATATCTCGTTACAAGATGCGCTTGAGACAAGGGGACATATAATTTAGAGGTTTTAGCATATTGAAGAACTAGAAATTCAGTTTCAACTCCGAGATGATTAGAGTGTTTTTCACAACCTAAATATTTGCCGATACCACTGTGAAAATGAACAACTAAATCACCGATTTGCAGATCATGATATTCAGCGTAAGGGGCATGATGAGCTTCTCTAAATTTTTGTCTTCTAATTATCTTTCTTTTTGTGATCTCATTGTATGGAATTATACACTCATTTATCTCGGATATAATAAAGCCAGAGGATAAAAACCCTTTTTCAAAAGTGATGTTTTTATCTATTGGGATATTTTTTTTATCCAAAAGTTCTTCGATGTGTTTTTTTTCAGAAGGTGTTTCTGTTAAAAAGATGATATTTAATTTTTTTTCCAAAAAATTTGTTATAAAATCTAAAATATTATCGATTTTATCAACCTTTAAAAAATCTAAAAAATTTATAAATGGGTGATTAAATAATTCCCCAGTTATAGTTTTATTAAAAATTTCAAAAGTTATTTTTGAAAAATTTTTATCTTCAATTTTTTCTCTTGTTACCTTCGATAACTCTGATATCTTTTTTTCTGAGAAATAAATTTTTGGGTTGTTTTCAAAATCTTTTAAAAGATCATCAAAACTTATAAAATATTGAGAGTTTTTAATATTTAAACTATTTAGGGCGACAAGAGAGTTTTCAATATCATATAAATCATCGAAAATAACTATGTAGTCATCTTTTAGATAAGATAAAATAGTTGTTAAATTTTTCTCATCTTTTATGAGTTTAAATTCATCGGCTGGAAAAATATCTAAAGAATCTACTTTTCTAATCGTTTTTTGATTCGTTAAATCAAAAGTTCTAATCGATTCAATTTCATCTGAAAAAAACTCTAATCTGAAAGGCTCTGTGGCGTTCGTTGGAAAAACATCTATGATACCACCGCGAATAGCAAACTGGGCTTTATCAGATACGATAGCTGATCTTTGATAGCCTAAAGATATTAGCTTTTCAATCAAAGTCTCAAAATCGAAAATATCATTGATTTTTAGGGAAATAAAATTTTTTTTAGCGATTGTTTTTGGGATAACTTTTTGCAAAAGAGAGTGAGGTGTACAAATAAGAATATTATCATTTTTAGACTTTAGTAATTTATTTAAAACATCAAATCTGTCACCAATGATATCAACGCTTGGTTTGATATCTTCAAAAGGCATGGTCTCCCAAGCTAAAAATTCTAATAGATAAAAATTTTCTGAAGATAGATTTTTATAAAGTAGGTCTTTTCGCTTCTCTGTTGAAATAATCAAAATATCTTTTTTCAAAGTTTCTTTGATAGAGGAAATAATAGCCGTAATCTCAGATACAAAAATATCATCGATTATTACCCTATCTTTATTTTTTAACTTTTGAAAAAGAAGGGAAAGAGAGGGTATGTTTTTATAAAAAATTTGATTATTCACTTTTCTTTAAATAGTTTTTTATCTCTTGAAATGCTACATCAATTTTAGAACTATCCTTACCACCGGCTTGAGCAAAATCTTTTTTACCACCACCACCGCCTTTTATTATTGGAGCGATAAGTTTTATCAAAT
Source organism: Candidatus Anoxychlamydiales bacterium (assembly GCA_011064745.1). Classification (GTDB taxonomy): domain Bacteria; phylum Chlamydiota; class Chlamydiia; order Chlamydiales; family SM23-39; genus JAAKFJ01. Next base: position 2,752 of record JAAKFJ010000015.1, on the reverse strand, counting down.
CATTAGCATAAATATTTTTTTCCATTAAATCTTCGCTTATCTGAATGAAAAATTGGCAACGATTATCAACTTTGCAAGCGAGAGCAATAACAGCGGATTTTACATTTTTTAAGATTTTTTCACTAAAAGATTTTAAATCTTTAGGATCAATTGAAACCTCTTCTAAAATGACATTTATAGAATTTACTTTTTTAACTTTTTTTGAAATACTCTCTAATAGCTTATTTAGATCCTTTTGTCGGTTTTGTTTCAGTTCAAGTTCTAAGTTTTTTTTATCATCTAATATAGAGTTTATTCTCTCTTCTAATTTATTAGGACTTGTCTTTATGCTTATAGCAATGTTTTCCATTACATCTTCAGTATCATAGACAAAATCCTCAGCCATAGCGCCTGTTATCGCCTCTATTCTTCTAACGCCGGAGGCTATTGAAAACTCTTTAAATATTCTGAAATATCCGATATCACCAGTATGGGTAGTATGACAACCACCGCAAAGCTCTTTAGCAAACTGCATATCGATAACTCTGACGGTATCTGAATATTTTTCTCCAAATATCTGTTTTATCGATTTATCTGTCTGAGCTTTTTCAAAAGAGATTTCATAGTCTTGAACTTTGATGTTCTCTCTAATCTTTTCATTTAAGAGTCTCTCTGTTTGTCTAATCTCTTTTTTAGTTAAAGCTTTATGATGATCAAAATCAAATCTAAAACGATTCTCATCTACTAAAGATCCAGCTTGTTTAATATGATCCCCCAAAACCTGAAAAAGAGCCCAGTGAAGCAGGTGAGTAGCTGAGTGATTAGCTTCTATTTTTTTTCGTCTTGCAACATCTATTTTAGCTTTTACTTTATCTTGTTTTTTGAAATTTCCACTGATCTGCTTACCAATATGAATAATCACCCCAGGATAGGGACTTTGAGTATCTTCAACTTTAAATACATTACTTCCATGTATTATCTCGCCTCTATCACCAATTTGACCACCCATTTCAGCATAGAAAGGAGTTTTATCTAAAATTAAAATAGCGACCTCGCCCTCTTTGGTAGTATCACTAAACTTATTCTTATCTATAATTGCTAAGATATTAGAATCGGTTTCAGAAGCTTTGTGCCCGGCAAATTTACTCTCTTTATGGGTCTTGGTAAAATCTTCGAAAAAGTTTTTATCAAATGTTTGTAAATGTTTTTCTTGGGCTTGCCTTGATCTTTGTTTTGCTTTCTCTTCTAGCTCGTTATATGTTTTTAAATCGATTTTTAAATGCTCATCTTTTGCAATTAGTGATATCTCTTCAATTGGAAAGCCATAAGTGTCTTTTAGCTTAAAGGCCTCAGAGCCTAAAATTTCTCTTTTTTCTTTTTTAGCTTTTTGAATTACATCGTGCATTAAAGAGCCGCCTCTATCTAAGGTTCTGATAAAGGCTTCTTCTTCTAGAGTTAAAATCTCAGCCGTTCGTCTCTCTGATGCAATAATCTCTGGAAAATCCTCGCCCATTAAAGAGCTTAGTTTTGGGAGAAGTTTTGCTAAAAACGGCTTATCCAATTTCAAAAGTTTCCCATATCTAGCAGCACGTCTTAAAATCTTTCTTAGAACATATCCTCTTTCAATATTAGATGGCATTACCCCGTCAGCGATAGCAAAAGCTAAACATCTTATATGATCGGCAATCACATGAAATGAAGGTGCTAAATCAGAGTTTTTTACATCATATTTAATTTTCGAGATGTTTTCGATCTCTTCTATCAACGCTTTAAAAATATCAGTCTCAAATACTGAATCAACCCCTTCTGTTAGAGAGGCTATTCTCTCAAGGCCCATTCCCGTATCAACACTTTTATTGGGAAGGGGTTTTAATACTCCTTTTTCATCTTTATTAAATTGCATGAAAACTAAATTCCAAAATTCTAAATATCTTTCCCCCGTAAGATCATATATCGGCGATTTGGCATCTGAATAATTTTTCCCCCTATCATACAATAGCTCAGAGCATGGTCCGCAAGGACCAACAGCGCCCATCGCCCAAAAATTTTCTTCTTCCCCAAATCTTACAATTCTACTAATCGGCAGATGTTTTTGCCAAAGCTCAAAAGCTTCATCATCATCTTTATAAACAGTTGCCCAAATCTTATCAGAATCAAGGCCAAAAATATTTGTTGATACATCATATGCAAAGGCTATCGCTTCTTTTTTAAAATAATCCCCAAATGAAAAATTACCCAGCATCTCAAAAAAAGTACAATGACGAGAGGTAAATCCGACATTTTCTAAATCATTGTGCTTTCCACCAGCTCTAATACATTTTTGAGTAGATGTCGCTCTTTTATATGAGCGTTTACTTTTTCCTAAAAAGACATCCTTGAATTGATTCATACCAGCGTTAATAAATAATAAAGTCGGATCATCATGAGGCAAAACTGGCGCGGATGGAACAATCGTGTGCCCTTGAGTTTTGAAATAATTTAAAAATTTTCGTCTAATATCTTTAGAAATCATCTTAACCTCAAAAAAAATGCTATATTTAGTACATAGATTTTATACTAAGATAGATGCAAAAGTCAATTTTTAACTCTTTTCTATAATTCTTAAATAAAACTATTTGAATATTTTATTTTGAAAAATTTTTAAAATTTTTGAACATGCTTGGATGTTTTTATTAAACCATCTGTTATAAAAATTATTAAATATGAAAAAAGGTGGAGAAATCTCCACCTTTTTAACTCAGTCTAGTTTTTGAATTTATTCGTCGGATTTATT
>JAAKFJ010000149.1 GCA_011064745.1 Candidatus Anoxychlamydiales bacterium | reverse complement strand
CCAAAAAGAAAATTGGAATACCAAACTATATACATAACTAGATAGATACCACTAGCAAATAAGACTGTTAAAAGATCTACATTTTTCATCAGCCGACTCCTATTGGAAGGGTTAATACAGGACCTCTATCTTGGGCCCTACCGGATTGAAGATTAAATAATTCTAATAATAGCATAAAAGTTTTTTTAGAGTGAAGATCTTCATCTTTTATATAGAACCAAGTATCTCTATATTTAATGGCTACATAAGCATCTTTAGGTTTTCTAGGGACATTATAAACAGTTAAAAGGTCTGTGACTAATTTTTTTTCACCATGCTTAATATCAAATTTTTCCCCTTGCAAAGAACAGGCTTTTTTATCTTCTATATCTGATACTGGAATTATTACACTTTTACTCAAATAGTGCATACAAGAGAGTAACGATCTTGGCAAAATTCCGATATTACCTTTTTCATCAAAACCTTGAACTATGTTAATTATATATTTTCCATTTGCGCTCATCTCCCCTTTCATTAGTTGAGCAACTTCTTTAGCCGTATCATTATCGGAGGGAAAAGCAAATTGCAAATTTTTAGTTTTAGCACCAGGCTCACTCTCAAGTCTTATTCCAACTTGGAGATCCCCTCTCATTTGCAATTCTTTCATTAAATAAACAACTTCATGAAACTTTATATGTTTTGTCTTCTCTGCTAAATCCAAGCCTTCTCTAGGGATATTTGGATACTCTTGAAAATTTTGTACTGTCAACATAAAAACTCTATCAATATCCCACCCTGAATATATGATTTGTTGGATGATTCCGATATCTATCGGCTGCATAAGCTGATTTGCAAATTCTTGCCCTTGAAGTGGTGAATATTGAATGGTCGGTTGATTTTGCCAAAGAGTCTCCCCTCCTATATTCATTGGATTTATTTTATCAAATCCAGGAATATTGATACTTGCTGTAGCGCTATTTTTAAAAGTAAATTGTGAAGTAACCGATGAGACCTCTAAAAAAAATGGAGAATCATAATATCTGAGTCTGACTAAATTTAAGAGCATCTCTTCAGCATTGGTCTTTTGCACTTCTATATTGTAAGCATTCCTCCCACCAGAGCCATTCATTGCCATTTTGCTCGGAAAATGGCACCCCACAAGAACAAAGGCTACTATAAATAATAATTTTGGCATTAATTTTTAGCTCAAATAGTTTTTTATCTCTCTGATTTAGATTTAATAGATTGCAAATTACTTTTCAAATTTTTTCTAAATAAACATTGACTAATTATTCTATGTTCAATAAACGAAAAAATATAAACCTATATATTTTGGAGGAAAAAAAATGCCAGATGAAGCAAAACTTGGAGACACTGTAAAGCTCCATTACAAAGCAAAAACAGAAGATCTAATAATTTTTGATTCAGCTACTCAAATGGATCCTTTAGTCTTTACAATCGGAGATGGCCAGATCTTACCTGCCTTTGAAGATGCTTTAATCGGAATGAAAGCTGGGGAT
>JAAKFJ010000148.1 GCA_011064745.1 Candidatus Anoxychlamydiales bacterium | reverse complement strand
TCATTTCTGGTATAATGAAGTTCAATAAGATGCAAAAGGACATCATCGCGTCTTATCTCTTGTCCTACCTTTAAAGATAGAATCATTTTAGAATAAAACTCTGGGATACCTAGCCCATATATACAAGAAATGGAAGATACAATTATTACATCATCTCTCTCTATTAAAGATCTTGTCGCACTAAGTCTCATTTTATCGATCTTATCATTGATAGCCAAGTCCTTCTCTATATAAGTGTCTGTTCTAGCGATATAAGCCTCAGGCTGATAGTAATCATAATAAGATACAAAATATTCAACGGCGTTATCTGGAAAAAATGTTTTAAACTCTTGATAAAGCTGAGCGGCTAGAGTTTTATTGTGAGCCAATATAAGAGTTGGTCTTTGAGTTTTCTGGATGACGCTTGCCATGGTATAGGTTTTACCAGAGCCAGTGATACCTAAAAGAGTTTGAAATTCTTTGTTCTCTTCAATTCCTCTAGATAATTTCTCTATCGCTTGAGCTTGATCGCCCTTCGGTTCAAACTCAGTTGCCAATTTAAACATTTTTATTTTATTTTTTATTTAAAAATTTCTCTTTAAATTTTTTACTTTAAATAGCCTTGGATCAAACTATTTAAATAGCCAGCTTCCTGAAAAACATCCAAAACAATTATACCAAGAGCTATTAAAATGACTACTACCAAAAGAGATCTACCCCAAAATGAGCGATAAAATTTTGGCTTTGGCAGCGTCCAGGTCATTAGAGCTGGCAATATACAAAGCAGTATTGCAACAAACACCCCTGCATATTGAAGAGCTCCCAAAAATACTCTTTGGTAACCATACACAAATATTAAAGGTGGCACAAATGTTAAGATACAAGCCAAAATTCTTCCTTTTCTATTTCTTTTTATTTTAAATCCATCTGTCAAAAAGTCAGTAAGGCTAAGAGTTACTCCTATAAAAGATGTGATAATGGCACAGAAAGAAAATACATTAGCAACTTTAGCAACCCATGGCATTTTTAAAACATTTACTAAGGTGTTAATTAAAGGACCCGTGCTACCTTCCCCTGCTATATACATTTGAGAAAGACTATCAGGTCCACTAACCTTGACAGTTCCTAAAACTAAAAATTCCCAAAGAACATAAATCAAAAAGGGAATAATGCTTCCAATAATGAGGGCTAATTTCATCTTTTTTTCATCATGTCTCATGTAATTGGTTAAAGTCGGAATAATTATATGAAAACCATAAGATGTTAAAAGCAGAGGAAAACTAACGAGCATAGCCTTGCTATCGATATGTTTTATCAAATTAAAATCGGTATGAGAAGGCAATAAAATAGCTAAAATAAAATAAGCAGCTATAAGTCCAAACATCAAAATTCTATTTATATAATCTGCGGGTCCAGATCCTAAGTAGATGAAAATTCCAAAGATAGCAACAAGAGGCAAGGGTCCAACCCAAGCGGGAATAGTATAACCTGTAAAATATCTTATGGCTTCTGTAAAAAGTGGCGCTGATCCAGCCATGTAC
>JAAKFJ010000147.1 GCA_011064745.1 Candidatus Anoxychlamydiales bacterium | reverse complement strand
GTTTCTTCTGATTTTGGGCAAACATGGACAAATACTACCTTTAGTTCATTTGGAGTCGGGAAAGATTCGCCTGCAATAGTGACAAATAGCTCTGGACAAATTGTCTATGGTATTTGGTCTGATTATGTTACAGATGAAATAAAGATATTCATTACATCAAATTTTGGAGCAACTTGGCGCCAAGCTACAACAGCATTTGGTGATGGATTTAATCCTCAAATAACAACTGATAATTTAGGTAAATTTATTTATGCTATTTGGAGACAAGCTGATGATTTAATTATATATGCCTCACAAGATTTTGGAGTTACATGGAAGAGGGTCTCAGATTCATTTGGAGATGGATTTAATCCTAGCATAATAACCGATAGCTCAGGTAGATATGTCTATGCTATTTGGCGAGAGGCGGGTGCTAGCAGTGCTATAAAACTATTTTATTCAACTGATTTTGGAAATACGTGGGTAAACGCAGATCCTTCTGCAACGCTTTTTGGAACAGGCAATGTTACGCAAATAACAACAAATAGCAGCGGAAGATATGCTTATGGGATTTGGGAGTCTCCAATATTAGATGTAACAGCTGGAATTAGATCATTTTTCCCTATAACTGATATGAGTATAGATAGATAGATAAGATTTAAAAAAAAGCCCTCTAAGAGGGCTCTTTTTGTTATTCCTCTATTACTTTAAAATTTCTTTAGCGCAATTAGTTGTCAGAATAGAGAGTTTAGGACCCATAGCATTTAGAGCTTCTAAAACCTCTTCATGATTCATGTTGCCATCGTGAAGATCAGCGGCTTTATTGGTGATACATGAAAAAGCCAAAACTTTCATCTTTAAAAAGTTGCAAGCTAAGACTTCAAAAATAGTTGACATGCCGATTGTATCAGCACCGAAATATCTAAACATTTTTATCTCTGATTTTGTTTCATAGTTAGGACCGGGTACTCCAATATACACACCTTCTTTTAGATCTATTGCGCAATTGTTAGAAACTTTTTTTGCAAGGTTTTGATAATCTTGAGAGTAGGCATCTGTCATATCGGTAAATTGTTTGTCTGGAAATTGAATAGCAAGCCCTCTTAATGGATTATCACCGAAATGGTTTATATGATCTGTTACTAGCATGATATCGCCAGGATTATAGCCGCTATTTATACCTCCGACAGCGTTTAGAGTTATCACAGAGTCAACCCCTAAAGCATTTAAAACAAAGTATGGGAAAACAACAGCTTGAGAGGTGTTCCCTTCATAGTAGTGATATCTACCTTTCATTAAAACAATCTCATGACCATCTAAGGTGCCAAAGATAAGTTTGCCAGCATGTCCTTTGGCTTTGGCTTTTGGAAAATAAGGAATGTCTTTTGCATCTATTTCAATAATGTCTTGCATTTCATCGATAGGACCTTTAACGCCGGCTGTTAAGACTATTAGAAGCTTAGGATTTGCTTTAACTTGTTTTTCTAAAAAGGTTGTGGCTGTTTGAACTTTTTCAAAATAGCTATCAAAATCCTCTTCAGCTTTGAGAGAAGAATTTAAAATAAATAAACAGATCATTGAT
>JAAKFJ010000146.1 GCA_011064745.1 Candidatus Anoxychlamydiales bacterium | reverse complement strand
ATCATTAGATGAACGCTTATCGAAAAAGACTTTCATTTTTAAGTTGTCTTCAGATTTCTTGTTTAAGATATCGATTATTTTAGGATCGGTTAGACCAAACATAACAAGATGAATATGATTTTTAGCGTTTTTTAGAGCTTTAACGCAGGTAGCTTTTAGATCTTGGCGCATTTGATTTGAGTAGAAGATTGGTTTTTGACCAGGGGAGGGCATGTTCGGGGAAATAGATGAGACGATAGCAATTATAAAAAAAGCTGAGATAGCAAGTATCGATAAAGTAAATATGTGTTTAGCTTTGATATGCATTCAAGAAAATTTAAACTCTTTTGCCCTGGCTTCTCATATTCCTGACAACTTTAGCAAGACCTAGTTTATCGATAGTTCTTAGAGCTGCGGGAGTAAGCTTTAGAGTAATAAATCTTTTTTCTTCAGCAAACCAAAGTCTTTTTTTGAAAAGATTTGGTAAAAACCTTCTTTTACTTTTGCCGGTGATATTAAGACCAATCCCTTTCTTTTTTTTAGCTATACCACGGGTACAATAAGTTCTTCCTTTGAGTGGTTTTTTATCTGTAACCTGACATTTTCTAGACATTTTTAAACTCCTATAATTTTTTGAAAATGATAACAGCTAAAAACTTATATTACAAGCTAAAGAAGGGGGTAAAAAAATATTTTATATGTTGGGATCGGGAGAAGTTCTTTTTAGAGTTTCTTTAAACCCTTTCAAGGCTTGCGGGAAATGATTTTCTTTTTCAAGCAGATATTCAGTATTTTTTAGATATTTCCAGGCATTTTTATAATCTAATCTTTCATAGGATAGAACTCCTAAATAATAATTTACAACAGGATCTAGAGGATCTATTGCATAGTATTTATTTAAATATTTTAGAGCTTCTTTTTCACGTCCGAGTTGCAGATAGGTATTGGTTAGCTGAAAAAGCCCGGCTCTAAACTCAGGATTTTTTTCCATAATTTTTTCTAAGCTTTTTTGCTTTTCGATAATTGATGATCGATTACCATCGACAGGTAAAAAAATAGCTTTTATAGCTTCTACATCGGTTTTCTTATTTAAAAAATCTTCTATGATAGTTTCTTTTGAAGTGAGGTATTCAGATTTATAATCCTTTAGGGTTAAAAGAAGCGCTTCACCCTCTTTTGTTTTGCCGACAAATAATAAATTTAGAGCTAAAAACTGTTTTAGAAGATCATCTTCCGGTAAGTATTTTTGAGCTTTTTGATAAAGTGTAATGGCAGTTTCGTATTTTTCATTAGACCAAAATAAAGAGGCTTGGTTAATTAAAGTTAAACCAGGAACTTCTTTGATATTTCTTTGTTGAAGTTTTTTTGTCTCAATTCCTAAATAAACATCAGAGGGATAATCAACACCTCTGGCTGTAGTTTCTATATTAGTAATTTTCCCATCTTTACCTTTATATCTTACATATATATGACCAGGGGGTGTTATGATTTCTAAATCTAAGCCTAGTCTTTGAGCTAATGATAGATATAATATAGATACACCTAAACATACACCACGAGATGAATCCATAACAGTTGATAGAAA
>JAAKFJ010000145.1 GCA_011064745.1 Candidatus Anoxychlamydiales bacterium | reverse complement strand
GTTATCGTTCCAACCGTGGATCTAGGGGTTTTATGAACAGTTTTTTGCTCTATTGCAATTGTTGGAGATAAACCTAGAATAACCTCAGCATCAACTTTGGCAATCTCTTCAATATATCTTTTGGCAGAATGAGGTAGAGTCTCAATATACCTTCTTTGCCCTTCTTGAAATATCGTATCAAAGGCTAAAGAAGATTTACCCGAGCCTGACACCCCAGTAAAAACTATTAATTCAAAAGGATTTAGTGTAAGATCAATACCTTTAAGATTATGAACCTTAACTTTTTTTAAAACAATTTGACGATTATTCAATTTTCCTATAATTCTAAGTTTATGGTTGATAATGTAAAAAGATCCCATTATAACTGTTTTAGATTTAACTAAGAATTAAAAAAAATATGCATACTCATACTAAAATAATTTGTACTATTGGTCCTGTCACCAAATCAAAAGAGATGCTTCTAAAATTAATCGATGCTGGTATGAATGTAGCTAGAATTAATTTTAGTCATGGTAACCATAAAGAGCATCTAATTACCATCAATAATATCAAAGAGGCTAGAAAAGAAGCTAAAAAACCCATCGCTATTTTATTAGATACAAAAGGTCCTGAGATCAGAGTTGGAAAATTAATAAATGATTGTATCAAGCTTGAGGCTAAACAAAGAATTAAACTTATTGATGGCGAGCCCAAAAACGAGTCTGAAGTCCCTATTAATCCATATGAGGTCACCTCTGTTTTAAAACCTTCTCAAAGAATACTTTTCGATGATGGATATATTATTGGAAAAGTTTTAGAAAAAACTCCCGATGGGATTGTTGTAGAAATAGAAAATGAGGGGCTTTTAAAAAGTTCGAAAGGGGTAAATATTCCCAATGTTACTCTGCCTCTTCCCGCTGTGACGGAGCAAGATATCAAAGATCTAATATTTGGTTGTGAGCATGATGTCGATATCGTTGCTGCATCTTTTATAAGATCAGCCGATCATGTTTTAGAGATAAAAAAAATATTAGCCGACCAAAATAAATCAGATATCATTGTCATCTCTAAAATTGAGAGTTCTGAAGGCGTTGATAATTTCGATGAAATAGCTGAAGCTTCCGATGGAATAATGGTTGCAAGAGGGGATTTAGGTGTAGAAGTCGACCTGTCTTTAGTTCCAAAACTTCAAAAAGCTATGATCGCAAAATGCTATGAAACATCTAAACCTGTAGTCGTAGCTACACAAATGCTAGAATCAATGATAAATAATCCAAGACCTACTCGAGCAGAGGTCTCCGATGTTGCCAACGCAATCTATGATAGCGCATCTTGTGTTATGCTCTCCGCTGAAACTGCCGCTGGAAAATACCCAATAGAAACTGTTCTGCAAATGAAAAGAATTATCCACCAAGCCGAACAAGATTTTGATTATAAAGACTTTTTCTATAAAGAAACCTATATGGAATCTGAAGATGTTTCATCAGCTGTTGCTGTTGCAGCTGTCAGAACAGCTTATAGCGCTAGGGCAAAAGCTATCTTTGCCATTACCAGAACAGGTTTTACAACAAGACTCTTAACAAGA
>JAAKFJ010000144.1 GCA_011064745.1 Candidatus Anoxychlamydiales bacterium | reverse complement strand
TAGCGGCAGTCGGACTCGAACCAACGACACCCGGATTATGATTCCGGTGCTCTAACCAACTGAGCTATGCCGCCTAAATTACAAAAAAATAGTATAATATAAGATCTATACTTATATCAAGTTGATTTCTTAATTTTTTGGAATTATTCATAAGAGCAAAATGGCGGGGAAAGGATTCGAACCTCTGACCTTTGGGTTATGAGCCCAACGAGCTAACCACTGCTCCACCCCGCGATAAATTGAGATTTAATATAACAGGGCTCTGATTTATCATCAATATAACTTTTTTTTAGCTTTCTAAAAATAAGGGATATACGAAAAAATTAAGGTTTGCCGGGGAAATAGCTGATAGATATTTATATTTAATAATAATGATTAGATTACATAAGTAAAGATTATTTAAATTTAAAAAGTTTAAATAATCTTTTTTATTTTTTGAAGAGTTTGATCGATTACATTTTGGTAGGTGTTTTTAATATTATTGCAGTTTGCGATGAGACTATTTTGAGAAATTTTATCTTTTAAATATTGGGTAATTTCAGATTTAAGGTTATTTAAGGGTAATTCTTTGCCGCAGTTATTTTCTAAAACTATTTTTTTAAAATCTTCTTGAGAGTGCATGTGGGGACCAAAAAAAACAGGGGTTTTTAAAAAGACGGGCTCTAAAATATTGTGCCCCCCTACCCTATCTATAAAACTACCGCCTAAAATAGCGAGAGTGCTTATTTGATATAAAATATCTAAAATACCCATTTTATCGATGATAATGACTTTGGCATTTGGGTTGGTGAGATCACTTAAAAGGCAGCAAGGGGTAATTTTTTGGATTTGATTAAAGACTGAATGGAACCTTTCGGGGTGCCTTGGAGCGAGTAAGATTTTTAGATTTGGGATATCTTTTAAAGTGTTGGTTAGCATTTCTTCTTCTGGATTGTGGGTAGAGGCTATAGTTATAAGATTGGTATTTTTAGCATTTAATTTATCTAGCCATTGATCTAAAAATTCTTTTGAGTAGGTTTTATTGGTATTTGTGAATTTTAAGTTTCCTGTTATATGAATCTTATCTGGAGGAGTAAATAGGGAGAATCTCTCTTTATAAAGCTCATTTTGAGTTAAAATAAGATCAAAAGAAGAAAACATCTCTTTGAAGAACTTTTTTAAAAATTTTGAAAATCTAAGAGTGGATTTTAAAGATATTTTAGCGCTCGCTATTATTAGTTTAGTGTTATTTTTTTTAGCTTGTTTTATAAAGTTGGGCCAAAAATCTGTTTCAATAAAAATAATGAGATCAGGCTTGATTTGAGAAAATACATTTTTAACACTAAAAGAAAAATCAAAAGGAAAAAAAACACAAATATCTGCATGAGATGTTTTAGCTTCAATATTTCCAGTTTGAGTCATCGATGATAAAATAATATAAGAGTTGGGTTTTTCGATTTTCAATTTTTTAATTAAAACTTTTGAAGCTTTAGTTTCTCCGAGCGAGACAGCATGGATCCAGATAATTGGGCTTTTATCTTTAGGCTCAAAGTTATATTTTTTTAAGCCTAATCTTTTGAGAAGATCAC
>JAAKFJ010000143.1 GCA_011064745.1 Candidatus Anoxychlamydiales bacterium | reverse complement strand
ACTTGATAATTACCCTAAAAATTTAACTGTTATTCCAATGTCATTTCAAAAAGAAGAGGTTATTGCGAATTTATACTTTAGAAGCGATTTTACAATTACAAGAAGTGCAGGTCAAACTGCAATTGAGCTTATGAAAGTATCGAGTGCTAAGTTTTGCATTCATACTGAACATAGTAAAAAAATTAGCGAGACCTCAGATGAAAAACTACTCACAGGCATTCCCGCTTGGGAGGCTGGAATTGCAAGATATATGAAAGAAAAGATGAATGCGATCTTGATAAATCCTAATTCATTTATCGATGTCTTTAAAGATTCAATTGTTAATTAAAAATCTAAGTAGGCCTTCCCAATCTTTATTATTGATAAAAGGTCTTATTTTGTCAGGATTGACATCGACTTCTCTGCAAAAATCATCAACATATATTGTGAGCATATTTTTTAGGTCGAATACATCCATTGCTTGAGAATAATCTTTTACAAAATTTATTCTTTTAAAAAAATCATCAAAAATAGAGCCCATATGTTCTTTTAGATCTGGCTTTGAAAAAATGTAACCAATAAATTTTAAGGGATGGACGTGTCTTAGCTCATCACCCGTTTTTCTAAGTCTTTTTTCATGATATAATAAAAGATTTATTTTGCCATTAGAGCCCATAGTTGAAATTAAATCTACAATTTTCACTTCATCTTCTGCTGTTCTAGTAAGCTCTGCAAAACTTTCATTTTTTTGTCCTTTAGAAGGTATTTTTACAATAGCTGCAAATCCAGCTTTTGAATAGATCAAATGATTCCTAATTGAGCAAACTCTTTCTTCTCTAACTTCAGGTTTTTGTATTTGATGAATATCTGCATCCAAAGGTATCATATTTATCTCCTCAAATTTTTTTTTAAGTAGACTCGTAACTTTAGCTTACTATATCATTTAAAAAAAGGAAAAATAAAAAAATTTATATGAAATCTATTTGGGTTATTTTCAAAACTCTTTTTTTTATTGGGATAATATGTATATTTGCTAAATCTTGGCAACTCATTACTGATGGTTTTAGATTAGATAAACTAAAATCAACTCTAAGTAATAATAAAGAGGTTTATAGTGATTCTGATGATATTCATAAGATTTTAGACCAAGAATTTAAATATTTATCTAAAGGTTGTCAAACATATGTGTTTGAAAGTGAGGATAATAATTACGTTATAAAATTTGTCAGGTTTCATCGTTATAAGATACCTCTTTGGCTTACTGTTTTAGATTTTTTTGATAGTTATAAAACAAAGAGACTATATTATAAGGAGAAGCTTTTAAACGATTCTTTAAAGAGCTATCAAATTGCTAATAGTTATCTAAAAGATGAAACAGCAACAATTTATGTTCATTTGAGTAGAACAGATATTTTCAATAAAAAAATCACAATCTTAGATAGATTCAAAAGAAAGTATTTTATCGATTTAGATAGTGCCGGATTTGTAATCCAAAAAAAAGTAAAAACTTTTGAAGCAATTTTAACGAAAAATAAACACGATCCTGATGAGCTAAAAAAACTAACCAACTCATTTTTAAATACAACTTTCTCGATTTATCAAAAAGGCTATATAAATGATGATTATAATTGTGTGAAAAACTCAGGTGTTTTAGATGACAGAGTTATTCACTCAGATCTGGGCAGTTTT
>JAAKFJ010000142.1 GCA_011064745.1 Candidatus Anoxychlamydiales bacterium | reverse complement strand
CATATAAATATTTATATGGAGCCATAACTAAATTGACAAAAAAGATATGGCTGGATATAAATATTTATATGCAGCCATAACTATATAAATTTTAGGAGATTTTTTATGGTAAGACAAAAGATTATAGGACGAGAAAAAGAAATAGACACCCTAAATAAAATCTTTAAATCAAAAGAAGCGGAATTTTTAGCTATTTATGGTAGACGTCGAGTAGGAAAAACTTTTTTAATTCGAGAATATTTTGAAAAAAAGGGATTTTTTATTGAAATCATAGGAATAAAAGATATTTCTCTCTCTCAACAAATAGAAAATTTTTTGAAAGTAATATCTGAAATGTTTTTTGAAGGTATACAGCTTAAAAATACTGGAAATTGGATGGATGCTTTTAAAATTCTTGATGAAAAAATAAGAACAATAAAAAAATCATGTAAAATTATTTTATTTTTTGATGAAACTCCATGGTTTGCGACAAGGAAATCTGGATTCATTCAAGCATTAGACTATTATTGGAATCGTCATTGGAGTAGAATATCTAATTTAATCCTAATAGCATGTGGTTCTGCTGCTTCATGGATGCTAGATCATTTGATACATGCAAAAGGAGGATTGCATAATAGATTGACAAGAAGAATTTTATTAGAACCTTTTAATTTAAAGGAAACAAAAAAATTTTTATTAAGCCGTTCTATCAAATTAAAAAATAAACAAATTTTAGATCTTTATATGGTATTTGGAGGAGTTCCCTATTATTTAAAAGAAATAGAGAAAGGAAAAACCGCTAGTCAAATAATTGATAGAACCTGTTTTGGAAAAGATGGGTTATTATTTTCTGAATTTACTTATTTATTTCATTCTATTTTTGATATGGCAGATATAAATCTAGTTATTATTAAAGAGATATCAAAAAAAGCAAATGGGATATCTAGAGAAGAATTAACCCGAACTACAAAAATATCTTCAGGAGGTACGTTAAATAAACGTTTAGAAGAATTAGAGGCTTCAGGATTTATTCATAGTTTTTTCCCCATAGGAAAGAAAAAAAGAGATCGATTTTACCGAGTTATTGATGAATATACTTTATTCTATCTTAAATGGATAAAACCTTTAAAAGAATCCTCAAAAAGTTCTGAATATAAAGGATATTGGAAGAATATAATAAAAAATTCTATTGTCAATACATGGTCTGGATATGCTTTTGAATGCATATGTTTAAAACATATAAATGAAATAAAAAGAGCTCTAGATTTAGAAAATATTGCGTGCAAGATTGGTAGTTGGAAATTTATTCCAAAGAAAGGTTCAAAAAAAATAGGAACACAAATAGATTTATTATTTGATAGAAATGATAATGCAATAACTTTATGTGAAATCAAATATTGTAAGAATCTTTTTCTTATTGATAAAAGTTATGGCAAATCTTTGCAGAACAAAATTGATATATTTGAGAGTAATTATAAGACAAATAAACAAGTGTTTTTGGCTATGATTACTACTGAAGGACTAAAGAAAAATTTATGGGAAAAAGAATTGGTTGATAGTTCAGTAGAATTAAAAGACTTATTTAAATAAAACTTGTTTAAAGTTTTTTCTAAGATCAAAGGTAGAATTTAAAATTTGTTTGCAATTTCTCCTGCCATATAGAGGGGCAAAAAATATATTTTTTTAGCACT
>JAAKFJ010000141.1 GCA_011064745.1 Candidatus Anoxychlamydiales bacterium | reverse complement strand
ATGCCAAAATCTAGCATATAAAAGATGTAAAACAGCATGTTCAGCTCCCCCAACATATAAATCGATAGGCAGCCAATATTTTTCTAAATCTTTTTTAAAAGCCTCTTTGTCATTTAAAGGATCGATAAATCTTAAATAATACCAACAAGATCCGGCCCATTGAGGCATAGTATTGATCTCTCTTTTGGCTTTTTTATTAGTTTTAGGATCTACAGTCTCTACCCAGCCTGTTTGATTGGCAAGCGGGCTTTTTCCCGCTTCACCCGGTTTATAATCTTGAAGAGAGGGAGGTATAAGCGGAAGTTCATCTAACTCTAGAGCTCTTTTAGAACCATCTTCAAAATGTAGAATTGGAATGGGCTCTCCCCAATATCTTTGTCTTGAAAAAAGCCAATCGCGAAGTTTATAGCTAATAGCTTTTTTACCATTGTTAGTAGTCTCTAACCAAGAGATTGTTTTTTCAATAGCTTTCTCGACACTTAAACCATTTAAAGAAATTTCATCATTTTCAGAAAAAATAGAACGTCCATTTTTAGACCAACATCTTTTTCCTTTTAAAATTTGCTCTTTAAGCTCCTTTAGCGGCACCTCTTCATCAGTATCAGAAAGATCAGGATCATAAACACATTTAATTGGTAGGTTATATTGTTGAGCAAACTCAAAATCTCTTTCATCGTGAGCCGGAACTGCCATAATAGAACCTGTTGCATAGTTCATCAAAACATAATCAGATATCCAAATTTCAAGGGGTTCATTATTAGCAGGATTTATAGCATAGGTGCCTAAAAATACTCCTGTTTTTTCTTTGGCCAAATCAGTTCTATCAAGATCGCTTTTTTGAGCAGTTATTTTTTTGTATTGTTGAACTTCTTTAATTTTGTCATTTGTTGTTAGAGCATCAACGAGTGGATATTCTGGTGATAACACTAAATAGGTTGCTCCAAATAGAGTATCTGGCCGAGTTGTGAAAACTTCGATTTCATTGTTTTTATCTTTAACTTTAAATCTTATTTTAGCGCCAACACTTTTGCCTATCCAGTTTATCTGCAGTCTTTTTATATTTTCCGGCCAATCAACCAGATCTAAATCTTCAATTAACCTTTCAGCATATTTAGTGATTTTTAAAACCCACTGTTTTAAAGGAAGCCTCTCGATAGGGAACCCCCCTTCTTTAGATTTCCCCTCTTCAATCTCTTCGTTCGCTAAAATTGTTTTTAACTCTGGGCAGTAGTTAACATTGATTTTAGCTTCATAGGCTAGACCAAGCTCATAGAGTTTGGTAAAAAGCCACTGAGTCCATTTGTAATAGGTAGCATCAGAAGTTGCAAGCTCCCTTGACCAATCATAGCTAAAACCTAAAATTTTAAGTTGTCTTTTGTAGGTATCAATATTTTTTTTGGTAGTTATTGCTGGATGAGTTCCTGTTCTAATCGCATATTGCTCAGCTGGTAGGCCAAAACTATCCCATCCCATAGGATGAAGAACGTTATATCCCTTTTGTCTCATATATCTGGCGATAATATCTGTTCCAGTATAACCCGTTACATGGCCAACATGGAGTCCCGCGCCTGATGGATATGGAAACATATCTAAAATATAATATTTAGGTTTAGTTAAATCTTTTTTTACTTCAAAAGTCTTGTTTTTACTCCAATACTCTTGCCATTTTTTTTCAATTTTTTGATGATCATATTTTTCTTGCATAAGTCTCAAATCTTTTTTTAAATA
>JAAKFJ010000140.1 GCA_011064745.1 Candidatus Anoxychlamydiales bacterium | reverse complement strand
TGGAGAATAAGTTCGCCTTTTAAATATAAGCAATATTATATATTATATTTCATTTATTTGTTATAAATAAAATGTTAATTTAAAATTTATTATAAAAAAATAATTTAATATAAATAAAATTATTTTTTTACACGAATTTTATTTGAAGATAGGCTCCAATGTTCTTTAGATATTGGAGTATATCAATTAATGAGCTGATTCGATTGGCTAATTATGCCTTAAGTTGTTTATATTAAGTCTATTGCATTATTAATAGACAAATCATTGATAGACAATAGGTTAATTAGAATATATTTTGATTCTTTAAACCTCTTATTATTCGAAGTTTACGGTTTTTTATAGATTAAATTGCATTTTTACGTATAACTAAAATTAATTTTACAAAAATGTTAGTTTTTAGTATAATACTACTATTAATATATATAATTATAATAAATAAAAAAAAAGATATTAACTATGACGGTTTCAAGCATTTATCAGTTCAGAGAGGGGGTGCAATTAACTCTTGATAAGAAGAAAGAATTATCATCGTTTGCGATAGGAAAAGAAACGATTTTAAATGAGGGACGTCTTCATGGAGATTATGCTGGTATAAGTGGTAGCAGAATAGATCAAAAAATATCGTCTTTAAAACAGATTGTCAAAACATCTAAACATGATCTCAAATCACAAGAAACTAAAATACATAAAATTGGCACAGAAATTCTTAAAGATCTAAAAGATTTGAAACCTACCTCTGATATTCGAGAGATAAGTTCAGATGTATCTAGTAAAATCTATGCTAATAAAATAACTCAAATTGAGAAGAACTCTCCAAAATATCGTTATTTATCAAAAGTATTTGTCGCAATTTTAGTAGTCGCCATGATATCTGCGATGATAGCTACCGGATCGATATTAACAATCTTTCATATTATACCCGTTGCAATAGGAATAAGCGGTATTTCACTCGCAGTAAGTACTGGTTTAATCTCATTTGGAGCTGCAACAGGATTAATATATGCTGGAGCAAAAGTTTATTCACACGTAAAAAAAGATTCTAAAATAGCTCAGTTAATGAAAGCTATTGATCTATCTATAAGAAATTTATATCTTTTTAGTAATTTAAACGACAGCGCAGGTACACTCTCTTATCTAATTCCTCTTTTATTACTTGTATCATTTTTCCCACACACTGCCGCAATAGCTATAGCTGCAAAATGCGCAGCTTATCCTGCTGGAATACTTTATGGATTATCAGGTCTTCAACAATTATATGAATCTTCGATAGATTTAAAAAATTCTTGGAAAAACAAAAACTATTTAAATAAAAACTGGATAAATTTTGCAGTATCTTTTGTAGCAATTGCCATGGGAGTAATTTTTATTCTAGGGCTTCAAGTTAGCCCTATAGGAATCTATACCAATCTGATTTTAAATTTCTTACCATTTCTTGTTATTGGTATAACGATTTATGCAGTAAGAAAACAATTAAATCAAATCAAAGCAGTAAGTACTGATGTAGCTTCAGATAAGCTTCAATATTTAAAAAATACATTATCTTTAGATGCTGAAGAACTCTCCGATTTAAGCAAAAAGGTATCGACCTTTAACGTAACTGATATAAAAAAATGGATAATAAATAACACCTCAGTTTTAGATAGACTAAATAAGAAAAAAATCCGAGATAAAAATGATTGGGTAGCAATTTTGAATGAATTAAACGAAGAGAATGAAATAAAAGAAAAACGATTAGAAGATATTAGAAAAATGATTCTTAAAAAAGA
>JAAKFJ010000014.1 GCA_011064745.1 Candidatus Anoxychlamydiales bacterium | reverse complement strand
GAATAAATGTTTTTGATTTTGATGGTTATGCGAAGATTCGAGAGAGAAACATAGATCTCGGATTTAGATACGGATATAGATTTTTAGTCTGGGGGACACTTAGCTTTGAGTATAAAAGAAGAGTGCTAGCTAAACTCTGCCCAGAAGAGGTTAATTTCTTCTCTGTGAGCTATCTGCTTCCTTTTTCATTTTAATTTCAAAAAATAATATTTTTAGATAATATTTTAAATTTTCTCAAACTTAGTAAGTTTTATCATCGCTAGTCTCTCGCATTCTGAGACATTCTTCCCATTGTTCAGGAAGAGCTATTTTTGGAGCCAATGAATGATAAAGAGTAACATAATCAAAAAAGCTTAATTTTCTTACCGGTCCCTTACATTCAATCCAGTTTCGTTTATTTACTGGTGAGTGTTTTTTAACTTCCTCTGGACTAATTATTTCTAATTGATCATGAAAAAATTTATCTGTTTTTTCCAATTCAGAAAGACAATCTTTATCAATTGGTCTAGCTTCTATAACATAATCTGGTATGCCGGTATTCCAATATTCATCCATGGGCTTTTGTACATAAAAAGAACTTTTTAAGCTCATAATTTTTATCCTTTTTTAATAGAAATTTTAACAAGGGTTTTCTTTTTAATTTAACTATTGTAACTTAATATATCATTAAGAATCAATATAAAAAGATTTTTTTTAAATATAATTTATTTTAACATTATTGAAAAATCAATCTTTGAATATGAGAAGTTTACGAAAATGTTTTTATGCAATTTTTCTCTAAAATAACCAAGTTCTTTTCTTGAATGAAATATATACTTAGATATGACATATGGCAAAAGCTACAGCATACTTATCTGAATGACTAAGACTTATTAAGATATTTGGATTATTAAATTTTTTCTTTACTCTATCAGATATCTTAAGAGTGGGTTTGCCAAGTTTATCATTTATGATTTCAAGATCTTGAAATGAAACGCTTTTTCCAAAGCCAATACCTAAAGATTTAACAGCCGCTTCTTTTGCTGCAAATCTAGCAGCAATATGTGGATATGGATCTTTAAATTTAAAACAGTACTTTTTTTCTTTTATAGTTAAGAGGCGATTGATTAGGGCATCGCCTCTTCTTTTGATAGCTGTTTTTAGCCTTTCAATCTCAATTATGTCAGTGCCGATACCTTTAATATTCATCATCCCCATCAATATCTTCTTCTTGATCATCTGTTTCTTCATATTCATAGCCTTCTTGATCAAATGCGTTACAGAATATCATTCTGCCAGAGGATGTATGTTTAACAGATAGTACTTGAGCTTCGATGATTTCTCCAATGTAATCGCCACCGCCGTTTACAACTACCATTGTTCCATCATCTAAGTAACCAACTCCTTGGCGAGGCTCTTTACCATATCTTTGAATTTTGATACGTATCTGCTCTCCAGCTTGCATTAAGGGTTTTAAGGCATTTGAAAGAGTGTGCAAGTTAATTATTCTAATGCCTTCAATGGAGGCGCTTTGAATACGACTTATATCAGCCGATAAAATATTGGCATCTAAAAGTCTAGCTAATCTAAAAAGTTTACTTGTTTGATCTTTAATTTCTGGAAAATCTGTATCGTTATATCTGAGCTCTAAAGCTGGAATTTCTTCTAATTTTTTTAGAGTTTCAATACATCTTTTAGCTTTGGATTTTGTTTGTTCATCGGCCATCTCTACTTGAGCATAAAGCTCTTTTATGATGAACCTGGGTATAACAAGGTGATGATCAACAATACCAGAGGAAGAAAGATCAATAATTCTAGTATCAGCTAAGATAGAAGAATCTATTAAAAGATCCTTTTTCTTTTGAGCAATAGCTGTAAATTTCACAAACGGGATACTGATATATAACTCATCTGAGGCTCTAAGAGTCATTAGGGTTCCTAAGTATAACCCAAATAGAAATAGAGCAATTTTTAATATTTCAGTGATCTGTGGCATTAAGACAAAGGTTTGTGAGCTGATATGTAAAATAGTGTGCAAGATTAAAACTAGAGCTTGTCCCATCAAATAACCGATGAAAAGACCGATGATAGCAATATTGAACGCTCTTAGATTAAATCTTCTAAAGATGATATCAAAACCGAAGAGTAAAAAGGCAAAAATTATTCCAATTATCAGTCCAATAAAGGCATTAACGGTAACATTGCCAACGGTTATTCCAATCATGTAAATAGTTATGAAAAAAACGCTTAGAATAAAGAAAAAAATACGAGTAAATACTAAGGAAAGATTCATATATAGATCTCCTATAATTATTTTTTTTATGCTTACAACAATTATTAGTTATAGATTCTATTCAAGAGTGTTTTTTTTGTCGATCTTATAAAAAAATATTTAAAGTATTTATTATTTAACAAATCCTTAAAAGATTTTATCTTAAAAGATAAATATTTATAGATAATCTATTGTTTAAATTGATTTCATTTTATAGTATCATTTAAAAAGAATGGTTTTTAAAAAAATATTAGCACTTTTTTTGAGGAAAATATATGGAAAAGTTTAAGATTATTCCAGCAGTATATTTAACGGTTATCAAAGATAATAAGATATTACTCTCTCTTCGCTCAAATACCGGGTATTGTGATGGTATGTACTCTTTTATTGCTGGACATGTTGAATCCAATGAAAGTGTAACTTGTGCCATGTCTAGAGAAGCTAAAGAAGAAGCTGCTATTCAGATAGATCCTAAAAATTTAAAGGTTTTACTTACCATGCATAGAAAAACTCCAAACTCTGATTGGGTGGATTTTTTTTTAAAAGCTGATTCCATAAAAGGTGTTTTTAAGAATATGGAGCCTAAAAAATGCAAGGAGCTTAAATTTTTTGATCTAAATAATCTTCCTCAAAATATTGTTCCAAATGTATTGAGAGCTATTGAGTGTATTCAAAAAGAGATCTCATTTGTTGAATTCGGATGGTGAAATAACAAATTTATTTGATTTTATATTTTAAGCTTTGAAAATTCATTTATTTTTTATTATAGTCTTAAAGTATGTTAGCTTATATTTATTGGAATCCAAGAAAAGAGATTTTTACAATACCATTTTTAAATATCCCAATTGTATGGTATTCCATTTTTTTTCTTTTGGGATTTGCAATTGGTTATTATATTTTTATAGATATATTGAGAAGATATTTTTCTCTCTATTTAGAGATAACCGTAAAGGATGTTATTTCATTTTATAGTTTAAAACATGATCTAATTGATCCTAAAAATGAAGATCAAAGAAAAATCAAACAACAAGTTTTTTATAAACAAAAAATTGAATCGAAGATAAAAATTTTAGAACTCTTAAATGCTTATATAAAAAGAAGTGTCAAAAAAAGATATTTTGTTGAAAAGGCTTTTTCAAAAGCTATTTTAACGACTAAGAAAAAACTTGTATTGATAACTGATAGATTAACTATTTATGTTATTATTGCAACTGTTATCGGCGCGAGATTAGGGCATTTAATTTTTTATGAAGAACCTTCTTATTACCTAAAAAATCCATTAAATATTATTAAAGTTTGGAAAGGGGGGCTCGCCAGTCATGGGGCTGGAGTAACTATCTTGATAGCTTTAATTTTTGTCTGGAAATATATTAAAAAATATACCCCTAAATTGAGTTATGTTCGTATTTTAGATTTTATGGCCGTGCCAACGGTACTCGCTGGATTTTTTATCAGACTTGGGAATTTTTTTAATCAAGAAATTGTAGGAACACAAACAAGTGTTTTTTGGGCGGTAATTTTTGTAAATCCAATGGATAACATAGCGATAGTTCCAAGACATCCTGTTCAGTTCTATGAAGGCCTTTGTTATCTCTTTATTTTTTTATTGTTATATTATCTTACATATAAAAAATTTATTTTAAAGAAAGAGGGTGTTTTAGTTGGCTTATTTTTTATTTTAGTTTTTTCATCTAGATTCTTTTTAGAGTTTTTAAAAGTCAAACAATCAGATATTTTAGATGCAGATGCTTTTATATTAATGGGACAATATTTAAGTATTCCTTTTATTCTTATCGGAATCTTTTTTTTATTCTTTACCAAAATTAAAAGCTTTTTCTTGAAAAACAACGAAATTATAGAGTAAAATAAAGTTAATTTGTTTAAAGCAGGAGAAAATAATGAATATACTCACTATAGCGGGTCGTTTAGGTGTAGATCCCGAAGTTAGATTTACTTCAAATGGACAAAAAGTTACCACTCTTAGAATTGCTGTTAATATCAGAAAAAGTGGCAAGGATGAAACTATTTGGTATCGGGTAACTATCTGGGGAGAAAATTTTGATAAGATGGTCTCTTTTTTGAAAAAAGGTAGCGCTCTAATTATTGTTGGCGATCTTGCTAAACCAGAGATTTATACTGATAGGGAAGGAAAACCTCAAGTGTCATTAAATATCACAGCATCAAGTATTCAGTTTAGCCCATTCGGCAGATCTGATAAGGCAGAAAATACATCTGATAAGGCAGAAAATACATCTGTTAGCATAGAAAAACCTCAAAATCAAAATACTAGTGAAAAGACCCAAGAATATGCAGGTTTTGCAACTGGAGCAAAAAAAGAAGAGAGCCAAAAACAGGAAGAACTCACTGATGATGAAATACCATTTTAAGAAAAATATCAGCTAATTAGATTTTTTTTTAGAAATTTTAAAATGATAGACAAAATATTTAAAAATCATGCAGGGAAAATTATGAAGATTTCAGGTGTAGCTAGTAAAAATAAAAGAGGTAAAGCGGACTACTTAATTCTGCCATTTGTTGAGGGAAAAAAAGCGCCAACTGCATTATTTAGCGTCTCTGAATTTTCAAGAATTATTAAAGCTCCAATTGAAACTAAAGATTTTTTAGGTAAAAAATCTCAGATGTCTGTTGTTTACGGGTCTAAAGAGAGAAGAGTTTTGCTTTTAGGTCTGGGAAAAGCTGATGAAATTGATGAGTTTCATCTTAGTGAAATCTATGCAGAAGCTGTTGCTTTTTTAAAAAAAC
Source organism: Candidatus Anoxychlamydiales bacterium (assembly GCA_011064745.1). Taxonomy (GTDB): domain Bacteria; phylum Chlamydiota; class Chlamydiia; order Chlamydiales; family SM23-39; genus JAAKFJ01. The sequence goes on along the minus strand of JAAKFJ010000014.1, from coordinate 14,913 downwards.
ACAAAGCTAATTCTGTAAATATAATTTTACCTGAAAAACTAAATATCTCAAAAGAAGAGCTTTTAAAAGGAATAATAGAAGCTCTTTTATTAACCAATTATAATTTCGATAGATTTAAACATTTTTCTAAAAAAGATGCTCCGACCTATATAAAAAGCGCTTCTCTTATTGGGATAGAGAGAAAAGAGATGCCACTCATTGCTAAGGGCAAAACTATTGCTGCGGGGGTAAATTTAACTAGAGATTTGGTTAATAATAATGCTGATGATGAAACGCCTCAAAATTTAGCGAAAATTGCAAAAAGTTTTGAAAAACTTTCAAAAAATATGAAAGTTATAGTTTTGGATAAAAAGCAGATTGAAAAAGAAAAAATGGGTCTGCTTTTAGCTGTAAATAAGGGGTCTGATAAAGAGCCTGTTTTTATTATTTTACATTATCATGGGGATCCATCTTCAAAAGATCACTCTGTGATAGTTGGGAAGGGTGTAACTTATGATACTGGAGGGCTTAGCTTAAAACCACCAACGTCAATGGATACTATGAAATCTGATATGTCTGGCGGTGCAGCAATCTTAGGTGCTATGCAGACAATTGCAAGTTTAAAACTAAAAGTAAATGTAACAGGTCTAGTACCGGCAACTGAAAATGCTATTGGTCCTGCTAGTTACAAACCTGGTGATGTTTATGTTGGTATGGGACAAAAAAGTGTTGAGGTAAAAAATACTGATGCTGAAGGAAGATTGATACTGGCCGATGCATTATCTTATGCAGTAATGAAGCTAAAACCCAATAGAATCATTGATGTTGCAAGTTTAACAGGGGCATGTGTTGTTGCTCTTGGAGAAGATGTTGCGGGCCTTTTTTCTAATTCAGAAAAATTAGCCAAAGAGCTCGAAAATGCTGCAAAAAAAACAGGGGATCATCTATGGAGACTACCTCTTTTTAAAGGATATAAGGATCATTTAAAATCTGATATAGCTGATCTTAAAAATATTGGAAATAATAGAGAAGCTGGAACAATTACAGCAGCTCTTTTTTTACAAGAGTTTGTAGATAAAATTGATTGGGCGCATTTAGATATTGCGGGTCCCGCTTTTTTAAGTAAACCGAAAGGTTTGCATCCGACCCATGCAACGGGTGTGGGAGTTAGACTGCTTGTTAGCTTTTTTGAAATGCTGGCTATAAATGAGTAAGATCTAGTAGTTTTTTAATAGTTAGTATCAAAAGAAGAATCTTTTAATATATGCAAAAAAAATATTACCTTTGGAAAATTACCAAAAAAGATGTCGATAAAAAGCTTTTAACTTTTTTAAAAGATGAACTTGGTGTATCCAATAAGCAGATCAAAAAAGCTTTAGATAAAGGCAAATGCTCAATTAATGGTAAAATTGAAAGATTTGGTTCAACAAAATTGAAAAAAGGCGATGAGATAAAACTTTCCGCTCTTTGGCAGGAGAGCAGCGAAAAAAAAAATCTCTCTCTTAAAATTTTATATGAAGATGACTTTTTTATAGCGATCGATAAACCCATTAATTTTGAAAGCTCAGATAAAAATCTCCATCTTTTTTTTCCAAGAAAATATACGCTTATTCATAGATTAGATAAAGATGTATCAGGGGTTTTACTAATTGCTAAAACCCATCAATTTAAAGAACAAATGATAAAAGATGTTTTTAAAAATGAAAAAATCTTAAAAACTTATCTAGCGATATTAGATGGAACGATCAATGAAAAAACCAAAAAAATTGAGAGTAATCTTGGCAAAATTAAGTCTTTTCAAGGGCAAACTATTTATGGTTCGACTCGGCATGGTAAGTATGCTTTGAGCTATCTAAAAGTTTTAAAAAAATACAAAGATAAAACTTTGGTAGAACTGATTCCAATAACTGGTAGAACTCATCAACTTAGAGTGCATATGAAACAGATATCTCATCCAATACTGGGAGATTTTTTATATGCTAAAAAGTTTAGCTGCGCAGATGATATCTCAAGATTAATGCTACATGCTGAAAAAATTGAGTTCGATCATCCAATAACTTTTGAAAATATAGAGATAGCCTCTGATATCCCCGAAGAGTTTAATTAGTCTTTTTCTGAAAATTATAATCTTTTAAGCTTTTGCTTCTCCAAAATAAAGACCTAAATTTTTAGTCATTGAAATTTCGAAACCTCTTATGCCTTTTGAGTTTTTGTCAAACACGATGCTTTTATATTGTTTAGCAATAATTTCATTGAGAAGTAGCGTTGTTAAAGACAGAATCATACTAGCAGTGAAAAGAGCTTGCCAGATTATAGGATTTATAGTTGCATATAAAGCGATGAGTCCTAAAATCAAAGATGCAATTGCGCTTATTTTAGATAGATTATGATGGCCAACATTTTTTGACCATTCATGCGTGCGATGTAGAATTTTTATTTTATCATCACATTTTTTGTGGATCCTACTTATAATAAAAGGCAATGCTGTTATCCCACCTAGCATAATTGACAAGTGAGAATAGCTGCCTAAAACAGCTGTAGTTGGTGCATATTTACCGATACCTCCGAGCACGCCGAAGATAGCTGATGAAATAGTTGCGATTTTTCTGTTAATATATGTATCTGAATGTTTTTTAAGATTTTTTGATGCATTATATAATCTTGAGTTTGTTATTTTAGGCACTGTTGGATATAAAGAGACCATAATTTTACCTTGGGTTAAAAATTAATGTGCTGAATTATTAATTTTTTTTTATTTTTTTTCAAATAAAAATGAACATGTTAAGATATAAAATCAATTTCTAGAAGGTAAGTATTGAAAATATTAATTGTTAAAACTTCATCGGTTGGCGATATTATTCAAGCTTTTATAGTCTTAGACTATTTGCATTCGAGATTTAAAAATATTGAGATTGACTGGGTTGTTGAAAAAGCTAATTTGCCACTTGTTAATTCTCATCCACAGGTCAATAATGCTATTTGTTTCGACATGAAAAGTTGGAAAAAAAAACCTTTTAAAAAAAGAGTTAGAAAATCTTTTTTTAGCTTCATAAAATTTTTAAGAAAAAAACAATATGATGTTGTTTTTGATTTGCAGGGGAACTGCAAATCAGGATTAGTGACCTTTTTTAGCTTAGCCAATAAAAAGGTGGGTTTTGGCTCAAAATCAGTGAGAGAATGGCCAAACCTGCTTGTTACAAACAAACATATTGAAGTAAACACAAATATCAATATGAGACTTCAATATCTAGATATTGTTAAAAAATACTTCTTGGATGAAAAACCTTATGAAATTAAAGGTTGTAGATTAAATATATCAGCTGTTCAAAAAGACATTTTGGACAAGATACTCACTCATAAAAATCTACAAACCAAAACCAAAATTATGGTTTGTCCAGGCGCAAAATGGCCTAATAAACAACTTTCATATGAGAGTCTTCTATCATTTCTTAAAAAGGTTCAAAAAAGACTAAATGCTTCATTTTTACTTATTTGGGGTAATGATTTAGAAAAATTTGTAGCTAATAAATTAAACCTTGAGTTTTCTAGTTCAAGTGTTATCGTTGATAAGCTTTTTTTTCCCGTTTGGCAAAACTTGATGAATGATGTTGATTTAGTATTTGCTATGGATTCATCCTCTTTGCATCTTTGTGGGACTATTGAAACTTATAGTTTTAGTGTTTTTGGCCCAACTAGACAAGAGGTTTTTAAACCTATTGGAAAAAAGCATTTTGCTTATCAAGGAAAATGCCCTTATAATTATAGATTCGATAAGCAGTGTCCTATCTTAAGATCATGCACTACAGGTGCTTGCATCAGATCTTTAGAATCTGAAGATATTTTTTCTGCCTTTATTGGTTGGTGGGAAAAGAAAGGTACTAAAATTCTTGCATCTAAATGTAATTTTCAATATTTATAAAAATATAACTGAGATATCAGAATTCTCAATTATTATATATTTTTTTATAAACTATTTAAGGTAAATAAGATGAAAAAAATCATGTTATTTCTAATGATGTTAGTTGTTACATTAACTCTTAGCTCTTGCCATTGTGAAGGCGAACATGAGCATGATCAAGAAAATTATAAACCTCATGAAGATAGATAATAGTATTTATTAATATTATATATATTAAATAACACTTGAAAGTTAATGCAATAATTCATACATAATAAAAGCAGGACATAGAGTTGTTATTAACATCTCTATTTGTGTTTATATAAGCATATTCAAGGAGAAAGAGAGATGAAAAAAATTATGTTATTATTGATGAGTGCTGCTGTCATATTTGCATTTAGCTCATGTGATGATCAGCAACCTCGTAAAGATGGCGCGAAAAAATCAAAGCATTATCGTGACAAATACCGAGAAAAACACGAGAATGAGAGACAAGAAAGAAGATGGTAAGCTTTTAATTATAAAGCGCTTTTATTAACTAGAAGCGCTTTATTTTTAACTTTTTGTGTTTTGAGAGTTTTCGTTTTTCAGGGGTATTAAAAGGCCTTTCCTACAAATGAAATATTGATTTTGATAGTTTCATTAAGTATTTATTTTTTAGATCCACTAGAATAATCAATTACACCTTTCATAGCAGTATGGATAGCCCCTTCATAAACAGCCTTATTGGTAGCAGCATTGTAACCACTATTAGCAGTTTTCTTAGCGAGAGGAACGGTTAAAGAGCTAACCAAACCTTTAAGAGCGCTTATAGAGTGAGGGGCCAAAGTTAATATAGGCCTTGCTGCACCTAACCAAGGTAAATAACTCTGATACCAAGCTGCTGCAGAACCAAGAGAGATTGTCCACTTTACAGGAGTGCTTATATAGTTCCATGGGATTAAATTGTTGTTCCCAATTTTAGAGAGCGTTTTTGGCATTTCTTCAGCATTTGTCGCTAAAATTTCGGCATTTTTTATTAAATCAGAGTGAGTTTCTTGGAAATACTTTGGAAAAGCTTGAACATGTTTAGCCATTAAAGATTTGCATTTTTCATAGTGTCTTGGAAGAACAGATTTTTCTTCTTTATGCAAAGACTTATGTTTAGCTAGTTTTTTCTTAAATAGAGCTTTTGCATTTTTATGCGTTTCATCGACTAGTTTTGCATGTTGACAGTTTAATATTTTTCTAACCGTTACTCTTAGTTCTTGATAATCTTTTTTCTCTTTTTGAGCTTCTAATTGTCTTAAAAAGTCTTCTATTTTATTACGTTTGAGTGTCAATACATGTTCTTTTTTAGCGGATTTTGGATTATTCAAAAATGATTTTTGAGCAACAGCAAGAGAGTGCAGATCAGAGCGATGGAAAAATGATGGGGTTATAACTTTTTCAATATCTTTTGCTATTGTGTCATGTCTTTTGATTTTTATTATTTGATCAGCGAGTTCTATGTAGGTTTTAATTATTGGATTGAATTGATTTTTGAAGTTTATTTCTTCCAAACGATCAATGTGTTTTTTAGTAACAGCCATCTGTTTTTCAATGTTAGATGGAAGCCTTGATAAGGTTTTATTGAATTTTATAAGCTCAACCTCTATTTCTTTTAAACCATTTAGTTGTTCGTGTAGATCGTTAATATTGAGAATGCTTTCTTTAAGTGAGTATTCTTTGTTTAAAAACCCTCTCAATTTCCTATTTATGACTCTTTTTGTAGCGCTATTTTCATCAGGCATTACGTTGCTAACAGCTACAAATAATCTTTCAATATCTTTTATAGCTGTATCTATATCTTCTTTGGCCTGTTTGGCTTGAGAAGATGTCGGATCAAGATGACCAGAGGAGTTTAAAATATCTTTGGCGTCAGATGCGATATCCGGCAAGAGTTTTGTCGCTCTTTGTTTAATTTTTTTATAAGAATCTATCAAATCAACTTGTTCTGATTTTGTTAAACCTAAAGAGCCAATATTAATTATGTTAAATGGGAGTAGGCTTAATATTTTTTCAGCACCAGAGCCAATATTAAAAATATTATCCGTTGCAAGATTTATTCCTTTTTCAATAGCTTTATCAACTAATTTCTCTCTTCTTTTTTGCTTTTCTATTTGTTCATCTAATAGGGCTCTGCCTTCTTCGGTATTAGCATCAGGGACATGATCATAGATCTTATTTAACATCTCCATTAAGTTACAAAGATATTCTTCTAGCTTTTCAGGTTGAGCGAACAAGAAATTAAATCCTTCAATAATAGAGGGGTGCAAAGCTTTATTTACAAAAATATCTTTAGTCCAAGCTCTATCGACATAGTGTTTGCTTGTGAAAAATTTAAAAAACCTTTCTAAAGGCGAGCTTGGTTCTAAACCATATTTAGTAATATGTTTTAACTCGTCTTGTGATTTATAAGGTTCTCTTGTAAGAAGAGTAAAAAGATGTTCTGAAAATTGTTTAATATCTTCAGATAATGCTTCATTAACAACATTTGGAATGTCTTTTAACTCTCTGTCTTTTGGCGCTTTGTCCATCTCTTTTAAAAGATCTTCTAAAACATCACATAAAAAGCTGTTGATAGCATGAGTAAAGCCTGGTCTGGCGACAGCTTCAAGAGTGTTATCTAACATCGAAGGCATAAACGATGCAATTAAGTAGCTGTGACCTTTTTTAGCAATTCTATCTGGGATAAATTCTAAAACTTTAGCTAAAATTAAAGGTACGATTCCGAGTGTAATAGTGATCGGCATTAGAGCAACTCTTACGATATTGGCATAATTTTTGAGCAGCTTATAATCTAAAAGTTGAAGCTTCTTAATTCTAGAGCTTAGTGGAGCAAATCTAACTCTTATATCATCTCTAGAGGCCGCATTAGCAAATTTTTTGTAAAACTTATCAATAGATTTGTAGCCTAAAATCTCAGGCTTTCTTAGCTCTTTTTGCACATATTCATCACGATCACCCAAAGTATTGTTCGGATCATCTCTAAATCTTTCAATCGATCTATTGTAATTTGCTAAAAAGGTATTGGCTTCACTTATCAGTTTTGAGCCTAAATCAGGCAGATAATCACCCTGATGCAGCTCAAATCTTGAAAAAGATAAAGTCTTATCAATAGATTTTTGGATATATTTTTGTGGACGCCAACTAATAAATAAAAGATTAAAAAAGAGCATTCTGAATAAAGATAGATGAGGAAAATATTTTTTCATCACACGTCTTATTCTTATGATGCCAGGATTGTTATATCTTGATAGATCCTTAACGGCTAAGCGATAAAGTTTATCGGCATCGGCTGTTTTATCGCCAGCATTGCAATAAGAGTGAAAGAAGTTTACTTTTATGTATAAAGTTGAATGTTTAATAAATTTATTTGCTTCAGTATTTGTTTTTTCTTCGAGACCTAGATTCTTATTATCTAAAGGATGTCTAGCACTTTGTATCTCAGATATAAGATCTGATTGTTTAACAGCTGCGGGAATAAAGGGAACTTTTTCCCTAATTTTAGAAACCCAAGATTGCTGAGTCAAATTGGCTGTATTAGTATTTACTGGATCTACCATAATTAACTTTAATGTTTATTGTATAAAACTGTTTTTGTTTTATTATATTATAACAAAAAGAGCAATATATATTAAGTTTTAATCTAATTAAATCGTAAATAAAATAAATCATTTGAAATTTAATAACATAACTTTTATAATTTTTTTTAAAAAAAAGCAATAAAATTTTTATGAATGAATTCAATAATTTATTAGAGATAGCAAATATTTTACTTGGGCCAAAGGGTTGCGACTGGGATAAAGAACAAACTTTCGAGAGTTTAAAAAAATATTTTATTGAAGAGGTAAATGAGCTTTCAGAGGGCATCGATAACAAAGACGATGCTAATATTTCAGAAGAGCTAGGAGATGTTCTATATCTAATTATTTTTTTAGTAAAAATAGCTGAAAAAGACAAAAAATTTACCTTAAAAGAGGTTATAAAAAATTTAATAGATAAGCTTACTCGACGTCACCCTCATGTTTTTTCAGATAAAAAAGTATCAAATGTTCAAGAAATTATTGATAATTGGCAAAGTATCAAAAAACAAGAAAAAATTGATCGGCTAAAAGAAAAAAATATTTGATAGTATTCATTTTTTCATATCACTTAAAAATCAAATCAATCCTTATCAATTAATGTTCATTAATATTCATAATCTTATTTTTAAATCAAAAAGTATTAAAATTTTAATTATAGATAAAAAAATACCGGAGATGGTCTCGAGGCATAAAGCTTGAATCTTAAGGCTGCTGCCTTCCGGCCCTGACCTGGTTCGAAGAGCTTTATCCCACAAGGTCCCCGGCAAAATTTCATTAAATATAGCAAAAAAGCCATATAGCTTCAACTACATTATTTTGTTGCCATTTTAGACATTGCGCTAAGATTTAATAAAAAGGTATCAGGGAAAAATTTTGATAAAATCTTCGCTGCATTATCTCCATTTTGGGCCATATAATTGGCAGAATGCAAACAAAGTCCTACTCCAAAACCTTTGCCATAACCTGTAAATACAAATTCGCTATTTCTTAAAACAACGCTAAAATCATTACTTAATATATTCTCTTTGCCTATAGCTTTTTGAAACTCTTCAAAATCAATATCTCTCGATTCATTGGCATTTTTAACTTTTACAGCATAGGTTTTTTTAGAATCTAAGTCAGTGTAAAGATCAACAGATACAATTGTTGATATATTTAAAAGAGTAGCGAGTTCTTTTTTGCTAATTTTATAGCTCCATTTAGACTCTTCTCTATTTAATGCAGCATGCGGCGCTAGAACACCTTGTTTTGGTGCCCACCAATCTTTTCTGAAAACAGAGTGAAAAGCAGCTGTTTTACCAGCGCTATTTTCTGTCCATGTAGCTGCAAAAGGTCTGTTTTCACCCTCTTGTGATAGAACTAAAATTAAATGACGCGTTCTATCTACAGCATTAGATACATGAGAATCTGGTTGAATTATAGCTTTGCCATGATAGCCGATGTCATCAGAGGAAACATGCCAAAAGGCATCTTTGTTTCTTTTGACATGTGAATAAGCTGTTGTTCTTGCCGCTATTGCAATTGCTGCCATTACTTCATTTTCTAATGGATATGGAAACTGAGGAGTTAGAGTCGACTTTAGATAAGATTCAATATCAACATCACTGATGATATTGATTTTATTTTTGATCTTAAAAATAGCGACCGCTCCATCATATTCAATCCCATTGACTAAAACAGTGGCATTTTTTGATTTAGGAACGACATAAATTTGATGAATACCTGGATATTCTCCGCCCCATTTTATACCTGATGGGGTTGCTCTTACCATGAAACGTTTAGCGCTCATTGAAGAGGATATTCTGGTCCCATCTTGAGGATTAAAAATAACATGTGAGCCTTTAATTTCTAAAAGAGCTTCATCGATATTTTTAGCTAAAAGGACTTGAATGTTTTCAGCCCGATTTGGCTGAGTTGTGAATTGCTCCTGACAATGCAAGGAACTATTCATTGATATAAAAATTAATATTAAAAAAGAAAAAGCTTTTTTCATATTAGCTCTCCTGGATTATTGGAAATTTTTTTCCCATATGTTCATATGCAAATTTTGTAACTTCTCTGCCTCTTGAGGTGCGCTTTAAAAATCCTTTCATTATCAGATATGGTTCATATACTTCTTGCAATGTGTTAGGCTCTTCTCCGATAGCGACCCCAATAGTATTAATGCCAACGGGTCCACCGCTGTAGTGATCTATTATTACATTAATTATTTTTTTGTCCATCTCATCTAATCCTAGCTCATCTATTGATAGGAGTTTTAAAGCTGCGTTAACTGTTTTAGCATCGATAGATTGTTTATTTTCCATCTGGGCAAAATCTCTTACCCATTTTAGCAAATTGTTAGCTATTCTAGGGGTTCCTCTTGATCGATTTGCAATAGAGATGGCCCCATCATTTTCTAATTCAACTTTCAAAATCTTTGCCGACCTTAAGATTATTTGTTTTAGATCATTAGGATTATAGTAATCTAATCGGGCATTAAAAGAAAAACGAGATCTTAAGGGGGATGATAATAATCCCGATCTGGTTGTAGCGCCGATTAGAGTAAATTTATTTAATTTTACCGAAACTCCTCTTGCATTAGGCCCACTATCTATTAATAGATCCAAAGTAAAATCTTCCATTGCAGGATAGAGATACTCTTCAATAGTTTTATTGAGTCTGTGGATTTCATCTATAAATAATACATCACCATCTTTTAAAGACGTTAAAACGCCTGCAAGATCACCTGCTTTTTCAATAACAGGACCCGAGGTTACTACCATATTAGTGTTCATAGTTTTAGCAATAATGTTCGCCAATGTCGTTTTGCCGAGGCCAGGTGGACCTGAAAAAAGCATATGACCGAGGCTATCGGATCTTTTTTTAGCAGCTCCGATATAAATAAAGAGTCTCTCTTTTAGATTTTCTTGTCCGACGAATTGATCTAAACTAATCGGTCTAAGTGGTACTTCAAAAGTGGTGTCATCTTTTCTTAGAGAGGACTGAATAAAGTTTTCATTCATAAATTTTAGCCTTTAATAAAAAAAATATACGTTTTTTAATAAAAAATCTAGCAAGAAAAACATTTCTCGCGCTATATCTATTTATCTAAGCTAATAAAAAAAGGATAAATTTATGGCACTGCTTCCAGATAAACTAATAGCAGAGCTTGCAAAAGACGGTATGATTGAACCATTTGAAAAAAATCAAATAAAATATTCTGAAGGCAGAAAATTAGTCAGTTATGGTTTATCAAGTTATGGTTATGATCTAAGAGTTGCTGATGAATTTAAAGTTTTTACCAATGTTTACAATTCAATTATTGATCCGAAAAACTTTTCTGAAGATTCTTTTGTAAATATAAAAGCTTCAACTTGTATAATACCGCCTAATTCTTTTGCACTGGCAAGATCAGTAGAATATTTTAGGATTCCGAGAAATATATTAACTCTTTGTATCGGTAAATCTACCTATGCAAGATGTGGAATAATTGTAAATGTGACTCCATTTGAACCTGAGTGGGAAGGTTATGTAACCTTAGAAATTTCAAATACTACACCACTGCCAGCTAAGATTTATGCAAATGAAGGTTTAGCTCAAGTGCTTTTCTTAGAAGCAAAAAATGAATGTTTAGTATCTTATGCTGATAGGAAGGGCAAATATATGAAGCAAAGAGGTATTACGATACCTAGACTTTAAAAATCATTTACAATTTTTATTAAAAAAAAGAAAATACAGTTATAACGGATAAGTATATTAATTAGTATGATGAGCAAAAAAAACAATAAAACACTAAGCCTTAGACTCTTTGAAATGTTAATCGTTCGTTCTTGGTGGGTTGTGATTTTCTTAATTCTTTGTTACACATGCTATAATATGGCCAATACCAAAAGAGAAAAGGCTATTTTTGATATGCAAAGTAAATATGATAGGCTTATTCAAGAAAAACAATTTGCTTTTCAAACTAAGGAAGATCTTCAACTTCGTCTTTTATCGCAGAGTGATCCTGCTTGGATTGAAATGATCTTGATGAAAGAGCTGGGGGTAGTTCCTGAAAATAAAATTAAAGTTCACTTCAAAAACTGATCTATCTTTTCATAAAATATTAAATAAAGTAAAAAGTATTTAATGAGCTTAGTAATATTAATATTAGCCCTTATTTGTCTTATTTGTTTATCAGCAGTTTTATCAGCTTCTGAAACCTCTCTCTTTTCGCTCTCTTCCTTCACTGTAAATACTTATAAAGAGAGCTCAAACAAAAGAAAAAAAATGATCGCTAGGCTACTTCATCGACCAAGGGATCTTTTAGTTACTATCATGATGTTAAATATCGGCGCTAACATATTAGTTCAAAACACTGTGTCATCTCTTTTTGGTAATTTGACATCATGGCTATTAAAAGTTGGTATTCCTCTTGTATTAACACTTTTTTTTGGAGAGGTTATTCCTAAATCTATTGCTCTTCCCAATAATAAATTTATCTCTTACAGAGTTATTCCTTTTATAAATTTTGTAGCCAAAATCTTTAAACCAATTAGAGTAGTTATCACTACAGTTACCAGCTACGTTTCTAGATTGATGTTCTTTTTTTTAAAAAAAGAAAAGCCTTTATCTATTGATGAGCTAGAGCATGTTATTGAAAGATCGGAAAAAGAAAACATCTTAACTCTAGAAGAAATGGATCTTATTAAGGGCTATTTAAATTTACATAACTCAAATATCAAAGAACATATGAGACCAAGAGATGAAATCTTATATTATGATATCACGAGGCCTATAGAAGAGATTATCTCACTTTTTGTGGATAAGGAATGCTCTAGAGTGCCCGTTTGCAAAGGTGAATTAGATGAAATTTTAGGTATCCTCTCACTTAAGAACTTTTTTTTATATAAAAACAAAATTGAAGTGAGCACTGATTTAAAACCATTCTTAAAAAAGCCCTTTTTTGTGGCAGAGACTATGCAAGCTTGGGCTCTTTTAACTGAAATGAGACAACTTAGAGAAAATATAGCAATAGTCGTCGATGAGTATGGATCAATCATCGGACTTATTACTCAAGAAGATTTAACTAAAGAAGTATTGGGTAAAATATCTGATAAAATAGATGAGACAAAAAAATATACCTTTTCTAAACAAAACGAGATTATTGCTAGCGCAAAAATGGAAATCGATGATTTAGAAAAGCTCTTCAATCTAAAAATCGAAAGAAAATCTAACGCTGTGACGATTGGGGGGTTTTTGATAGATGAGATAGGTGAAATTCCACAAGCAGGTGAGAAAATTATAAAAGGAAATTTACTTTTTTATGTTTTATCCTCTGATCCTAATCGAGTAAGACGAGTGTATATAAGATTATTAAAACATCATAAAAAAAAGAAAACTGATGAATAAAACTCTCTTTTTTTTAATTTTGACTCTTTTTTGTGTTCTTACAGAGAGTTTTTTTTCCATGTTTGAGATGGCTTGTGTTTCTTTAAACAAAGTCAAGCTCCATTACAATGCTAGTAAAAAAAGAAAAAAAGCGAAATGGTTAGAGTTTTTATTAAATAATCCATCATACCTTTTTGGTACAACTCTTATCGTTGTTAATACGGTTATGCAAATAGGCTCAGAGTCTGCAAGACGGTTTTATGAATCCATAAATATTTCGCCTGATTATGCTCCAATCTCTCAAATATTTATCGTCTTAATTTTTGGAGAACTAGCGCCTCTTTTTGCTGCGAGAAAACACTCTGAGCATGTAGCTTATTTTTCTATTCCCTTGGTCTATTTACTAGCCAGAATTTTAACGCCCTTTGTTTGGGTAATTGAGAAAATATCTAAGGCCTCAAATCTTATTTTTGGCAAATCAAAACTAGAATTTTTCTTATCTAAAGAAGAGCTTCAAAAAGTAATTCAAGAACCGGCTAAAAAAACTTCAAAACTAGAAAATGAAAATATCAATAACTCACTGAGCACAATTTTTTCCCTAAAGGAGAAAAAAGTTTTTGAGATCATGATTTCCATCTACCACATTAAGATGATTCCATCTAATTTTAGCGTGAAACAGATAAAAAATGCCTTAAGAATTGATTATTTTCCATATTTTTTAATATATCATCAAAACCCTGATAATATTGTTTCGATTGCCTATCCCAGAGACCTTTTGAGAAGAAATGAAGATAGTAGAGTAATAGATTTTGCAAAACCTCCCTGGTTTATAACCGAGAATATGTTAGTGCTAGATATTTTAAAACAGTTTAGGACGAACAATCAATCAATAGCAGTTGTTTTAGATAAATCAGGTAAAAGCAAAGGCTTTATAACCCTTGATCAGATAGAAGATGAAATCTTTGGTAAATATCCGATTTATACTCCTAAGAAAAAAGCTTCTAAAACTGTTATTGCAAAAACTGTTTCAGGCTCAATGAGTCTTATAGATTTTAATAAAAAGTTTAAAACCAATCTATTGTATAAAGATGCCAAAACCATAAGTGATCTTATCTCTCTTTATCTTGGTCATCATCCTTCCACTAATGAAATTGTGCATTTTGAAAAATATGAATTTACGATTATTGAAACATCTCTTTTGGGAGTTGAAAAAGTAAAAGTTAAAACCATCTTATGAACTGACAATTGAGGTATCTAACAATTTGAAAGGATATATATGTTAGATAAAATCTCAACTATAGCAGTTAAATATGTTTTTCCTGCCCATTTCATGGGAAAGTTTTAATAATCGCTACTTTTCAGTAGCACCGTTCAAGAGTCTAGCTAATTCTTCATCCAAGCCACTTGCCTGAAATTCGATCAAAAAGCGTTCGAACCCATTTTTTATTCTACCAAATATAATTGCTGCATTTTCTGTTTGATTTAGCTTATTATATGCTTCAATAATCTTTAGTCCTGCAAGAGCATTATCATCCTCTTTCATTTCATCAAATACAGTTATAGCTTTGTCTATTTGGTTTTGTTTTAAATAAGCTTCAATAAACGCTTCTCTAGCAAGCCTTTTAAAGTCCCCCTCTTGCATTTTATCAAATACAGTTACAGATTTGTCTATTTTATTTTGCTTTAAATAGACTTCAATAAAATCCAGTCTAGCACTATCTTTAACGGGTCCCTCTTGCATTTCATCAAATATAGTTATGGCTTTGTCTATTTTATTTTGCTTTAAATAGACTTTAATAAAATCCAGTCTAGTATGATCTTTAAGGGGCTCCTCTTCCATTTCATCGAATATAGATATTGCTTTGTCTATTTGATTTTGCTTTAAATAAACTTTAATAAACTCTTCTCTAGCAATGCTTTTATAGTGCCCTTCTTTAATTTTATCAAATATAGTTATTGCATTTTCTATTTGATTTTGCTTTAAATAAACTCTAATAATCTTTAGTCCTGGACCCTCTTTAAGAGAGTTCTTTTTCATTTCATGAAATAGAGCTACAGCTTTGTCTATTTGATTTT
>JAAKFJ010000139.1 GCA_011064745.1 Candidatus Anoxychlamydiales bacterium | reverse complement strand
CCAATGTAAATCATAAGAAATAACAATATCTCCTTTTGTTTTGATCAACTTTGAAACAATTGATGGATGATAGATGATATCAGAATAAGAAATGATGCATGTATTGGTTTTTAAAATACTATCCGCAAGAGATAAAGAAAAAACCATATTGGTTTCATTCCATCTATCATTATCAATAAAAGACAAATCTTTAAAATTTATACAATTTTTTAAATATCCTCTAACAACCACAATATCTTGTATATCTGCCTTATTTAAAGCTTCAATCTGCCATTTTAATAGCGTTTTGTTTGCTAAAACAGTTAAGCATTTTGGCTTGTCTTTAGTTTCTTTTTTTAATCTTGAACCTCGTCCGGCTGCTAATATTATTGCTTTCATGAATGCCTTTTAGTGAAAAGTATCTTTTACTAAATTTATATCCATTTGCCTAAAAATAAAATTTCTTTCGGGATGCCACATAATTCCTGTGATATTATATTTTACATGTTTTATAGCTTCTATAAAAATATCATCCGACTTTGCAATAGTTCTAATATTTTTATTCTCAATATCAGTTCCCCAATTATGATAACTATTAACCCATACCTCTTGGTTGTTTAAAATAATTTTATGTGATATTCCAACATGATTATTTATAGGCAAAAGTTTTACTCCATAAAAGTGTTGAATTAGCTGCATGCCACGACAAATTCCAAGTATTGGAATGTTAGCTTTAATAGAATGTTCAATTAAAGCTATTTCATTTTCATCTCTTATTTTATATTTTCCATCATATTCCCATAAATCGTTGCCACCACTTAAAACAATACCATCTATTGTTAGTTCTCTTAGAATACTTTGAGTGTTTTTTATGTCGTTTGGTAAAATAACAGAAACATACCCACATAGATAAAGAAAACTAATGAGTCTTTGATCTAAACAATCTCTAATCTCTTTATGTTTATTTAAATCATCAATTCTTGATGTAACCGCTAGTATTTTCATTTGATTATATGAACGGTTTTATTGGCACAATCAATTTCTAAAAAATTTGCTCTAGACCATTTATTATATAAACTTTCTCCCGCACCTATGATTGCTGGAATTTCAAGCTCAGCAGCTCTAATGGCCATATGAGAATTAGCTCCACCATATTTTGTGATAAACCCTATAATCTTTTGTGAAAAAATCCAATCATATCCAGGATCAGCACTTTCAATAAATAAAATACTATTTTTGAACATTTTTTTATCTTCATCAACCAAAATCGTTTTACCCTTTACTTTTGAAAGCGTGATAAAATTGGGGTCTTGAGAAGGAATATGAAAAGCAAAAATATCATCAGGATTAGCTATTATAGGTGGAAGGCAAATCAGTTTGGTGTACTCATAAATATTTTTCCCAGCTATAATTGAAGATTCAAGAATAGCTTTATGATCAGAACTAGATTCATAGAGTTTTTTGATTATTTCAATATTAGAATAAACTGCATTATTTTCATCAAAATCATATTGATGTGCAAATTCTTTAAAAAGGTGCAGTATATGACTTAAACTTTTTGTAAAAACAAATTTAGCATATTCTCTACCTTCAATTGCACTTTTTATAAAATCAAAAAAACTAATAATATTGTGATTTAAATTGTGTTGTTTCAATAATTTTTCAATTTTTTTCATCTGATCCAAAGAAAGAACAAATTTATTCTTCTTAAAACCCGTATTATCTTTTTTTTCATTCCAATCAAAATAAGTATTAGGGGATTCTTGATAATTTGGGGATAACAAATCATAAGTTCCTGGCCTTAAATGAC
>JAAKFJ010000138.1 GCA_011064745.1 Candidatus Anoxychlamydiales bacterium | reverse complement strand
TAATTTTCTTCTAACATTTTTAAATATTCAGGCTCATCACATTTAGTATCAGGCATAATCTCAATATCAGTCATTGCAGCCATAAGAGGATCAGGTGATGTAAAATATTTTATATACCGCTTTGCGAATTCATTTATTTTTCGAAATTCTTCAATTGTTTTTTCATCAGAACCTTGATTTAACACATGCTTCATTAAGCTTTGTGCCGCTAATATTTTTAGAGTCATTTATTTTCTTTCTTTTTATAATTTTTTTTTGGAGTTTGTACTAAACAATTTATTATAAGATCATTTTAATTACAATAAAAAACATACTAATAATTAAAATTTTTATTATAAAAATATTTCAATATTTATGCTTCTGTCATATCAAGTTATTGTTTATCTAAACCATATTAAGATGCTTCTCTAATAAGTTCGAATGACTATCTTCAAAATTCTTCTCATTTTTTATAAGATTTTTTTTATAGATTCTATATACTATTTTCAAAACCATAAATTTTTTCATGAGATTTTTTTTTACTCTTTTTTTATTTTCATCTCTTATGGCAAATCCAGTTGAGGTTGATCAAGAAAAAGATCAGATTATATCCTCTTTTAAACAGACCCTTATCAAAAAAGGCACGAAATTACTTGATAAAACAAAAAAACCAACTGCCTCATATAAGCCTCACGAGTTGATTGTTGATCTTAGAAATCCATCTTATAAAAATGGTATTTTAACGACCCATGAAGGTGGGGTTATCAAGGGAGAAGATATAAGAATACAAGCGAGATCCATTCAGTATATCAAAAGGTATGAAAACGGCAGGTTTATCCATTGTATCGAAGCTGAAAAAGATTTAATTATTCAGTATAAGGGAAGAGTCTATGTTGGAGAAGAGTTTGAATATGATTTTACTACTAAATCAGGGGTTGTTTATGATGGTAAAACATTTGCTTCTCTATGGTATTTAGGTGGCGATAAAATAGAGCTGAAAAGTGATGGTAGCTACCATGTTGAAAATGTCTATATCACCACTTGTGAAAATGTCGATAGCACTTGGGATATCCATGCAGGTAATGTCAATGTCTTAAAAAAAGATCTTTTAGAAGCTAAAAACGTAAGGTTTCGATTTTTTAGACTCCCCACTTTATGGCTACCTTCTTTTAAGATAAATCTAAAAAAGTTTTTCGGAACCCCAGTTATTAGATATAAAGTTAACTGGGACAAATCCTCAGGCCCAAAAGGCTCTCTAAGATATAGATTATATTCTTGGAGAGATTTTTCACTGTGGGGAAGATTAGAATATCGCTTAAGAAAAGGCTGGGGTGGGGCCATTGAAACTGAATACTTACCTGAACATGGAAGAACTGTTTTTCAAACAAAAAACTATTTAGCGACCGATATTATTCCGAAAGAATTACTCGTAAAAAAAAGATATAGAATTCAAGGGGTCTACCATACCATAAACCCTTCTAAAACTACTAAAATGGATATGGTTTGGGATAAGTTTAGTGATATAAATATGCCCTCTGATTTCAAAAGTGATGATTTTGAACTTAATACCGCTAAAAAAACAGAGTTAACAATCAGACATCAAGGAGATTTTCTGCTCGGTGTTTTATATGCCAGACCAAGAGTTAATAGTTTTGATACCATCAAACAAAACTTGCCAAAAGGTTATCTAAATTTAATACCCTATAAAGCGCCTAACTTAAATCTGGTTTTTTATAATTACTTCATAGCATCTTATTTAGATTATGAATTTTCAGATAAACTATCTCCATCTTTGATGGATTTTGAATCAGC
>JAAKFJ010000137.1 GCA_011064745.1 Candidatus Anoxychlamydiales bacterium | reverse complement strand
TTAAAAGAGCTCTCCAAACATTTCAACATAGACCTAGAAGGTGCTCATAGAGCTCTAAACGATGTCAAAGCGAATATAGAAGTCTTTAAAAAACTCTCCTCTCCTTTTACCACCACTACTCAAATGCTTAAAAGGTTAGAAAAACCAATAGCCCTTAAAAAAATGCCTCTTGGAAAACATAAAAACAGACCTTTTCCAGAAATCCCTTTAGACTATCTTCAATGGGCAGCCGGTAAAGATTTTGATCAAGATCTTTTATATTCTATTAGACAAGAAATTAATGCTCGTAAAAAACGAATAAGCTTTGAACGAGCGTCTAATCCTTTTTCAAATCTTTAAACATTTCATCTTCTAATTCAGGTTTTAAAAGCTTTTTATTATCTTCCATATTTATAAAGCTATTTTTTATGTAAATCAGTTTATAGCGCTTCATAAATTTATTGAACTCAACAAAATCTTTTAGATCATAGATAACAAATAGTTCTGATTTATAAGCATCATCTAACGCAGTGCTTCTAGGAGGAGGGGGAGGAGGCTCTATTGGAGGAATAAAAATATCAATGTTGAGAAGACCGCCGGGCAAATCGCCAAATATATTGGTAGCTGATCCATCTCCAGAAAGTGGTGGGCAGGGAACTGATACACTAACAGCGGTTGTATAAGCAGAATAATCGATGGTATTATCTAAACCGCAAGCGCCACCATCTATTTTACCTGTTAAACCTTGGCCGTTTGATAAAATAAATGTATCTTTAGTGAGTGGATTTCCTACTAGATTTTGGATATTGATAAAATTAGTTGAAGCAACAGAGACTGGTGTTACACTGCCGGCATCATTACTGGTTATCTCCCAAGTATTGGCCGAGCCTGCTACTACTGCAGTTAAAATGTTATCGCCATCACCGCCATCGATTTGTCCGAGTGCATTAATAGAACCTGTGCCAGTAATATTGAAAGTATCTCTAAGATTACCACCGGTTAAAGAATCGATTGCTATAAAGCTAACTGTTCCATCAGTTATATTGCTAAAAGTTCCAGTATTACTAGAAGTAATATTCCAAATGGTAATTTCATCTCGACCGATTAGAGTCTCGTTTGCAACACCACCTCTGATAGTATCAATATTTAAGATACCAGTAGATCCCGAAACAATTCCAACTCCTCCCGGCATACTAATTGAAAGCGATCCAGTAGAGAGTGTTGTATCTATTTCACTAATACCACCGTCTCCATCTAAATTTCCAGTTAAAGATCCGTTACTAAATTTAAAAACGTCATTTTGAGAGTTACCGGTTAAATTACCAACATTTTCGAAAGTTAGAGTTGAACTATTTAAATCCCCCTTATCAGTGTTATTAATAAGGAAGGTATTTGAAGTATTTCGCCCTTGAAGGGTATTATTAGTAGCCACGCCTACCCCTACTACCTTTTGAATATCTATAAAGGAAGTTGTAACAGGAGTTCCGGGGTTGATTGTCATATCACCTTCATTGTCTGTTGCACTTAAACTTAAATCAAAAAAATTAGTTTGCCCTGTTGCACCAGTTAAAAGATTAGTTCCACCATTACCATCTATTCCTGGATTTCCCGTCAATCTCTGAGCCCCTCCAAAAATAAAATTATCAGCATTCGTTCCACCGGTTATTGATTTAATATTTTCAAAAGAGATTAAGCCGGAGCCTGCAATTACTAAAGTTCCTCTATCATTTCCAGGTGTTGAAAAAGCGTTGCCTATTGCCCAAACATTTGATGCATTTGGACCTTTAACAGAATTAGTTCCAGAGCCTCCATCCAATGTT
>JAAKFJ010000136.1 GCA_011064745.1 Candidatus Anoxychlamydiales bacterium | reverse complement strand
AATCACAAAATCTATTCAAAGTTTACTTACTGGAGATGGAAATACCGAATTAAATGACAATTCCCTTACAATAAATCAAACAGTAGCGGCTCAAACATATGCAGGAATTATTTCAGGAACAGGGGGAATTGAAAAAGCAGGGGGGAACAATCTTATCTTTCAAGCAGCTTCAGCCCATTTATATTTCGGAGACACAACGATCTCTGATGGCTTTTTAATATTAAATTCACCCGGCAGTTCTATTGCAGCCTCTTCATCTGTATCTTTAACCTCGGGTAGCGCAACTTTAACAGTTCCGCTTGGAATAGGCGACAAAGCAATTAAAACTTTAAGTGGATCAGGATCTGTTGCTTTAAATGGAAATGATCTAACGATTACTCAAAATTCTCCGGGAATTTTATCTGGAACTATTGGAGGAGCATCAAGCTCAATTATAAAAGAGGGATCTGGCCAGCTTACCTTTTCAGGCGCTAATGGTTATTCAGGTTCAACAACAATTAATGAAGGAAGTATTGAATTGTCTCTTGCTTCAGGTAGTATCTCTGCGTCTTCTCAAGTGACAATTAATGCAGGTTCTTTAGATATTGAAGCTAATGCAGGCGCAAAAAGCATCAATATTTTAAATGGATTAGCTCCCAGCAATATTAATCTAAATAATAATGTTCTTACGATAGACCAGGGTGTAACAGCAGGAATATACTCAGGTGTTATTACATCATCAAATAGTTCTGGCGGAATTATCAAACAAGGTGTTGCAGATCTTACTTTAGGGGGTACTAATACATATACCGGTCCTACAACTATTACAGGAGATAGTCTTACTTTGCCTCAAACAGCTGCTAGCTCTATTGCTTCTTCTTCATCTGTAAGTATTGCTGCTGTTGGATCATTGATATTGGCAACTGGTGGAGCAGGACCTCTTACAAAAACAATTCAAGATTTAGGTGGAGCCGTTGGTAGTACCATTTCGATGAATGATAATACTCTTGCAATAACTCAAAATTCAGCATCAATATTTGCCGGGATTATTTCAGGAACCGGGGGTATTATCAAACAAGGCACAAACAATTTAACTTTTACAAATACTAATAATTATTCAGGACCAACGGCAATTAATACAGGAACATTAACTTTAGGGACTTCAGGAACAATAGCATCTTCTTCAAATGTAGTAGTAAATGGAACTTTAACCAATGATCAAGCAAACACCAAAAATATTAATAATCTCAGCGGGTCTGGTGGTATTGTGTTGAATAAATCAGCTTCAACCTTTGCAATCACACAAACTTCCCCGGGCACTTTTTCAGGTATTATTTCAGATTCTTTTTCAGATGGAGTTATAACACTTGGAAGCTCTAGCACTTCTACATTAACGCTTTCGGGAAGTAATGCTTATGGGGGAGGAACAAATATCAATGCAGGCACATTAAGTGTTAGTTCAGCTAATAATTTATCAACAGGCACCATTACTCTAGAAGATGGAACTCTTCAAACAACCGAAACAATGACAATTGCCAATGCATTTACATTAACGTCTTCAGTGACTAATACCAAAACTTTAGAGGTGCCTTCTGGAAAAACGACAACGCTTTCAGGGACTGTAACATCTGCAATACCCGCAGCTGAGATTTTTTCAAAAACAGGCTCGGGAACTTTAAGTATTGAATCAAATGATTCCGGTAATACAGGAACTACAAATATAACAGCTGGAACAATAATTATGAAACCATCTTCTAGATGGTCAGCTAGCAATTTCAATATCTCGTCTGGAGCAACAATTAAAGGAACAGGAACTATAGAAGCTGCTGTTACAAATAATGGAATCTTTTCTCCTGGAGAATCTATTGGCATAACCCCTATTGTAGGCAGTTATACGGAAAATGGAACTTTAGAAATTGAGATTACCAGCACACCAAATGATTCTGATAGAGTTGTTGTTTCAGGAGCTCCAGGCACAGCATTTTTAAATCCAGCGACATCAATTCTTAGCGTAATACCGCTATCTTCTTCTGAATTTTTCCAAGAGGGAACAGAATATGTAATTATTACTGCAACTGGTGGAATAGTCCCG
>JAAKFJ010000135.1 GCA_011064745.1 Candidatus Anoxychlamydiales bacterium | reverse complement strand
TTCATCTATTGTAGGAAACTTAGGTAATTCAGAATGTTGTAGATGAGTTGAAAATATTTTTGCATAGGTATCTTTTTTATATTCAAGATCAAATGAAAAAACACCTTTAGTTGTACCCTTTGTTCTTCCAACAAGAGTATCTAAAGGAAATGGAGTAAATTCAGGATTTATAATCTTAAATCTACTTGCAACCAAAATTCCAGAAGAAACCCCAGTAGTTTTTGGACCAATATTCCAAAAAATGTGGTTATAGCCCTCTTTTTTGAGGTGCTCAACGATATAAAAAGCAGCGCTTGTATCAAAAGTTTCATAAAGACAAACAACATCAGGACTTTTTTTGGAATCTTCTTGAGGTATTAAAATTTTTTGAATTAAGCGATCAATTCGATCTCTCCAAGGAAACACGCCTCCCTCACTAATTGAATAGCCTCCTCCCAAAAAACAGACATTCCACGAAAGAAGTGTAATCTTGCGGTTTTCAAAAGTAGTTTCTTCGATAGTATCTTCGCTATTATAAGAAAGAAAAGCCTTGCCTTGGAGTTTAATTGCTAAAAATCTTAAAACCATCCCTGGCATTGTTGTAATAAGAACCAAACTGCCATAAAAACTAAACCTTAGAATAAGAAGAAATTTTTCAACTAGTTTTGTGATTAATTTATCTTGAGAATTTTCATGATTGATAATTTGAATTTGCCTAAATGTTTCATGAGCTAAACAAACTGGATCAGTTAATAAAGAAGCTGCTAGAAACATTTTCTTCTGAAGGGCTGTCGAGAATCTATCTGTATATCGCCAAAACCCCTGATCGTTAGATTGAGTAGGGTGTGCTAGTTTAGGCAAGCTCATATCGTAAAGTCATCATTTTAAAGAAAAAACCTAATTCAAAAAGAAATTAAAATACATAACTTTTTCATTATTTTAATTAGAGCGAATGATTTTTATAAATGTCTTTTTTTTCAATATGTTTATATTTAGTTGTTTATGAAGTATGGTTATGTCAAATTGAACATTGAATATTCAATTTGACATGGTAAATTAATTAATGATATTATAAGACTAAAAAGAAAAAGAAGGTATTTATCGATGTATTTAAAGCGAAATTTATCAAAATATTTAAAACTCTATTTATCCAAATACCCTATTGTTACGATTACAGGGCCTCGTCAAGCAGGTAAAACTACTTTGGCAAAAAAAGTATGCCCAGATTATAAGTATGTCTCTTTAGAAGATCCAGATATTAGAGAATATGCAATTAATGATCCAAGAGGATTTTTAGAAGAATATAATAATAAAATAATTTTTGATGAAGTACAACAAGCTCCTGAAATATTTTCATATTTACAAAGCGATGTTGATAATAATCCTAAAACGGGGCGTTTTATATTAACTGGATCTCAACAATTTTTATTGAATGCTAAAATTTCACAAACATTGACTGGCAGATGTGCTCGATTATCTTTATTACCACTTTCTCTGGCGGAATTAAATGAGAGAAGTTATCAAAAATTTTGGCATACATCTACTTTAAATAAACCTACATTACCTAAAAAAGATCTATATTATTATTTATTTCATGGGTTGTACCCACGTGTATATGAACATAAATTAAATCCAACTCAATTTTATAGAGATTATATAGATACATATGTAACTAGAGATTTACAACAACTTTTACATGTTGGAGATCTTAGAATTTTTCAAAATTTTTTAAAAATGCTGGCAGGTAGATGCGGACAAAAAGTTAATCTAACTTCTTTAGGTAATGATTTGGGGCTTTCTCATAGTACAATTAGAAGATGGCTCTCAGTTTTGGAAACAAGTTATATCATTTGTTTTTTAGAACCTTATTATAACAACTTCAATAAAAGGCTTACAAAATCTTCAAAAATATATTTTTTAGATACTGGTTTGCTTTGTTATCTTTTACGAATTACTAAAATACAAGATTTAAAATTTCATCCTCAAATTGGAGGAATTTTCGAGACTTTTGTTTTATCTGAGTTAATCAAATCCTATTTTCATCACGATCAAAAACCCCCACTTTATTTTTGGCAAGAGATGTCAGGACATGAAATTGATATTTTAATAGACCATGGAAAATCACT
>JAAKFJ010000134.1 GCA_011064745.1 Candidatus Anoxychlamydiales bacterium | reverse complement strand
TTTCTCCTCTTTAAACCCTATATAGATAAAAATCTCTATGAAAAAAAAGATCTTTATACCAAAACTATGAAGAGCTATAAGCTGGCATATGAAAAGCTCAAAAAAGAAACTGCGACTATCTATATTCATTTAAATAAAACTAATAACCTAAATAAAAAACTAAAGGTTTTAGATAAATTTGGAAAAGCACATATCTTGGATTTAGATAATTATGGTTTCGTTGTTCAAAAAAAAGCGCACTCTTTTCAAGACACCCTTTTAAAGGTTAAAAACGATAAAAAGGCTGTAGATGATCTTTTAACTGCTTTTTTTGATAATTTGGATTCTATCTATAAAAAAAACATTATGAACAAAGATAGACACATAATGCAAAATCTAGGTGTCATTAATGATAGGGTTGTTGAAATAGATATCGGACGGTTTTCTAAGAAAAAATTTAATAAAAATAAACTGCAAAAAGAAGCAAACCATTATACTTATTACCTTAAAAAATGGTTGTCCAAAAACATTTCGGACGCATCTTATTTGGTTGATGATAAATTAGAAAAATTAATAGAAAATTAGTGAACATAAAAATTCTTTCAAAAATTACTCCTTTTATCGTTTTAATTTTTTTTGTTTTTTTAGCTATTAAAAGAACAGATGGCTTTAAAGAAGAGCTCATCACTAGATATGATCAAGTAGATAAACAATGGGAAATGAATCAAGAAGGGGCGATCGAGGAGGCTAAAGATGTTTTATCTCAAGACTTTCATTATCTAACAAGAGGCAGAGAGTGTTTTATTTTTGAGAGCCAAGATAAAAAATATGTTTTAAAATTTTTTGACTCTTCTAGATACTACACAAAATATTTTTTTGCCGATATTACACTGCCTTGGTTTTTACCAAAATACATAGATACATATAGATTTAAGCATTACAATAGAAGAAGTAGAAAATTAAATTTCAACTTATCTTCGACTAAATTAGCTTTTGACAATTTAAAAGATGAATCCGCGCTTGTCTATGTTCACTTGAATAAATCTACTTCCTTTAAAGATAAAATCAAAATCACTAATAGATATGGTAAAACCTACCATCTAGATCCAAACAATATTTTTTTTATCCTACAAAAAAAATGCGATATCTTTTATCGAGTCTATGAAACAACTACTGATGAAAAATATAAACACTATCTTATAGAGTCCTTTTTAGAAATGGTTCACAATAGAACCAAAAAATTAATTATCGATGATGATATAGGCAAAAAAAGAAGAAATTGGGGTCTTCATAATAATAAGGCTGTAACGATCGATATCGGACGTTGGTATTTTGATGAAAAGCTAGCTACTTTAGAAGGCTATAAAAAAGAGATGCTAAAAGCGACGAAAATACTTAGAAAATATTTATCAGAAAATGAACCTGAAAAACTAGATTTTGTAACTAACAGATTAGATGAGTACTTTAGTGATTTTGAACCAGAGCAAAACTCTATAAATAACCTACCTTAAATTTTCTTCATTGATATATTGAAAAAACACCTAAGATAGGTTTTTTTAGAATAATTCTTTAAATTATTGCAATCGCATCAACTGCATCAATTATGTTATCTATAAATCCATTAGCAATAGATTTTAAAATAGGATCTGCAAACTCATCGGGTATCAAAGGAATATCGGTGTTATCGATTATCTTATCAACAATATCTTTAGCTGTTTGCTTTTTTTCATCTAAACTTGCATCTACAAATTGATGCACAAATTTTATGCTTTGAGATGTAACATCACCAATATCGTGCCACTGAAAGCCATCAGCAAAATCATTTTTTAGCTCATTTATAAAATTATCAACCAGAGTCTCATTAAAGGATCCTGTAATTTTTTGAGGTGGGATAATAGTTTCAATAGTATCTGGAATTACAATATCAACAAAACGATTGGCTATTGCTTTAAAAATTGGATCTACAAAAAAATCTGGCAGATAAGGCACATCTGTTTTATCAATGAAATAATCAATAATTTTTATGACAGCAGCTTTTTTTTCCGTGCCGGTTATCGTAAAATTACTACTAACAAAACGAAGAGATAATTTCATGATATCTGAAATATCGCTCCAATCAAAACCATCACTGAAAATCTCTTTAATTGACTCTGCATAACCCTTAAAGTCATCTTCAGTTGGTTTGTCTTTTAA
>JAAKFJ010000133.1 GCA_011064745.1 Candidatus Anoxychlamydiales bacterium | reverse complement strand
GAATCTCTAAAAGAAGAAGCTAAAAAAGAGGGCTTCAATGAAGGACTAGAAAAGCTAAATGAACATATTTTAAAGCTAGATAAAACAATAAAAGTTCTAGAAGCAAAATATGAAAAAAAGATTCTGCCAATAGCTTTAAAAGCTGCAAAAAAAATCGTAGCTAATGAGCTTAAAACTCATCCAGATGTTATAGTCGATATCATAAGAGGCGCTCTAAAGCCTGTCTCACAACATTTAAAAGTAAAAATTTTTGTAAATAAACAAGATTTAGACATCTTAGAAAAAGAAAGAGAAAGAATAAAAGAAATTTTAGAACTAACTCAAATATTTTCTTTAGAAGAAAGAAATGATATCGAACCTGGGGGTTGCATAATTGAAACGGAAAAAGGTATAATCAATGCTCAATTAGATAATCAATTTAGAGCGATTGAAGCAGCCTTTAAAGCTTTTGAGCAAAAAAATTAAAAATTATATGAACATTAAAAAATTAACATTTTTTATTAGCTTTTTTTTGATAATCATCGCATCTACCGCATTTGCTCAAACATCTGATCCAACTCTCGTTACCCAACCTTCTTTAGTTACTAAGTTAGCTGTTTTAGCAGGTCTTGCAATGCTGCCTTTTGCAGTGATGTTACTTACCTCTTTTGTAAAAATAATCATTGTTTTATCTCTTTTTAGAAATGCCCTTGGCGTACAGCAAACACCTCCTAATCAAGTGCTAAATGGTCTTGCACTACTTTTAACAATTTATGTTATGTTTCCAACTGGCGTGGCTATGTACGATGCTTCAAAAGATGTTATCGCCAAAGCAACTCCAGCCCCAATGTTTTCCAACCAATCCGCTCTGCAAGTTATAGAGATTATCGATGCTTCAAAACTGCCCTTTAAAAACTTTTTACAAAGAAATACTTTAACCAAACATATTAGAAGTTTTTATCAAATTGCTTATAAAATTTTTCCAGAGCCTTATAAATCTGAGCTAAAACCGAATGATTTAATTATTTTGATGCCCTCATTTATCACAACTCAACTGAAATCGGCTTTTGAAATAGGTGTTTTAATCTATCTACCTTTTTTCGTTATTGATTTAGTTACTTCTAACATCTTGCTTGCTATGGGTATGATGATGTTATCACCTTTAACCATTGCTCTTCCCATTAAACTACTTCTACTTGTAATGATTGATGGTTGGACACTGCTAGTCCAAGGACTTGTTTTGACATTTAAATAGGATAAAAAATGTTTCAAACTGAAATTTTTCAACTTACTTATCAATCTCTTATCTTAATCTTAGTTTTGAGTGGTCCTCCAATTATTATCAGTATGGTATTTGGTCTTGTTGTTGCCATATTTCAAGCCGCTACTCAAATTCAAGAACAAACACTTTCTTTCACTGTCAAACTTTTTGCTGTAATTTTAACTCTAATGCTGCTCGGTGGTTGGTTAAGCTCTCAACTGGTCCAATTTGCTAATAATATCTTTAAAAACTTTCCATCTTGGAATCTATAAATGAATGCGGTTTCTCAAACAGATAGTTATTTAAACTTAGTCCTCTCTTTTTCCGAGATGGAGCCTATCACTCTCTTATCTGTTTTTTTTCTAAGTTTAGCAAGACTCATCCCAATTATGATACTAGCTCCTTTTTTTGGATCTAAAACAACACCCGCTTCAATCAGAATAATGTTTAGTATTTCAATTTTGGCTATTTTACTTCCTCAAGTTCTTTTTTCAATCAAAGCTCCAATTCCTTTCGATATGATATTTGTTGGATATTTTATAAAAGAGCTTACTATCGGTTTCATTTTGGGACTTTTAATATCAGTTCCTTTTTATATTGCTCAAACCTCAGGAACTCTAACCGATCACATGCGAGGAGCTCAATCTCTGCAAGTTACCGATCCAACTACTAACTCAAAAACAGGTCCTATTGGAATTTTTTACAACTACGTTTTAATAGCTGTTTTTTTTATTATCGGAGGTCCTTTTTTTTTTATTGATGCTCTCGGAAAATCCTTTCAATTAATCCCTGTCGATAAATTATTTAATCCAATGTTTTTTTCCATGCAAATACCTCTTTGGAAACTTCTAGTTGGTCTTTTTAACTATATCTTAAGTATGTCTATTCAACTAGCCGCACCCCCGCTTATTGGCATTTTAATGGCCGAGATGTTTTTAGG
>JAAKFJ010000132.1 GCA_011064745.1 Candidatus Anoxychlamydiales bacterium | reverse complement strand
TCAACTCTAGAGCTATCAAAAGAGAATTATCTAAAAGATAAAGATTTAAAATTTAACTCCTTAAAAGATGGAAAAATTGAAAATTTCGGATCTATTAAAGCGATAGACTCAAATGTCTATATTTTATCTAAAACAATTGAGAACCATAAAAACATTTCAGCCAAATATGGCTCAGTTAATCTAATTGCAGCATCAGAAATTTTAATCATAGATGGCAAAAAAGATATTATTATAAAACCTGAGATAGATGGATCTATCACCAATGAAGGCAATATAAAAGCTATAAAAATCAAATTAAAATCATCCAATGATAGTTTAGATAGTTTTGCTATCAATCAAAAAGGGCTAATTGAAGCCAAAGGTTTTGAGAAAAAAAATGGCAAAGTAATTTTAGTATCCGAAAAAGGTATTACCAAACATTCAGGTACTATAACAGCCAAAAATAAAAATGAAACTGCAGGGAAAGTAAAAGTTTTAGGTCAGCATGTTGTTTTAGATAAGTCTTCAAAAATAGATGTAAGCGCTTTATCTGGTGGTGGTGAGATTTTAATCGGCGGAGATTATCAAGGGAAAAATTCTAAAATTCAAAATGCTAAAAGAATATTTATAGATAAAGATGCCAAAATTTTAGCTGATGCTATAGAGCAAGGAAATGGAGGAAAAGTAATTCTTTGGGCTGATGAGGCAAATTGGTTTTTGGGAGATATTTCTGCTAAAGGTGGAAAAATAAAAGGGGATGGTGGTTTTGTAGAGGTATCATCACTAAATAAATTAGATTTTAAAGGAATAGTTAGTACAAAAGCTTTTAATGGTAAGACGGGCCAGCTATTATTAGATCCATCTAATATTACAATCTCTTCAGCAGCAAGTAGTCCTGTGCCAACACCATCTGCAACTAATTTTATTCTATACGATCCTAATAATGTTCCAGCTGGTGAAATTGCAACTAACTTATTAAATGCATCAGATCTTGTTACTTCATTAAATCAACCTAATAATATTACTGTTACTACTACATCTGGAGTTTTAGGCAGTGGAAATATAGCCGTTAATAATGATGTAGTGTGGACATCATCCGGCAATCTATCCCTGTTAGCTGATAATAGTTTGACTCTTGCTTCTGGAGTATCAGTTGGAGGAGCTTCAACTTCTGGAGATATTATCTTTGAAATGAATTCACTAACCTTTACTGGAACAAATTCGGTTCAAAGCACAGGTGAGTTAACATTCCGAACTAATGATAAAACAACAACAATTGGAGTTGGTACAGGAGCTGGAGCTTTAGCTATAAATGCTGGAGTAATAAGCTCTTTAGCCGATGGATTTTCGAAAATAACAATCGGTGATAGTACGCAATCAGGTGACATTACTATCGGTACGGCTACTTTTACCGATCCTTTAGATATTATTTTTTCAGGATTTTTCAGTACCTTCACCGGTGTTCTAAATGTTACTGGGACTGCTAACATTATTGCAATTGGAGGAGCATTTTTGGCTGGTGCCGATGTAAATACTAATTGGGTTATAACAGCTAATGCTACCGGAACTATGACTCAAACAGGAGGTAGTACGGTTAATTTTCAAAATATATTCCAAGCTTCTGGAGGAACTGCAGATGATACATTTACAATTAATGGAGCATTTTCACTACTATTTGGATTAGCTGCTGCTGGTGGTACAAATACCGTTAATGGACCAGATCTAGTTAATGCCTGGACCATAAGTGGTAGTGATTCTGGAAGTATTTCTATTACTCCATCAGGAGGAGGGGCAGCTGTAACTAACTCTTTATCCACTATACAAAACTATATAGGCGGTAGCGACAACGATACTTTTACTATTTCGGGACCTACCAGGCTCACTGGAACAATTGGATTCGATGGTGGAAGTGGAGGCGTCAATGAGGTGATAGGACCTGCATTTGGCACTGGCAATACATGGATAATTGATGGATTAAATTCAGGCAATATTACTGTTAATTCAGGTCCAGGACATACTACAAATTTTCAGAATATTCAAACTTTAACAGGGGGAAATCTTGCTGATACTTTCAATGTTGATTTTACATCTGGTCAGACTTTAACATTGGATGGAGGCTCTGGAACTAATTCTGTTAAAGGTCCAAATGCATCAAATGTTTGGGCAATAGGCAACGCTTTTTCAACACCTGGAAATGATAGAGGAACTTTAGTAATTGCAGGCTC
>JAAKFJ010000131.1 GCA_011064745.1 Candidatus Anoxychlamydiales bacterium | reverse complement strand
AAAGACCAAAGGCTTCATTCTCTACGGCATTTAGCATTTTTACGAGTCTATACTTTAGAGTAGTATGAAAGATCATTGCGATGATAGCGACAATAAGACCACCGACTGTAGTGCCGATTGCAATACCAAGTCCATCAAAGAGTGCTGAAAGGCTATCTATAGATCTGTTGATATCATAAAAAGCATAAAACATGCCGATTACGGTTCCTAAAAGACCGAGCATTGGAGCTATTATTACTACATCATTTAAAATACCTAATTTTTGCCAAAATTTTGTTGAAAATCTTAGTCCTTCTGATTTCATTGTTTGAGCAACAAATTGAGGGCCATGCAATCTTACATCTAAAGCGGAAGAGATAATACTTGCAAATAGATTGCCTTGACAGTTGCAATAGTTGGTAGCTTTATCAAACTCTTTATTCAAAAGGTAAGTTTTTACATCTTTTGTAACTTGGATAGACATATTATTTTTTTCTCTAAAGGTAAAAAGACAATACATCCAAATACTGACAGCGGCAATAGATAGAATTAATAAAACGCTATAGATAACAGGAGATGCTGAAAAAAGCTCTTTTACATCGAGAGTAGTTGTAAAGGTTGCTTTTAAGGAATTTTTATCTTCAGCAAATAGGGGGTAGATAAATAAATTTGAGATAACAAAAAATAAACTAATCCACGTAAACTTTTTTGTTCTTTTCATATATGCTTATCTCCTTGAGTTAATACATCAATTTGGAGAATAACAATTTATTTTTTAAATCTGCAAGCATTTAGTATAAAAAATTTAAATATGGATTCAAAGCTCTGTTTTTTTTATAATTTTAGGCTATGTTAGCTAAAGATTTTCATATTCCATTTGATTTCGAAAATAGAAGAGCGATTATTATCAATCGACTTTTATATATCCCCAAATATTACGATAAACACTCAGATTTTAAAGATAAGATAATATTTGAAAATGATAATAAAGTGCAAGTTGAGTATTGCTCAGGTAATGGAGAGTGGATCATAAATAAAGCGATCAAAAATCCAAATATTAACTATATTGCTGTTGAGATGAGATTTGATAGAGCTAGAAAAATTTGGGTGGATATGCATAACCAACAAATTAAAAATTTATTTGTTATTTTAGGAGAGGCTTTAATTTTTACAAAATATTACTTAGAAGAAAAATCAATTGGCGATATATATGTTAATTTTCCTGATCCTTGGCCAAAGAAAAAACATTCAAAAAATAGATTGATCAAAGATGAGTTTTTAATTGAGCTTGCAAGGGTTATGAAAAAAAAGCGCTCTATTACTATAGTTACAGATCATAAGATTTATTTAGAGCAAATAATCGAAGTCTTTTTTCAGAATAAAGATTTTCAACCAGCTTTTAAAAAACCCTATTTTATTGAAGATCAAAAAGATTTTGGCTCTTCTTTTTTTAAAAGGATTTTCTCAGAGAAAGGGAAAAGTATTAATTATTTGAAATTTATAAGATAGGATCGGGGTAGAGGGATTTGAACCCCCGACCTACTGGTCCCAAACCAGCCGCGCTAGCCAAGCTGCGCTATACCCCGATTTTGATAGCTAATATATTATAATATGAAAGAGTTTCTAAGCAATCCAAAAAAGATTTTAAAGAGTTATTTTAAATTTTTCTTGTTTAAAGCATAATGTTGTGTCATTTTTTATCTAAAAGAGGAGCATATGTTTAAAGATCTAAAAAGTTATAAAAAGTTAAAAGAGCTGGCAATAGATCCTATAGATCTCACTAAACAAAATATCTTAAACGTGGATAGAATAAAATCCATGAGCACTCATAATTTAGATTTTAAACTTTTGTATGCAACCGAAAGAGTCACAGCGCAAATAATTAAAAACCTTTTTGATCTTGCAGATGAAACTAAAGCTTTAAAAAAGATGCAAGATATGCAAGATGGCAAAATCATAAATAAAATGAATGGCTGTGAAGGAGAAAACAAAGAAGTTTTGCACACAGCTATGAGAGATTTTTTCGAAGATCAAAATACTTCAAAAGTTGCTAAAGAGGCTGCGAAACTTGCCTTAATAGAGGTTGAAAAATTAGAAAAGTTTTTAGAGAAAATCGATAAAGAAAATAAATTTGCAAACATTGTTCAAATTGGTATCGGTGGATCTTTTTTAGGACCTAAAGCAATAGTTGAATCTTTAAAAACCTATAGTAAAAAAAATAGAGAAGTTTTTTTTATCTCAAATGTTGATCC
>JAAKFJ010000130.1 GCA_011064745.1 Candidatus Anoxychlamydiales bacterium | reverse complement strand
AGAAACTATAGCTATCAAAAATAATATCTTTTTAGAAAAATTAAACATCTAAGCTCCCGATTTAAAATCGAAATTAAAATTTTGAATAAAAAATAATATTATTACAATAAAAAAGAATTCTGTACAAAAGTTTGTTTTTGATAGGTATATATTTTTTTTCATCCATGTGATATAATTAATATATCAGCTTATCTTTATTAGGAGCAATAGATGAAAGACATTTTGAAAGAAATTGATAGCCTGCAAAAAGAGATAAAGACTTTTAGACCTTTAGATAAAAAATTATTACAGCAGATAAAAGAATATTACGAAATTGGACTGACATACACGAGTAATGCAATTGAGGGAAACTCTTTAACTGAATCAGAAACAAAAATTATTCTTGAAGAAGGCATTACTATAGGAGGGAAACCTCTCAAGGACCATCTTGAAGCTGTTGGACATGCTCAAGCATATGATTTTTTATATACCCTGATAAAAGGCAAAAAAGATCTCAGAAGATGACATCAAAAAATTCCATCATTTTTTTTATTATAGGATAGACGAAAATAGTGCGGGCAAATACCGGGAAAACAGAGCTATCATAACAGGTTCGAAATATCCTTTACCAAATCCTAACGATCTAGTCTCTCTCATGAAAGATCTCATTAGTAAAATTGAAAATTTTAGAAAAGAAAAACATCCCTGTATTGCAGCGGCATTAGCTCAT
Organism: Candidatus Anoxychlamydiales bacterium; assembly: GCA_011064745.1. Classification (GTDB taxonomy): domain Bacteria; phylum Chlamydiota; class Chlamydiia; order Chlamydiales; family SM23-39; genus JAAKFJ01. The sequence goes on along the minus strand of JAAKFJ010000130.1, from coordinate 1,636 downwards.
AAAGAATTTGTGTTTATCCATCCCTTTGTTGAGGGTAATGGTAGAATAGCAAGGCTTTTAATGAATTTGATTTTTCTTCAAGATAGCTATAATATTGTAATTATCCCTTCAATACTCAGAAATGAATACATAGAATCATTAGAAAAAGCCCATTTAAATGATGCAGATTTTATTTATTTTATTCTTCGCATGCTAAGAGAGACCCAAAAAGATTATTTAAGACTTTTTGCATCAGATAGATAATAAAACCGAAACATTAGATTAATTAATATTACAGGTTCCAGGAGAAACGAGCAGATATATTATTTTGATGAAAAGCTTTCCCCCATTCAAATTGATAATTTAAATAAAATGAAAATTTTTCATTTTTTATTCCGGTTAGATTAACTCCTACTACACCCTTGCTGTGATTTTCATGAAAAGTATGCACTCGAAATTTTTTCTGGGTGCAAGAGACCCCTTCGAGTCGGGATGTAATTTTCCCAGAATTTAGCTGATCTTCATAAATCCAACCAATGCGAACAGCAGGGGATAAACAAAGGTTAGATATTTGCACATCTTTAATAATATTAAAAAGCAAAGCCCCTCTAACTTCAGCAAACTTGGTGCTATCAACAACTAGATTTAATGAGTCCGCGCCCTTTTCTTTGTAATTTTCTTGATAAACATAAATGTAGTCAACATCGGCAGTCGGTTGAAAATAAAGATTATTAATCTTTAAAAGATCTAAGCCGCTCCCTAAATGAGCATTAAAATCCCAGCCATTATGATCATTGTTAGCTTGCCTTTCAAGATTTGGAAAGACTATTTTTCTTTTTACATCATAGTAGTTTCTAGTTCCCAAAATTGAAACATTAATAAAGCCAAAACGATTGTAACTACTAGAATATAGTGCAGCATAGATACTATTAATATTTGCATCCCCTAAGTTCTCTCTCCAATTTATATCACTATATGCATAACCTACAGCCCCTCCAAAATTTGTGTTATTTGAAAAATTATAATCTGCTCCGATAACACCACCATAGACATTATTTTTAAATGCTCTTTGATCTTCTAATGAGTCTTGATGAGTAAAATATCCAAATGGTTGAAACCAGATATCTAAGCTTTTAGGCTTTATGAAGAAATTATTTTCACTATCATCGCAAGATGGTTTGCAACGATATAGAGCTCTTAAATGATCTGTTAGTATTTGTGATATAGCTTTATCATTATTATAATTGGTAAGATGCAGCGCTCCGAATCTAGCCGGTGTCATTTGCTCTAAAGCGTCTGTGAGATCGCTTAGATTTAAAGCTGATAATAATAAAAGCATATCTACATAATCTGGATTTGTAAAATTACAAGTTTCTAAATACTCAGCAATTGCTTTTGCATTAGGGTTAGTAATATCATCAGTTGGTAAGATTAATAAACTATCGGTCATTATTAAAACAACTTGATTGGCCTCATATCTCACATCGAATTCAAGTAAAGGATCTAAATCTGTTACTGTTTTAAAAGAAGAGCCCGGGACTATTCCACCAGTTGCAGTAATAATTACATATTCTGTTCCCTCTTGGAAAAATTCAGAAGAAGATAGCGGTATTACGCTAAGAATTGATGTCGCTGGATTTAAAAATGCTGTGCCTGG
>JAAKFJ010000013.1 GCA_011064745.1 Candidatus Anoxychlamydiales bacterium | reverse complement strand
GATTTAATTTATTTAGCTCACCCAACTTCCTTAAAGATTGATCCAAATTTGTCTGAAATCAATGAAATAAAATGGTTTTCTAAAGAAGATCTTAAATCGATGAAAAGTGAAAACAAGCTACTTGATAATGTTGCAAAAGTACTTGATCATCTTTTTTCAAAAAAGTGGACAAGTGAATTAAGACATTTAGAAAATGTATTTTCACTTAAATAAAATTCTTAATATTTCATTTAATATGAGGAATATCTTTGTCATACTTTAAGAATCTATAAAAAAAGAGACCACCTACGCCCAATAAAACTAAAGATATGAGCCAAATTGTTTGCATGGGAACTTTTCTAATAACGAAAACAATAATGATTGCTACAACATATGAAATAGAATCTATAGAGTCTAACAGTCCGAATATTTTTCCATGATCGTGATGATGACGTTTTCTAGTAAATAAACAATACAAAGAAGAATAAAGAAGAGAATAATTAAATCCAAAAAACAGAAGTAATCCCATTGAATATGGACGAGTTATAAAATCAAAAAAATTAGCTAAAAAAAGCACTAAGTAACAGATAAATGATCCAATAAGTGCAAAAATAAAAATATTCTCATCTTTCATCTTTGAAAATTTCAAAAAGGCGAGTCCTAACATAGCTCCTAAAATCATCTGCAAAGGGGCTACTCTTGATAAAAAGCCATCAAAGACCTCAGTTCTAAATGAGAATTGATAAAGCGATACTTCTAAAAATAAAAAACCTATTAGACCTATCATGAAAACTTTATTTTCTAAAAAGTTATGATAGATATATTTAATTTGTTCTATAATGGAGGGACGTTGCTCTGGAAGTTCTCTATCTTTAGCATCTTTGAAAATCAAGAATACTAAAATTATACAGCCGATTATAAAAAAAAAGCCTGTCTCTAAAATTGTTTTAGAACTTGCAAAATACTTGGACACCAAATGCCCAAAATCTCCAATGAAGTAATAAAATAGTGCCAAACAGATAAAAAACCGAAAATTGGTAAATTTTCTTGTAATATCTTTAAATGCCGAAAGAGCAATCGGAGCAACATTGCCGGCTATTCCCAACATAAAAATATAAATGAAGAGATAAACTTGTTTATGCCAGACAAACCAAAAAACAAAAAATATCGATGCGATTAAAACTATCAAAAGCGCAAATAAAAGACTTTTCTTTCTGCAGTAATAATCGGAGAGTCCTCCTTGGATAGGAGCGAAAAAAAAGGCTAGTGAACTTACCATTAAGGGTATGAATATTTTATCTCTGACAAGAGGATCAATTCTGATAATGGCAATATATAAAAATTGAATTGCTAAAAGACAAAAAAGTAATATTTGATGCATGTATCCTACCTTAAATGCATCATATATTTTTTTTTATTTTTTTCTATACATCTAAATTAATATAAAAGCTTTAAGCTTCTATAGCTACTTTGTTTTCTTTAATAAAAAACATTAGAAAAAAAGCTATGATCATGGCAGCTGGCAAGATCGATAGAGCTATTTGATATTCTCTTGTGCCGTAATATCTAATTCCCTCTACTATTTTACCACTCCAAGTATTGTCTAATAAAAACCCTACAATATATTGAGAGGCTGCATCACCACAAGATATTACAAAATTTGTAAAAGCAGCTGCAGTAGCTTTTGCTCTGAAACTATTTAGCTCGATAGCTAAGCTAAAATTCAAAAGCTCAGCTGAAGAGAAAAGACCAAGTAGGAAAAGTAACCCATAAACTGCATAAATATGAACAACAGGAAAATAAATCACAATAAAAAGACAAATCAGAGCCCCTATTATACCAATTCTAATGGTAGTTGTTCTCTTTCCAATTAAATCTGAGATAAGACCCATAAGAGGGCCTCCAATTAACCACCCAAGAAAAATCATTGATATCGCATAGCCTGCGACATCTTTACTAACATCATAGGCAGTTTGTACAAAAGAGAGTCCCCAAAGACCACCGAAAGCTGTTGTTGTGATATAGAAAAAAAGTGCAGCAAAAGAATTAATCCAGGTGTTTTTTTTAGAAATTACCTTTTGTAGATTTTTAAAAATATGAGTATCTTTCTGAGCGGTTTTTTCTTCTACTCTCTCATCTTTATTATCAAATTTGAAAACGATATAAATAACAACGCCGAGGAAAATTCCAAAAAAGCCTAAGATGGTAATAATTCTTTGCCAGCCAAAATTTTTTATCAAAACTGAGAGAGGACCGCCGGCTCCCGCAGACGCCCCTAACATAGCTAAAGAATTGGCTATACCGATCAAGAAAGCTCTTTTTTTCAAAGAAAACCAATGAGAGGTTATATAGATCATAGCAATAAATGCAAAAGCTGATCCTGTACCGATTAAGAATCTTCCAAAACTTGCTATTGATAAATAATTAGTAGCTGCGAATAAAACAGCTCCAATACCGCAAATCAAAGATGCGATACTTAAGACTTTTTTCACTCCAAAATGATCCATGACTATGCCGACAGGGATCTGCATTGGAGCGTAAGCATAAAGATAAAAAGCACTTAAAATACCTACCGTTGAGGCAGTAATACCAAAGCTTTCCATCAGCTCTGATACCATAACACTAGGTGAGACCCTTAAGACAAATTCATAAAAGTAAAAGGTAGCGGCAAGTCCCCAGATTAACCATTTAAGAAAAGAAGAATGTTTTTTCATCAATCATTTTGTTTAAAGTATGAAAAGTATTTTAACGAAAAGAGATGTTTATGGCAAACACTGAAAACAAATGTTTTCAATGATCAAAAGCTAGTATCAAACATATAAAGAAGTAAATAAAAATGGTAAAAATATCCCCGGGTCTAATCTATAAACTTTTGCCATTTCTAAAGCAAGAGAATGATCGATCCATTTTATCTGATTTTCTATCCTCGAGACTCCAGATTGACTCATTGGAAAATGCGGGAAAAGCGCTTTATATCTGACTGCCACAGTTACTTGAGTCCATTTATATTTAGATCTAAGTTTTTTAAATAGCTCCATTCTAAAAATAAGTTCTTTTATTCTAAGTCCTGATAAATCCTTTATAATATTATAATTTATAAGCCTATCAATTTTTTGAAGATTTTCTTTTGTCTCTATTTTTTTAAAAGCGACTGTATTTTTATTGGGGACTTGTCTTTTAAAATCATCTAAAGAAAGATTAAATAATTTTTCCAAAGATATTGTAGTCGCCTTCTCTCTAGATTGTTCTAATAAAACTCGTTTAAAAGCTTTATTAAAGTTGGAAGGCTTTCTATCAACACCAATAATTTCAGAAGAAACTTTTTTGATCTTTTGAAAGATTACACTTTGAGCTTCGTGACATTCACGAATTATTTTAAAACGTTTAGTATAAATTGTATGTCTAATACTTTGATTGTGTTTTGGGCTTTTAACATTTAAAAGATAATCAAAAAAATTAGGCTTTTTTATCTGAGATTTTATCGCTTTGAAACTATCTAGATAGATTCTTAAGATTTTTTTGGTCTTTTCTTTACAACTGCTATTAGCGAGTTGATTTTCAGTAATTAAAATCGCTTTATCAACAAATTCTTCAACGCCTTTCATTGGCGTTAAAATACCTTTTGCAACTGCATTAATTTTGTTGATAGCAAAAACTCTTAACTTTTCTGTATCATTTTGAGTGCCATCTATAGCAATGTCCGCTTGATTTATTACCTTTATAAGCCCCATCGTAGAGTTATGTAGTCGATAAGTATCAGAGTCTTGAAGATACACAAATCCATCTGGTTTTTCTTCTAGCTGCCCATTTTTCCAATTATTGAAAGAATCTCTATCATATGCATATAGACATGGAAGTGTACTACTATGAGCAGAATCAAATAGAACTTTTTGAGTAGAATTGCCTGTTTTTTTTGTTAAGGTAGAGGTGGATTCCCCTTGATGCATGGTTTTGCCTATCTCAAAATGATAAGGCACTTTATAACAAACAATTAGCTGTTCAAAAAAAGAGGCCACCCTTCTATCAACATGAGTATCAATTAAATCCTTTGAAACTTCTATAGTTCTATTTTCATCAGAAATTCTTGCCCAATCTTCATCAGAAAATTGCCAGTTCTTTTCTTTTTTATGAGCTTTTTTCTTTTCTCTGAGATCATCAAAAAGATTATCTGAATAGGATGGTGTTTCATTTTCATCTAATTTATATTGGTCCCTTTTTTTTATTTGGTCGGGAATAGGACAAAGTTTATAAAAATTATATTCTTGAGTACCTATAGCTACAGGGGGCATTTTTTTTTACCTTAAGTTAACTTAAAATTCAAATATGCTAATTCTTTAAAAAATTTAATAAAATATTTTTTTTATAATTTTTTTCTTTCTCTTACAAAAATTAAAAATTTTTGATAAATTTTTTAAAGAAAAATATAAAAGAGGATTTAATGAAAAAATTTTGGATAGTTTTTATATGTTGTGTAATCAATTTTGCTCACGCAACATACGAAGAAAAAGATTTTTCTTCTCTTATAAAGAATTCTCCTTTCCCCGAGGAGCTAACAGAGATGCATTTAAAGCTCTATTCAGGTTATGTATCTAACACTAATGAGGTATTAAAATTATTAGAAACAACTAAAGGCTATGAGTGGCAAGCGATTAAAAGAAGATTTTCTTGGGAATATAATGGGATGAGATTGCACGAGCTGTATTTTGAAAATCTATTAAAAAAAACAACTCTTTCCAAAAAAAGTTCTCTTCGAAAAAAAATCATTCAGCGATTTGGTTCATTTGACAATTGGCGAAAAGATTTTATAGAGACTGGCAAAATGCGTGGGATTGGTTGGGTAATACTTTATTTAGATAATGATAAATTGATTAATGACTGGATCGATGAACACAATATCGGAGTGCTAGAAAATGCTCACCCTCTTCTTATTATGGATGTATGGGAACATGCTTATATCACAGCCTATGGTCTCAATCGCTTGAAATATATTAATATCTTTTTGGATAATATTGACTGGCAGGTTGTAGAAAAAAGATACCAAAAAGGAAAAAAAGGCTAGAACTGCAATTCATTATTAGAATAATTTAAAATGAAAGCATTTGAGGTCTAAAAATCAATAAAAGACCAATAATGAATAAAACAGCGCCCCCAATTAGATGAGAATACCTACTATATTTGGCCGTGAAATTAATCGCACGAAGAGAAAAAATGGCCACAAAAAACACGATTAAATCATCTAGCATAAAAACAAAAATATATAAAAAAATGTATAAATAATGATGCAATCCCGATAGAGCATTTACTCTTAAAATCTGAATATAAACAATCGGCAAGCCTGCCGAGCAAATAAGTTCGATAAAATTGACTAAAAAAGCTAGGATACAAATTGCAAAAGCAGCGAGCCATAGTCTATTACTTTGAGTTAAAGCCCGCATTTTTTGAGCAATTTTTTGTTTATACTTAGCGCTTGTAACTTTGCAAGTACCATCTTTATTACTCCAAAACTCTTTTAAATAATATGCTCCTCCAATTAAAGCAATAGTTCCAACCGCAATTTTCATCCATTTTATGTAGCTAAGAAAAGTTAATAAATGCAGCCACGCCACCATAAATGTGAAATACATCAGTGCTGAGACAAAAATAAATAAAGAACCAAGAATTAATATCTTTTTCTTATCTTTCATAACTATAAGAAAAGAGATTAACATGACAAGCGCCCACATAGCGCAGGGATTAAAACCGTCAAGAGCTCCAAATAATATGGTTATTAAAGGCAGTGACAGATGTTTTATTTCAACTTCCCCAAAAAAAGGAATTGAAATCTTATCAGGTATTACTTGTTTGCTTTTTTCGTAGACTGGAGACTTTTTTTTTCCTTTGAATTTTTTAGATCTTTAACCACATCAAAAGAGGGTCTTTTTTGCTCTATTTGAATTGCTTTTTCAATACTCACACCTGTTGTATTTTCATCTGAGAATCCAATAAAATATCTTTTTCCAATAATTGTTATGGGAAGGCCTGACACATTGAAGCCCATTTCTTTGCCAACTCTTTCTAATAACTTTTGATTTTGTTTATTGTCCCAGACTTCTAAATACTGAACTTTTAGATTTGAATGTTTTTTTTGTATTTTCTTTAAGAAGACTTTTTCTTTTTCACAATGATAGCACCCCTTTCCCCAAAAAACATAGACAGATACCGGCTTCGAATTATTATTGCTATAACCGCTATAGCTTAGAAACACAAAAAAAAGTAAGAATATTACACATAATTTTCTCATACTTTTCTTATACAAATTTCTATAAAAAAATACTTTAAAAATATTTTCATCTTATATTTGTGAATTTATTAGAGATCTAGTTGCCCCATAAAATAACTATTTGCTAACATTATCTATCAAATAATTAGATATTGTTATGAATAAATTAAAATTTATATTATCTCTTTGTCTTTTTTTAAATATGTCTTGTTTTGCTAATCCAAAAGAAGAGACTATCGTCTGTATCCATGGTTTTTTAGGCGCTCCCTGGAATATGTACTTTTTAAAAAAGAATTTTGAAAAGCATGGCTGGCAAGTTATAAATTGGAAATACGCTTCAAGAGATCAAACAATAAGCGAACATGCCCAAGAATTAATAACCCAAATTATAAAAATTCAAGAAGATAATCCTGACAAGCAAATCTGCTTTGTAGCTCATTCATTAGGCTGTTTGATCTTAAGAGCAGCTTTAAATGTCCCAAATTGTCCTAAAAATGTAAAAACCTCAAAAATTGTTCTTATTGCTCCTCCAAATAATGGATCTGTATGGGGAAGAACTCTAGATCGTTTTTCTCTATTTAAAAAATTTAGAAAAGATTTTTCAGGTAAAGAGCTTTGCTCATGTGAAAATTTTGATCATCTAGGAAAGTTTCCAGAATCTGCTAATATTCTTGTCATCGCTGGAAATCTAGGCTTTAATCCTTGGATCGGAAAAGAAAATGATGGAACTGTTGCTATAGATGAGACATATCTCGATACTGAACATAAACATGTCACGATAAGACGTGGCCATAAAACAATCATTTTTTCTAAGAAAACCTTTTCATTAGCTTTAGATTTTTTGAGAGATGGAGCTATAAATTAACTCTAAATAAAAATTTCAATTTTGTTGAATATACTTTTAGGTCTTGAAAATAGCTCCATCTATCTAGTAGAAAGAACCTCTTCTTTCCCCCTTTGATATAAAACCTGCAAAAGTATAAATTACTTACCTAAGAAATTTCTAGGAGCAAATATGAAAAAAACATTTTTAATATATTTTTATATAGTTACCACTTTTGTTTTTGCAACTGATTTTCAAAACATCAGTGATGAAGAAAGCATATTAGATAGTCCAAAAATAGTGCTAAATTCAAAGGGAAAAGCTATAGCTACATGGGAAAAAAACTTAGACAACAAAAAAACTTCCATTGAATTTGCCACATCACTAGATTTTGGGAAAACATGGAGTTCTCCCCAAAGTATAACTGAATCGCACAAGATCAGGGAACCAAAAGTCATAATAAATGAATCTGGCAATATTATATGTTTATGGCAAAGAAAAATTGATGATGATAATTCGATTTTAGAATTAGCTGCATCTTATGATTTTGGAAAGACCTGGCAGATTATGCAATCAGATGAAATTAAACATATCATAAATTATTCGATAAAAAATATAAATGACACCGTTTTTATATTATGGGGAAAATGGAAAACATTTGAGAAAGACATAATTTATATTAAAAAATCAATAGATTTTGGTAAAACATGGGGAAATCCTCAATATATAGAAACACAGGATGTCCCTTTTTTTAAATTTTCTTTAAATAAATCTGGACAAGGTTTGATAACCTGGAAAGAGTGGCATTGGGACCCCACAAAGAATAGTAAGTTTCAAATAAATTATTCTATTTCTGATAATTTTGGAGAAGATTGGTCTGAACCTAATACAATTTGTCCCAATACTCATTACTACATAGAAGATATACAAAGTATTATTGATAATAAAGGTAATATCGTAATAGTTTGGATTGGATGGAAAGAAGACGATAACGGGGAAAATTTATCGATCTTATTATATTATTCCAATTCTTCAGATAACGGGAAAACATGGTCAAAACAAACGGTTATAGAAGAAGGAAATCTTTCAGCATATTGTGATTCTCCACAGATAGTTTTAAATCCTTCTGGAAAAATGGTCCTTGTTTGGCAAGTTCAGGCTGAAAAGTTTTCCGATGAAAAAGACGTTATAAAGATAGCAATTTCTGAAGATTTTGGAAAAACATGGTCTATTTCTAAAATTATTTCTGATGAGTCCAAAGATTGTTTTTTCCCTTCTATCCATTCTGATTCTAAAGAACATCTTTTAATCTCATGGAATGCAATTGATATCGATGATTCTACTACTCTTCAAACTAGATATTCTCAAGATTTTGGAATTCATTGGGCACCTATTACTGATCTGGCTTATGAAAAGTCTAACCTAGGCTATAAAATTGCTCTGAATCCAGATGGAAATATAATACTTTTATTAGCACAACATGAAAACAGAAAAGTGAAATATCAAAGAGCTATTTCTTCTGATTTTGGAAAAAATTGGGAATAAGTTTGATTATAACAAAATATATCAGAATGTAGCGCTATTTTGATGCAGCTTTATCTATCTAATAGATAGGCTACTACCTTTTATTGTGATATAGACTTCACCGCTATCTCGATGAATTCTTAGAGATCTTGAATAATTTCTATATTTTGATCCGAAATATTTTTCATTTGAGACTCTCCATCTAATTGTATAATATCCAGGTCTCAGAGAAAAATTGTATCTACGACCACCTCTTGATCCATCAGTATAGATAGTTCTACCACCTATTTGAACTTCTCTAACTTTTTCATATTTACCATCAAATACTTCACAAGTCACTCTAACATTATCATAATAAGGTTCACGATAGTAATGTCTACGCGATGGACTCAGATCGATCCTAAAATAGATTCCGCTTCCCCCACCGTGTCTATATCTGCCTCTACGGCCACCTCGATATCCACCACGCCCGCGTCTGGCAATTAACTCTTTATTAGAAGACTGAGGCTCTGGCTTTTCTACAAAAGCAACAAAGACAGCGAATATTACTAAGCTTAGTACAAATGAAACTGATAATTTTATATATCTCTTCATAATTTTGTTAATAACGGAAGTTAGTTATTTTTGAAAAGCAATTTTATAAAAAAAATATATATTATATTACAAGTCCTTAACAAAGAATAATTAAAGATATAAAAAAAACATCTTATCCTAAACGAAAATCTTTTATTTTCTAAAAGGTCTTTAAAATAATTTTATAAAATTATTTAGAATTTCCAGCTATAAAACCCGTGGTCCAGACATTTTGCAAATTATACCCACCTGTAATACCATCAACATTTAAAAGTTCTCCAACAAAATACAAGTTTTTACATTTTTTGCTTTGCATATCTTTGAAATTAACCTCTTTTAGATTAATTCCTCCAGAAGAGACAAATTCACTTTTATTTTTACTTTTAGAAATTATTGGATAGTCATCTGAAGCTAATTTATCAGAGAGCTTAAGTAGGTTTTTATTAGAAATGTTTTTAAGAGGAAAAGAGAATATATTTCCAAAATGATTTAGAAAAAAAGACCAAAGCTTTTGTGGGAATTGAAAAGGATTGATTTTGAAAAGAAGCTTTTTTGGATGCTCTTTTTTGGCGATAAATAGCCTTTGAATAATTTGATCTTTTGAAAAATTATTAAGCCAATTTATTGAAAGGGTTGTTTGGTAATTTTTTTCATGCAAAAATCTTGCACCAAAAGCAGATAAGTTAATAATAGCCGGTCCGCTAAAACCTTCATGTGTTATTAAAATAGAGCCTACTTGCGCAAATGGACTGTTTTTTAAAGATACCCTCACATCTTCTTTAGATAAACCTGAGAGTTTTAAGATATCTAAAGATCCTATTTTAAAAGAAAATAAAGAGGGTATAAAAGGATCAATGTTATGCCCCAAGAGTTTAGCATATTTTAATCCGGCTGGACTGCTACCTGTTGCTAAGATAACCTTTTTGGCTAAAATTGTTTCTTCATTGTCTATAACAATTTCAAAAAAGTTATTTTTTTTTAAAATTTTTAAGATATTTTGATTGTATTTGATCTCTATATTATTGTTTTTAATCTCTTTTAAAAAACAATCAATAATAGTCTGAGAGTTGTTGCTTAAAGGAAAAACCTTTCTATCCCTGTCAACTTTGAGAGACACGCCTCTTTTCTCTAACCATTTCATCATATCTTGCGGCTGAAACTGATAAAAGGCTGAGATAAGCTCTTTTTGTCCTCTTGGATAATTTAAAGAGAGCTCTTTAGGATCAAAAGTCGCATTTGTAACATTACACCTACCCCCTCCTGAAACCTTTATTTTTGAGAGGATTGATTGGCTTTTTTCTAGAACTATGATTTTAGCTTTTATATTAACCCTTTTAGCTTGCATAGCTGCAAAAATACCACCGGGGCCACCGCCAACTACTACTACCTCATACATTTTTTTTTGAATTTCTCAATGAATTATTCCTATTAATAGCAAATAATGATACAATAATTCATAATAACAACTACATTATTGATTAACAATATAGTCTCTGTAATCAAGGAAATCATCCTGTTTTGATTATAGAGCTTTAACATTTAAGAGCTTATACAAAAAATGTTCAAACCAGAAAAAATTAGAAATATTGCCATTATAGCCCATATTGACCATGGAAAAACTACTCTATTAGACAGTTTGCTTAAACAGTCTCAAATATTCCATGACAAAGCTCATATACCTGAAAGAATGATGGATAATTATGATCAGGAAAGAGAGAGGGGTATAACAATTTTTTCTAAACATACTTCTATCTACTTTGAAGATTTTAAAATTAATATCATCGATACCCCTGGACATGCTGATTTTGCGGGTGAAGTAGAGAGAATTTTAGGGATGGTAGATTCTGTTCTACTATTGATAGATGCTAAAGAGGGCCCAATGCCTCAGACTAGATTCGTTTTAATGAAATCTCTTGAAATGGGTATCTGTCCTATAGTAGTGCTTAATAAGATAGATCGTCCTCATGCTGATCCTGAAAGAGTTCTAAATGAGGTCTTTGATCTTTTTGTTGAACTCAACGCCACAGATAAACAATTAGATTTTACCTATTGCTATGCAAGCGGTCTAGATGGATATGCAATAATAGAACCTGAAGATGAAAAAAAAGATATGAATCCCCTTTTTAAGATTATTGTAAAATGTGAGCTTAAAACAAAAGGAGATATAGAAAAACCTTTTCTTATGCAAGTTTCAACTATCGAATATGATGATTATGTTGGCAGGCAAGCCTGCGGGAGAATATTAGATGGGAAAATTCGAAAAGGTAACATCATTAATCATACAAATATAAATGAGTGTAAAAGCTTTAAAGTTCAAAGAATAGAAGGCCACCTAGGCCTAAACAAAGTAGAAATGGAAGAGGCTGGTGCTAATGATATAGTTATTATATCTGGTTGTGAAGATGTTACAATTGGAGATACTCTTTCTTGCCAAAAAAACATAAAAACTCTTCCCCCTATAGTTATTGCAGAACCAACTTTATCTATTGATATAATGGTTAACTCTGGTCCACTCGCAGGAAAAGATGGAAAAAAACTTACTATAAATAAAATAAGAGAACGCCTACTAAAAGAAAAAAAAGCCAATGTTACTTTAAAAATTGAGATATCTGAGGGCGCTATTGATAAAATTACAGTTGCAGGCAGAGGAGAATTGCATCTAGCTGTTTTATTAGAAGCCCTAAGACGCGAAGACTTTGAATATTTAGTCTCAAAACCTCAAGTTATTATCAAAGAAATAGAAAATCAAAAATGTGAACCTATGGAAATAGCTCACATAGAAGTGCCAAATGAATTTTCAGGAGTTATTATACAAGAGCTCGGCATTAGAAAAGGAGAAATGAAATCTCTTATTACCAATGATCAAGACATCACCAAAATGGACTTTTTAATTCCAACAAGAGGCCTAATGGGCTGTCATAGTGAATTTCTAACCCTTACCAAAGGTCTAATAATAATGACCTCTATTTTTGATCATTATGCTCCTTACAAAGGTGCTATACCTAGCAGAAAAAACGGAGTCCTTGTTTCTTTATGTGGAGGTGCCACCAATGGTTACGCTTGTTTTGCCCTGCAAAAAAGAGCCATGCTATTTGTAAAACCTACCGATAAAGTCTATGAAGGTATGATAGTTGGCGAAAATAGCAAAGATAATGATTTAGTTGTGAATGCAACAAAAGGCAAGCAACTAAGCAATATGCGAGCTTCTGGAAAAGATGAAAGTATTATCTTAACACCTTCTAGAACCTTTACATTAGAACAAGCTATTAGCTATATAGAAGATGATGAGCTTATTGAAATAACCCCTCATCACATTCGTCTTAGAAAAAGACATTTATCTGAAAATGATCGAAAAAGAGCTTTAAGATCCTCTAAAAAATAACCCTAAGATAAATATTACCCAGAGCTCTATTCAATTCCAATGAATAGATCCAACACAATTTTATTGTGATCAGATGCGCGCTCATCATATATTTCAAAATCTGAATGATAACGTCTAGTACCACCTAATACTTTTGATGACATTTGCCAAATTTCTTCCCATGCCCCTATCACCACATTTGGCATAGGCCCTGGCTCTGTAGTAAATTTTACATAACTCTGAGCTGGTATGGTTAATACCTCTAAATCCTTAGGAACATTCTTAAGAGAAGAAACTTCTTCACCAATGAAGTAAGTATAGGCGCCTGTACAATCGGTCTCGTACTCAGTGTATACACAATAAGTTTTGCCAGGGATTTTTCTATGAGAAATTTTTTCAAAAAGCTGCTCGTGAAAATAGCGCTGTACACAAGAAAAAATCTTTCCTGTTTCTGGATTGCTTTCATCGCTACGATTGGTACGCACTTTGACACCTACCAAATTTATCTTTGTAAGTTGTGTTGATAAGTGTTGCATCTTTATCCCCTTGTTATCTTTTTCTTTAGCAGCATAATTCAAATCATTCGCAAATGTTATTACACTGGTAAAACATAAGATCAAAACAAATAGTTTTTTCATGTTTACATACCTTTTTTAACGAGTCCTAAATAATTTGAAGTTTTATAACATTGATATAAAAAAATATCAATATTTATCCTGACTATCCTTACACAAATACCCAAAGCTGATATGGAAGAAAAAAAGATTAAACTTTGTTTCCTAACTGTCTTAAAGTTTTAAATTCCTAGTTTTTTGAATTCTCTAGGAATAGGAGCTTTAAAGCTCATTTTCTTAGAGCTAATTGGGTGTGAAAATTCTAAAACCCAAGCATGAAGACACATTCTTGATATTGGACTCATTGAAGCTGGTGAATACCTTTTATCACCAAGAATAGGATGGCCGGCATCTTTGCAATGAACTCTTATCTGATGTTTCCTTCCTGTCTCTAGATTAAGTCTTAGATATGTAAAATTTTTAGATCTTCTAATAACTGAAAAATGAGTAATAGCTATCTTGCCTTCTTTTTCATCTTCTACAGATCTAACATAATATTCTTTATTTTCTATTAAGTTGCTTCTCCAAACGCCTTCATTTTCTTTTAAGTTACCTTCAACAATAGTAAGATACTCCCTTTTCAGCTCATGCTTTTTAAACATAAGATTAAGTTTGTCTACCGTTTGCTCATTTTTGGCAAACATCATTAGCCCAGATGTTCCCTTATCTATTCTATGGACTACAAAAATATCTTTTGTATTGAAGTGTTTTCTTAAAGTAGTGAGGGCATTTTCAGTTTTTTCTTTATCCAAGGGAACACTTAGCAGACCATCAGGTTTGTTTATTACCAATATATCCCTATCCTCAAAAATAATTTCAATTCCAAAAGGTATTTTTTTAAATATTGGAGATATTGAAATAGACTTTCCCTTTTCAATTACTTCTTTGGGATTTATCTTTAAAAGATTATCTACATATACCCTTCTTTTTTTTAAAAGATTTCTTATAGTGGTATTTGATGAATCAGGATACATTTTTTTTAATGCTTCTAATACAGTGGTATCTGTAGATGTTTTATAATTTTTCATAATAATTTTTAAATTTATTCAATGTTTTTCAAAAAAGCTTTTAAGTAAAGTATTCTAAATTGGTAGGTTCATCAATTCCAATGCCACTATTATAAGCAAAGAATGAATTTATCTCTCTTTTTAATTTTACATACAAAAGATATCTTCATAGGCTAGAAATTAAAGAAAAAAAATCAAAATCTTAAAAGATATTCATCATTCTCCCTACATCACTAACATATAAATTTAAACAGCAACATGCTTCATGTTATCGTGCAATATTTATCTTCTGATAATATATCAGAAATCCCATTTGCACTGAATTAGTATGAAAAATCTCTGAAAAGCAAAAGAAAGTAAAGAACTTATTCTAACTACTTAAAATCAAAGTTCCTTATTATTCTGAAAGAAGGTTGGTTTTAGATTAAGCTTTTCTATCTAACTCGTCCCATCTTATATATAGTATTTCTATTTCATTCTCTAAGACAGCCAGCTCTCTACAAACCTCTTCAAGGCGATCTTTGTTTTCCATAACATCTCTTTGGGTTAATAGAGTATTTAAATTAGCTACTTGTTTTTCTAATTTAGGGATATTATTTTCGATCTCTTTATGCTCTTTTTTCTCTGCATATGTTAGTTTTTTAATATTAGAGTCTATTTTTTTACGCTTTGATTTTTCTTTTTTAGAATTTACAACCTTTTTTTTAGATGCCTCGAATTGAGCGTAATCAGAAAAAATGGAAATCTGATCTTTATTTTCTAAAGAAATTATTGAGTTACAGACTCGATCAATTAAAAACCTATCGTGAGTTATTAGCATTATAGCTCCATCAAACTCCAAAAGGCTCTCTTCTAAAGCATCTAATGTTTGAATATCCAAATCATTAGTTGGTTCATCTAAAAGCAGTATATCAGCAGGTTTAAGTAAAAGATGAGCAATAGATATTCTGGCTCTTTCTCCTCCTGATAGTTTTTTTATTTTTGAACCTAAAGTATCTTTAGAAAATAGGAATCTTTGACACCATGAATTAACATGGATCTTTTTATTTTGAAATGTAACAAATTCACCACTTGGACAAAGCGCCTCTTTTAGAGTTAAATTATCATCTAGTTTAATTCTATGTTGATCAAAATAAACAATTTTTAAGTTATCAGCTTTTTTAATTGTCCCGCTATCTGGTGTAATCTCATCTGCTATTAATTTTAGAAGAGTTGTTTTCCCACATCCATTTGGACCAATAAGGCCTATACGAGTTTTGGGAGAGAGGATGAAACTTAAGTTTTTAAAAAGCTCTTTTCCATTGATACTTTTAGAAACAGATTTTAGAGTTATTAATTTTTTTGTTCCCCTATCTGTTGAAATAAAATCTATTTTAGTTTTTTTGTTTTCATTTCTCTTTTTTAAATTAGATAATTGCTCAAATATTTCGTAAGCTTCGTCTATTCTTGATCTTGATTTAGTTGTTCTGGCTTTTACACCTTGCTTTAGCCACTCGCTCTCTCTTCTGGCTTTTGAGCTTAGTGATTTTTCTTGCTGAATTTGACCTTGTAAAAAATCATCTCTTCTCTTTAAAAAATCTAAATAAGATCCCTTAGATACAAAAATATCATCTGGATATACCTTTGAAATCTCTATAATTTTATTACATACATTTTGCAGAAAATATCTATCATGAGAGACAAGAATAAAGTTTAAACCTTTTTTTTGTAAAAATTTCTCAAGCCATAATAGAGATTCTAGATCCAAATGGTTAGTCGGTTCATCTAAAAGAAGCAAATCAGGCGATTGTATGATTGCCTCTGCAATAGATAGTCTTTTTTGCCATCCCCCAGATAGTTTTGAAGCATCAACCATCGGATCTTTAAAACCAACTTTATTAAGCCATTTATCGACTAGTAAATTTTTATCATATTCACCTAAATTCTCATCTTTTAAAGAATGTAATAATACATCTTTGATTGATTGACTCTCATAAAACATATTTTGAGGAATATAGACAGTTTTTAAAGAACGTTTGGTTATAACCTCTCCCTCATCACTCGCCTCTAGGCCTGCTAAAATTTTTAATAATGTGGATTTACCTGAACCATTTGGTCCAATAAGACCAATTCTATCATGCATGTAAACAGAAAAAGTCAGATTTTTAAATAAGTTTTTATAAGTAAATGATTTTGATAGATTGTTAGTATTTAATAATAAGCTCATATTTAAATGATAACATAAGCAATGAAACAATTCATTCTTAAATATACATAACACTCATGAAATGTTATTTATATAAAATTCTTTTAATGCTCAGCCCAATTTCCTGCAGCTTTTAATTGACTCTCTTCTCTCAGAAAAGTAAAATCTAGGCTCAATATTCAGGAAGATAATTTAATGAGTACATCAATAAAAATTTTAGAATCGTCAGTTTTTTTTCCAACTCGAAAAACCAATTATCTTAAAAAACTACAATGTGGGAAGTTAGGTCTTTCTATCGTTTCCATCAAACGCTGTAGCTCTAACAACTTTTGCTGTGAATCTCGCAATGTATGGAACTTTGTTAGGAGAAATCAGCCTTGCATGTACAGCTATGATTCTCCCCTCTATGATGTTGTTTGGTGTAAAGAATTATTTTCATTATATCACAAAACCCCTCGAAATGGGAGTAGGCTTTGTTCTAGCCTTTTTTACAGTTAAAGTTGATCCAAAAACGGGGATTTGGCAAGGGAAGCGTGCTGATTGGGCTCATTTTTATGATGGACGACTAAGCTTAGCTCTTAGCAATTTTTTTAGAGATGAAAAAGCATCAACTATTGTCGATTTGGGATGCGGAACGGGAGACTATGTCAAAGATTTACGTAAAGCAAAACTTACTTGTGATGGTTTTGACGGCAATCCAGAGACTCCAATAATTACTGGAGGTGTTTGCAGAGTTGCTGATTTGACAAAACCAAGACTTCGATTAAACACCTTGGGTGGGAAATACGATTGGGTTGTATCTCTTGAGGTCGGAGAGCATCTACCGAAAGAACATGAAAAGACTTTTCTTGATAATATTGTCAAACACGCTCGCAACGGGATTGTGCTGAGCTGGGCAAAAAAAGGACAAGGTGGCCTTGGCCATGTCAACGAGCAAAACAACGACTATATCGAAGCAAAACTACTCGAACGTAACTGGAAAAGAGACTTTCAAGCCGAAGAAAATTTAAGACTTTCAACATCTCCTCACTGTTTTTGGTTTCGCGATACGATCATGGTCTACCGTCCATGTTGATAGATAGCAAAGCTTATCTAACAGTCTTATAACCACCTAAAACTCCACCTTTCGACAATACTACCTGCCAAAGTTGGATGGATCTTGCTCGAAAAGATCCTGCACAAGATAGAAGATAGTATTTCCACATTCGATAAAAATGAGAGGGATAATTTTCTTTAATTTTATCCCAATTATTATCAAAATTACGAAACCAGGCCATTAAAGTCTTGTCATAATCGACACTAAAATTATGCCAATCTTCCATGATAAATAGTCCTTCTATCGATCTTCCTATCTGAGAAACTGAAGGAAGCTGACCGCCGCTGAAGATATATTTATCTATCCAAGGATCTCCTGTAATGGTAGAACTATTACCTCCAATTGTATGTAACATAACCATTCCATTATCATTTAAGCATCTATAAACAACTTCCATAAAAGTACGATGATTTTTCTCTCCCACATGTTCAAACATACCAATCTCAACAATTCGATCAAATTTCTCATTCAAATCTCTATAATCCTGCACCCGAATCTGAACAGGAAGATTTTTGCATGCCTCTTTGGCATAAGCTGCTTGATTTTCAGAAAGAGTAATAGCAACTACATCTACTCCATATTTTTCTGATGCATATTTTGCAAAACCGCCCCATCCACAACCAATATCCAAAACTCTCATTCCCTTTTTAAATCCAAGCTTTCTTGCAATCAAATCATATTTTGCCACTTGAGCTTCATTCAAATTTTTTGCATTTCTCCAATAGCCACAACTATAAGTCATAAGAGGGTCTAACATATTTTGATAAAGGTCATTCCCCAATTGATAATGCTGATCAATCACCTTCTTGCTACCAGCTCTACTCTGTCGATTGAAAAACTTGGCTTTAAGATACGCCCAAACATGAAACCATCTCGGTTTAAAGTTTTTCTCAAGATCTGCCTTTAAGATTTGATATATGCAAACATCTAAAGCTTCTACATCCCAAGCATTTTCCATATAGGACTCGCCAAGACCCAAAGATTGATCCTTCAGTACACGATCATAAAACTCTTCATCATGAACCTGAATATCCCAAACACGATCTCCGTTAATCTTGATATCTGCGATATTGACCATCTCCTCAACAATATCTTTCGACGAAGTTGCCTCTACTTGCTGAGCCGCTAATAACAAAGTAAAAAAAACAAATAATTGTCTCATAATTTTTTTTATGGATAATTTGTAAAAAAATAACAAGGAAAATTTTATTATTTTTTTGATACAATCTTTGTTCTCTAAATCGAGATAGGGGTAATTTTCCAGCAGCGATGAATTTTTTTATTATGAAAATCCAAGGGGATTGTTTTTTTTGTAATCTCGATAATCGAGCACGAATTGAATAAAGATTCATCAAGTTTGAATTTTCTAGAATTGGTGCTAAAAAAAATAATACCATCAGATGTGAGAAGTTTTAAAGACTTTGTAATAAGAGATGGGTAATCTATTTGAATATCAAACATTTGATCCATTTTTTTTGAACGCGAGATCGTTGGAGGATCAATAATAATGATATCAAATAAGAGTCCTGAATTTATCTCATCTGCTAAAAATTTTATGCAATCTGCTCTAACAATTTCATTATTCTTATCTGTTAGTGAGTTAAGGTTAAAATTATCACGTCCCCATCTTGTGTACGTATTTGACATATCTACACTTTTAGTAAAACGAGCTCCTCCAAGCGCTGCTTGAACACTAAATGAACAAGTATAGGCAAAAAGGTTTAAAAGGCGTTTCTCTTTTGCAATAGAAGAGACGTATCTACGTGTTTCGCGATGATCCAAAAATAAACCCGTATCAAGATAATCCTTCAAATTAACTTTGAATTTTGCTCCATATTCCAAAACAGTAAAAAAATCTTCTTTTTCATCTATTTTTTCATACTGCTCTGTTTTTTTACGCTTTATACGTGTCCGCCAATAAATATGATCTCTTGAAGTTTCAAAAAGAGAGCATAATGCTTGCTCAATCTCTTTATACATTGCAGACGATGGTTCATCCTGATCGTAATCATAAGAAAAAAACTGTACACAGAATCGATTATCATAAAAATCGATTGCGAGAGGATACTCTTTAATATCTCGATCATAAATACGAAAACAATTAGTAAAAGAGCGTTTGGCCCACTTGCGGATATGGCGATAGTTTTTTCTAATACGATTTTTAATCGTGGAGCTTTTGTCTTCACCATCAGCGATAATGGGAAGAGATAAATAGTGTTCATTCATAGCTAATATCTTTTATGATACATTGAAATTAATGATACAATTATATACTTTTTCTTGTTTCCTGTTAAACCAAAATGTCAATTAAAGAGAGCTGTTGAATTAAACTTTTAGCTTGTCTGTTTTTCAAGAATTGAGCTTCATTCGATATTTTTGAGAAAAAAAAGCTACAAAAATAATGAAGATTTATTAGGTTTTTGGAGTCTGACAGTTAAAATAATATATTGAGCAGCATATTAAAGCTGCTCAATAATGATTACAAACCTAGAACAAGCTTTAACCTTTTTTATAACAGCATCGGCAAGTCCAATGCCATAAAATTACTCCAATATATCCCCAGATATAACTTTGGATAAGCCCTAAAATAAAGCTCCCAAAATTCATTCCTCTAAAACCATAGAAGAATATTTCTAAAAGTTGCATATGTAAAGTCTGGTTAACTGGACGTATCCAGAACCAAACAAAACAAATTATAAACAACAAAGCTAAAAAAATTCCTACATGATTTCCTTGTTTAATCCAATTTTTCATAATAAAATTTCTCCTGTTTACTTATAATATGACCATATTTAGCATAAATAGCAGATCTTGAAATAAATATTCAATACAAATAGCTTTAATTGAATCAATCAACAGCTTATTTTAAAGATTTTTCATGAAAATATCGGTATATATTAAGCATATGAAACAAGCACGCAAGTAACCTAAAACTACATTTCAAGCTGGCTTCTAGAGGCTTTTAAGGTTAAAAAAGCAATGAGGGGTTGTCAAAAAGCATGTCTTTGCGTTTAAAGCCCTTCAACACACCGAAAGTAATCGAAGATTCAAGTTTTTTAATTAGCAAATAAAAAGAAAAAAATGTTAAAAGCATTAGCATCTATTGGCAATTTACAATTTGCAAATATAATACTTGTTATCTTTAAAAATTTTGCCTCTAAATATAATTTGTTATTCAATTATATTAGGCTCTCTAATCTCCTTCACCATTTCTTTAACAGCTTTTACTACGATTTGAGGTTCTTGAAGAGGAATCATATGCCCACTATTTTCTGCTATCCAATGTTGTCCTTTTTGTGATTTTGAAACAAGATCATTTTGAAAACT
>JAAKFJ010000129.1 GCA_011064745.1 Candidatus Anoxychlamydiales bacterium | reverse complement strand
ACAGCGAGAGACAGCATAAAAAATGAGCTAGAAGAGAGAATCAATTTTTTTGAAAAAGAAAACAAACTTATAGAAAAACAAAGAATTAAAGAGAGAACGATTTATGATCTTGAAATGATAAAAGAGATTGGCTACTGCAAAGGGGTAGAAAATTACTCTCGCCACTTCTCTCAAAGGCTGACGGGTCAAGCGCCACCATGTCTTTTAGATTATTTCCCAAAAGATTTTATAATGTTTATCGATGAATCTCATCAAAGTTTGCCTCAAATGAGAGCCATGTATCACGGTGATAGATCAAGAAAAAATGCGCTCATTGAATTTGGATTTAGACTGCCTTCAGCCTTCGATAATAGACCTCTTAAATTTGAAGAGGTTTTTGAAAGACTCAATCAAGTTGTTTTTGTTTCAGCCACCCCATCTGAATGGGAAATACAACAATCCAAAGGTGAAATAGTAAATCAAATTATCAGACCAACCGGACTTTTGGATCCTAAAATAGAGGTCAGACCAGCCGAGGGGCAAGTTGATGATATTTTAGAAGAAATCAGAATAGAGACCAAAAAAAATAGAAGAGTTTTGGTAACAACTCTTACCAAAAGACTTTCTGAAGATCTCTCCAAATTTTTAAATGATATCGATGTTAAAGCTAAATACCTTCACTCAGATATCGATACCTTAGAGCGTATAGCCATAATCAAAGATTTAAGATTGGGTAATTTCGATGTCTTAGTTGGTATAAATCTTTTAAGAGAAGGCCTCGATATCCCTGAAGTAGCACTTGTCGCTATTTTAGATGCTGATAAACAGGGCTTTTTAAGATCTGAAACTGCTCTTATTCAAACCTGTGGTAGAGCTTCCAGAAACGTTCATGGTAGAGTTATTATGTATGCAGATGTAGAAACCCTTGCTATCAAACACACTATCGCGGTATCTCTAAAAAGAAGAAAAGTTCAAGAGGAATTTAACAAAAAACATGGCATAACCCCTCAAACAATTAAGAAAGCTAAAATTGAAACAGTAGAAGAAACTTTCGGGATAAAAGAAGATATAGCTCTAGATGTAAAACAAATAGAGAAGAAAAAAATCCATAAAATGGAAGATTTAGAAAAGCAAATTAAACTCATAGAAAAAGAGATGAAAAAAGCTGCCAAAGAGCTTAGATTTGAAGATGCAGCCAAACTTAGAGATTTGTTTCATTATTACCAAAACCTTGAAATTATTAGATGAAAAATCCATTTAAAACAAAACCTCTTAAACACAAATACCATGTAAAAAATATATTTCTACTAACTTTTTTAAAGACTGTTGATTTTGTCTCTTGGATATACTTTAAGATTTTTAAAAATAAGAAAAAATTTGATCAAAATCTTTTGAAAAATCCTAAAAAAATTCTGCTATCTAATATTGCCCATCTCGGCGATGTAGTAATCTCAACGAGTGTTTTATCTCTTTTGAAAAAAAAATATCCTAATGTAAAAATTGGCTTTATTTGTTCAAGCTCTTCTAAACAAATTTTAGAAAACAATCCCAATATAGACCAAATCTACATCGTTGATCATTGGTATTTAAATAGATCAAAAATCTCATTTTTAAAGAAGTTAATCAGTTACTACAAAACTAGAAAAATAGCTCAAGAGCAAATCAAAAAAGATAACTATGATATAGCCATCGATCTATATTACTTTTTCCCCAATTCAATCTACCTTATTAATAGTACAAGCATTCCTATCAGAATAGGATATTCCAGTGGGGGATTTAAAAACTTTTTAACCCATACAAAACCTTGGGTAGAACAAAATAAACACGTCTCTTTTTATCTTCTCGATCTATTAAAAACTTTATCGATAAGTATTAGCTCTTACCCAATAGTGAAATTTGAGCTTCCTTCTTGTAAAAAAGAAAATGAATCTGAGCCAAAACTTCCGGATATTATTAAAAATCTGCCAGATGATTTTTTTCTTTTTCATATAGGAGCTGGATCTGATGAAAAAATGTGGACTTTATCTAAATGGAGAGAATTAACTCAAAAAATAGATAAAGATAAAAAGATGAAAATCATCTTTACTGGCAAAGGGACAAGAGAATCGAACCTGATTAATGAAATTACTCAAAATCAATCAAATTTGTATAACTTTTCAGATAAATTAGACCTCTCCTCTCTAATAGAGGTTATTAAAAAGGCCAAACTTGTTGTTTGTGTAGATTCTGTTGTCTTGCATCTTGCAACCGCTCTAAACGTTCCTACAATCGTTTTATGTAGCAATACAAATAACCACCATCACTGGGTAATGAAGAGAGAAAATATTATACCAATAACTAAAAATCTGAGCCCAAATCTCAATTATAAAAAAA
>JAAKFJ010000128.1 GCA_011064745.1 Candidatus Anoxychlamydiales bacterium | reverse complement strand
GCTAGGAAAATATCTGATTGAATGGGGATATGAAAAGGATAACAACTGGTAATAAACTTTTTTTTAACAACTGATTATTTTTTTAAGATGCATAAAAAATTAGCGGTATATATTTTTTCAAAATTTGTTCCATAAGATGTTAGCATAAAAGATTTGATGATTGGTTTTATCATTAAATGCCAAAGGGCCTTTCTTACAAAACTTTTGGTTCCATGCACAAATGGAGCAAGTTCATAAAATTTCAAATCTTTAAATCCTGAAAATTTTAGAGTTTGTCTGAGACTATATGTGGTATAAGCTCTTTTATGAGTGATATCGGCATATCTTAGAGGAGAAAGAGGCGCTATGGCATTTGGAACTTGAATAAAAAAAGAGCCTTCATTTTCTAAAGATTTATAGATTAAATCAATAAGTTCAAAGGTTTTTTGAAGATCGATATGTTCTAAAACATCAATTAAAAAAATTACATCATATTTTTCTGTATTGTTTTTTAAAAATTCTAGAGCATCTGAGCATTGAACGTTTAAATTAGTTTGTTTCGCCATTTTTATTTGTTCTTCGCTAATATCTAACCCGAATAAATTTGTATAACCCTGTTTTTTTAATATTTTTAGATATTTACCACTGCCACAGCCTATATCTAGAATTTTTATATTTTTATCTTTTGGAAGTTTATTTAGATAAAAAGTTTTGAAATATCTTTCATCATATTTTGGATTAGAAACTGAACCATTTTCGTTTATAAGAGATGCATAATTTTCAAACATGTTATCTGGCATTGAAAAATCCAATATTTTTTTTATTTCAAAGAACAGTTTTTAGAGGATTTTATTTATTTGCAAACAAAATTTAAGCGAAATAAAAGATGTCTTTGTATTAAGGCCAATTTTTACTAAAATATAAGAATAAAAAAATCAAAATTTGTAATTTGTAGATGATTTTATAAAGCTTATGGAGAAGGTAGATTATTTAATTATTGGTGGTGGCATTGTTGGTTTAAGCACAGCCTATCAAATCTTAAAAGAAAATAAAAATATCAATCTGATTGTTTTAGAAAAAGAAGATAAGATATCGATGCATCAAACCGGTAGAAATAGCGGTGTTATTCATTCAGGGCTTTATTATAAGCCAGGATCTTTGAAAGCAATAAATTGCATAAAAGGCAGAAAAGAGCTTTTAGATTTTTGTTTAGAGTTTGAAGTGCCTTTTGAGAAAAGCATTAAATTAATTGTTGCAGCGGATGAGAGAGAATTGCCTGGACTACAAGAGTTAGAAAAAAAAGGCATAGCTAATGGGGTTGAAGGATTAGAGGTAATATCGAAAGAGGAGGCAAAGGAGATTGAGCCTCATATAGATTCTATTCAAGCTTTAAAGGTTCCTAACTGCCAGATCATTGATTATCTAGATGTTTCTAAAGAGTTAAGAAAACAAATCGAATATTTGGGCGGCAAAGTTCTATTAAATCAAAGAGTAATTGGCATAGATGATAAAAATGATGAAATTTTAATAAATACTCAAAAAGATTCATTTAGGGCTAAAAAATTGATTAATGCAGCCGGGTTATATTCTGATAGGATAGCTAAAATGGCCATGCCAAATAATAAAATACCCATAAAAATTATTCCTTTTAGAGGGGAATATTATGAGCTTAAAGATGAGAAAAAACATTTGGTAAAGGGTTTGGTATATCCTGTACCTGATCCAAAGTTCCCATTCTTGGGAGTTCATTTAACAAAGATGATTGATGGGAGTGTTCATGCCGGGCCTAATGCTGTTTTTGCTTTTTCGAGAGAGGGGTATAAAAAAAGAGATATAAATTTTAGAGATTTGATTGAAAGCCTTTCTTACCCGGGCTTTATAAGGATTGGTTTAAAATATTGGAAGATGGGACTTTTTGAGATGTATAGATCTTTTAGTAAAAAGGCTTTTTTAAAATCTCTACAAAGGATGTTATCTGAGATTGAGATAGACGATATTGTGCCGGGCCCATCTGGCATTAGAGCTCAAGCGGTTGATAGAAAAGGTAAACTTTTGGATGATTTTGAAATATTAAAAGAGAATAATCAGGTGCATGTATTAAATGCCCCATCGCCTGCTGCAACTGCTAGTTTTGCAATTGGAAGGCATATAGCGAGTTTAGCAACTAAAGAATAAAAAAATCTAAAAAAGGATATATGAAAAAGATTTGTATTGATGCGAGGATGATTGAGAGTGCGGGGATTGGAACCTATTTAAAATCTTTATTAAAGAATTTGAAGAGCAAGAATTTCAAAATTTCTTTGATAGTGAAGCCACGTGTAATAGAGAGAGTGAAATGGTTAAAAAATTTTGATCTGATTTATTTAGATGCTCCTATTTATTCTATAAAAGAGCAGTTACTTTTGCCTTTCAAAATTCCAAAGTGCGATCTGTTTTTTGTCCCACATTTTAATATTCCTCTTTTGCCGATTAGGGCTAAAAAAAGACTTGTAACTATCCATGATGTTTATCATTTAGCTTTT
>JAAKFJ010000127.1 GCA_011064745.1 Candidatus Anoxychlamydiales bacterium | reverse complement strand
CAGATAACTTCAAAAACTTTAGCTTTTAAAATAGAAACTATTGGATAAGGCGCTAGGGGAGAAGCTACAATTATTCTTTTAGCCTTTTTAACTTTGATGGCTTCTATGGCAGCTATGATTGTAGCGCCTGTTGCTATTCCATCATCGACCAAAAGAACAGTTTTATCGTTTAGATCAAGAAAGCCTTTATTTTTTCTATAAAGCTTATTTTTTTTGAGTGCATCATTTTTTGCTTTTTGAAGCTCTTTTTGAATATACTCATCTGATATGTTTAGATCTTTGATGAGCTGCTCGTTTAAATAAATAGTCTCTTCACAAATAGCGCCGATAGCGAGCTCTTCAAAGCTACGGGAGATTATCTTTTTTGGAATTATCACATCTAATGGAATATTTAATTTTTTAGCTATGATATCGCCAATTACAACGCCACCTCTTGGAAGTGCTAAGATGATAGTGTCCTTATCATTTTTATATTTTTTTAAAGCTAAACTAAGTTTATTTGCTGCATCTTCTCTATTTTTAAAAAGCATTTTTTTTACCTTTTTCTTAGATGGTATTTTTTTTTCTTGATATTAGATAGATTTTTCCTCATTTTAAAAACTGAAGAAGAGAAAAATAATGCTCAAAAAATTTAGAGACTTTTTATTACATAAACTTTGGGGTAAAAATTTAAATAAAATATCCTCTCTAAGGCGTTTTTTTTATAAAACTATAAAGATATTTTGGATTGCGATTGATAAAGTCTTTAGACATCAACTGACTTTGCGAGCATCAGCTTTAACCTATTTTTCTTTAATGGCTATCGTTCCTTTTTTTGCCCTTATTTTTGCTGTAGCTAAAAAAATAGGGGATCAGGAAATTATCGAAGCAGAGCTTCTAGAGAGGTTTAAAGAACAACAAGAAATAGTTCTTAAAGTTATTGAGTTTGCTAAAAATTTAATTATTGAAGCTAAAGGTGGCCTCATCGCGTTTGTGGGTATAATTTTTCTTTTTTGGAGTTTGATAAAACTACTCTCTAATCTTGAAGGCTCTTTAAATGAAATTTGGCAAGTCAAGACAACAAGAAAAGTTAAAAGAAGACTATCTAATTATTTAGCCTTGATGTTTGTTATCCCAGTTTTTTTTGTCACTTTTATATCCCTTAGAATATATATCTCTAACTTGATTTCTAAAGATGTTGTGATTGAAACTATTTTCAGATTGCCGCTGAGCTTAGCCCCGTATCTGCTTATATTGGCTCTTTTCACCTTTATTTATGTCTTTATGCCATCTGTTAAGGTGAAGATCAAGTATGCTCTTTTATCAGCTGTTCTATCTTCAGCTATTTATCAAATAGTTCAAGCTATTTATGTAAATTTTCAAGTAGGAATAACCAGATTTAATGCTATTTATGGATCTTTTGCAGCTCTGCCACTTTTTTTGATATGGCTTCAAATAAGTTGGCTTATCTTTTTATTCGGAGCCCAGTTTTGCTTTGCCATTCAAAACTTAGATAAAATAAAGATTAAAGATTTATCAAAAAAGAAAACTTAAGATCTACCATAGACATCTTCCAATCTAATAATGTCATCTTCACCAAGATAAGATCCGATCTGAACTTCTACTATGATGACTTTTTGATCAGTATCATTCTCTATTCTATGAACACCCTCTTTGGGAATAAAGACATGTTCGTTTTCAGAGAACTTTTTTTTCATTTTATCGACTATAATAAGTGGATGGCCTTTAACTATTACCCAGTGCTCAGATCGTTTTTTGTGTTTTTGCAGTGATAGCTTTGATTGAGGGTTTACCTCTATCCATTTCACTTGACAAGTTTTTGATATTTTTAGAGTTTGGTACGTTCCCCAAGGTCTGGTATAGATTTTATGTTCAATATTTTGATCCATTTAAACCTCTTTTGCTTTTTCAGCGAGTGCTAAAGCGCCGAGCAGTCCAGACTCACCCGTTCTTTTTGGAAGAACAATATAATCTTCAATATCAGCTAAGATAATCTTATGCTTAACGTAACCATTTAACTCTTGTTGAACGTTCTTTCTAATTTTATCAAGCAAGCTTTTTTTATTTAATATACCTCCTCCAATAATGACTTTTTTAGGCGATAGAGTAAGAATCCAGTTCGCAATGGCTGTGCCAAGATAAAATGCTTCCAAATCCCAAGCTTCATGATCATCTTCTAAATCGGTAGCTTTTTTGACATCCCATCTTTTTTCAATAGCAGGGCCAGACACTAAACCTTCTAAACAATTTTCATGATAAGGACAAACGCTCTTTAACGTATCGTTTTTATGTCTGGGGATCAATATATGTCCCATCTCAGGATGGATTAAACCATGCATAATGTGATTATAGATAATTCCTCCAACTCCAACACCAGTTCCAACTGTTATATAAATAAAAGTATCAATACCTTCAGCGGTTCCCCATCTTTGCTCTCCAAGTGCTGCCCCATTCACATCAGTATCAAAACCTACAGGAATTGCAATAGCGCTTTTCATAGCTTGGACTATGTTATAATGACTCCA
>JAAKFJ010000126.1 GCA_011064745.1 Candidatus Anoxychlamydiales bacterium | reverse complement strand
AAGGTGTTTTTGAAAAAACGGATATGCGGTTACCAAGACTTGAACTTGGGACCTCGACATTATCAGTGTCGCGCTCTAACCAACTGAGCTATAACCGCATTTATGGAGGCTAGGAGAGTCGAACTCCTGACCTTCTGAATGCAAATCAGACGCTCTACCAACTAAGCTAAGCCCCCATTTTGGTATTTTTTATAGTTTTTGAAAGTAAAAGATTAAAAGAAATAAACTACATTTTTTATCTCTACTCTCAAAAAAACAACAGACACACGAGGTGACATTTTCAATTTAAGCTCTATATTCTTAAATGAATAATAATAAAATACTAAAATTTTTTGTTTTTATCAAGAAACCAAATAAAAAATCCCACTAAAAGCTCTTAAAATTAGAAATTTTAAAAATATTTTTTTGATAAGAAAAATGGAAAAACACACATGTTTTGTATAAAATAACCGGTTATTTTATACACAACTTGAAGGTTTTTTTCCCTTATAATATAAATTTTTTAGATAAACACTAAAAAAATTGAATTGATTTTTTTGTTAAAAAATTAAATAAACAAAGAAAAGAGACCAGGATAGAAAAGTTTATTTTATCTATCTAGATTCTTTACAAAGGTAAAAACAAATGCTAGATGGAATGATTATACTTTGGACAATCTTAACAATCTTATCTCTAATATATGTGAGCTATGATTTGATATTTGTTACCCCCAATCCATATTTGATGAAAATTGGTTGGATTTTGGTGACTATGTATACAGGAGTTTTTGGATTATTTATCTATCTACTATCATGCAAAGAACCCATAGCTCAAACTCATGAAGAATTTATTAAACCTCTTTGGAAACATGCGGTGGGCTCAACAATACATTGTTTAGCAGGAGATGCTACAGGCATAATTATTTTAGCTGTTTTTTTATCCTTTTTTAGTGTTTCAATCCCTTTTGAAATAACCCTCGAATATATTGGCGGATTTGCCTTTGGTCTTTTAATTTTCCAATCTATATTTATGAAAAAAATGCTAAAAGGTAATTATTTTTATGCTATTAGAAAAACCCTTTTTCCTGAATGGCTTTCGATGAATTTAATAATGGGTGGGATGATACCTGTTATGGTAATTTGGATGATTCTAGATCCTATCTCAAAAGATCCTACATCTTTACATTTTTTTGCTAGAATGTCACTCGCTTCAATTATTGGTGCTTTTTTTAGTTTTTTTGGTAATCGTTGGCTTGTTAAACATGGTCTCAAACATGGCATGATGACAACAAGAAAAGATGAAAAACTAGAAACAATGAAAGAAATGTCTCATGAAAAAGTATCTAAAGCAAAATTAACTTTAGCAATGTTTTTATCCTTTTTAGGTCTTTTACTTGGCATTGCAATTTCAATTATTTTTGCAATGCACTTTACGGCTTAGTTTACACACCTGAAGATTGCAATATGAGATTCATTCTCACTGTTAAGTCTAATGATTCTAATTCATCTTTTGCACTACATGCTTTTTCAAATGAATTTTGAAGATTTGGATTATATTTAAAAGTTTTTAAATCCTTAGTATAATTAACAATAACCTCTGTAAAACTAGCTTCAATGCTTTCAGATTTTTCTCTTCTTGCATCGGTTACTTTAAATTCATCTGATCTAATTTCTTCATTCAATCGAGAAGATTCATCTTTAATCTCATCAAAGATGTTAGAATACCACATTATAACAGCGGATACCAATTGAGTAACTTCATCCTTTGCCTTCTCAGTTTTACTGACTAAATTTGCAAAATCTGGATCGTTTTTATATGATTCAACATGTTGCGTATATTCCTCAAAATTTTCCCGGAAAAGTTCACTAATCCTATTATTTCTTTCTCTTACATTATCGGTTAATTTATTGTCTGATAAAATTTCTCCACGCAATGCAGCGGCTTGTTCTTTAAGCTCCTCAAAAGTTCTTACACAATCTAAAACACCAACTGACATAACTATCTCCTTATTATTTTTTAATTAAAATTAATGATATTATTAAATTTCATGAATTAATTATATAATATCCTTTAATTTAATACAATTATTTTAAAAAACATAAAGTTTTAATTATTAATAAGTTAAGATATTATCCCTTAATAACATATGCTGGGGTTAGCCTAGCCACCTTATCAGCTATCTTAGCTTCTTGAACAGCCTCGACAACAATATCCACATCTTTATAAGCATCAGGCATTTCCTCTGAGATGGTTGAATAGGATTTGGCTAGCACCTCAACCCCTTTTTCTCTCATATAGCTCTTTAGATCCTTACCTTTCCACTCTTTACTTGCTTGAGCTCTACTCTTCATCCTACCAGCTCCATGACAACAAGAAGACCAGGTAAGCTCATTTCCCAGCCCTGCTAGAACGTAAGAGGCTGTTCCCATATCACCTGGGACTAAAACAGGCTGGCCTGTTTGTTTAAAGATAGGGTTTAACTCTTCATTGCCCGGTCCAAAAGCTCTTGTTGCCCCTTTTCTATGAACACAAAGCTTTTTTAGTTTACCATTTACTTTATACTCTTCAAATTTAGCAATGTTATG
>JAAKFJ010000125.1 GCA_011064745.1 Candidatus Anoxychlamydiales bacterium | reverse complement strand
AAAATTGTCAAAGATTAAATAGATGAAAATATAGAGCTTAAAAATTTCTTGATTATTTTTAAAAATCCCAACCATCAATAGAAGAGGATTGATTATAGGAGGTAACGGTAGATTCAAAGAAATTGGCTTTGACATCGCCTTTACCTTCAGTATCAGCAATCTTTTCTAAATGCTCATATGGATTTTTGGTGTAGCCGGGAAACAGGTGATTTAGGTTTATTCTTTGAAGAAGAGTGTTGGCTAAAAATTTAGTATATTTATCGGTGGCATCTTTAGAGATACCTAAAATGTTATTACCGATTATATGATTGGTCCACTCTATTTCTTGCTCTACAGCTGTGTGAAACATCTCATGAACCCAAGGGATATCTTGATCTGTGATAACCTCGGGGATAATTCTTTTAAAAATAACAACATGTAAAAGCTCATCTCTATTTATGTATCTTATGATATCAGTTGTGCCGGGCATTTTATGGCGTGAGGCTAAATTGTAAAAGAAATTAAAACCATTATAAAAATAAAGACCTTCTAAAAGATAGTTAGCAATTAACGCTTTTTTGAAATGGTTCAAAGAAGGGGAATCTAAAAAGTCTTGGAAAGTTTGAGCAATGTATTTGTTTCTTGCAAAAAGAGTTTTATCATCTCGCCATAAGTCATAAATATAGTTTCTGGTTTCTTTGGGAAGGATAGTTTCAATGAGGTATTGATAGGATTGAGAGTGAATTGCTTCTTGATAGGTTTGTATAGCTAAGATTAAGTTGATCTCTGGAGAGGTGATATAATCTGATATGTGTGGAACGTTGTTGGTTTGAATGCTATCTAAAAATATTAAAAAACTTAAAATTCCGTCAAAAGCTTTTTTCTCATCATCGGTTAGATTTTTATAATCGTTGATATCTGAGGTGAGATCGACTTTTTCAGGTATCCAAAAGTTTTCCATCATAACTCGGTATAATCTGTTCGCCCAGGTGTATTTTACGTTGTTTAAATTAAAAATGTTGGTGGTATTACCTCCAATGACTTTTCTCTCATTTAAAGAATCGTCGCCTTTTGGATTAAATAGTTTTTTAGCCTTCATCAAATACTCCTAATTTGCACAAGATACACATTCGTTTTTATCTATGGAAGATCCATCTTTTTGAATCGTTCTTACATAGTATATAGTTTTGATGTTTTTTTCCCATACATCAACTATACATTCATAAATATATTTGGCTGTTATCTGATCCATATTTAAATTAAATATAAGCTCAAATGAAATCCCAGTATCTGTCCACTTTTGAATCTCAGATATTACGGAATTTACAGCTTTGATATCCATATGTTTGTACTCTTTATAATACCAGAGTTTATCTTTGATAAAAGGTGGACAGATAGGCATAGCGCCTTTGGCATTTTTATCTATATAGAATTTAGAAAAAATAGGTAAAACGCTCGGTGTGCAACCTTGAAGAAGCGCCGATGAAGTATTTGGAGCTATAGCTGTTAACTGAGAGTTTCTGATTTTATGTTTTTGAAGTTTTTTTTGTGTTTCTCGCCACTTTTCTTTGTTAGCTGATTTTTTTATATAACCATCTATTCTTTTTTTGTTGTCCCATAAAGAACCATCGTATGCTTGATAGGGCCCTTTTTCTTTAGCAAGATCAATCGATGCATTAATGCAGTAATAAGCGATACTTTCAAAAAGATAGGAGACTATACCAGATGAACCTTCATAACGAATTTCATTTTTAGCTAAATAATCAGCAAGGCCCATCGAACCTATACCGATCGTTCTATATTTATCATTATGAAATTTACTTTGATCATCAGGATTAGTTGTTAAATCAATTGTGTTATCTAAAATCCTAACAGCTGCGCTGCATACATCTTTTAGTTCATTATCTTCAATATTTGCTAAATTTAAAGAGACTAAATTACATGTATGAATCTCCACATTTGCTTTAACATTACTAAAAGATTCCATACAAAGATTGCCCGCTGGAATATAGCCTTCATGAGAGTTCGGATTATCCCTGTTCGCAGTATCTTTAAAGAATAGATATGGCATGCCGGTCTCTAACTGAGTTTTCATAATCTGCTTGAGTAAATCTTTAGAGCTAATCTCTTTGACTAATTTTAACTTGTTATCTATATAAGCTTCTATGCACTTTTGATATGCCTTTTCAAAATCTATGCCCCAAAGTGAGCTTAAATCTATCTTTAGAGTGGTTTTAACCTCGTAAGGATCAAATAAATGCCAAGTCTTGTTTTCCTTTAAATAGTGCATAAATAAATCAGGTACGATGACTTGTGGGAAAATATCATAAGCCTTTCTTCTTTGATCGCCATTCTCTGTTTGAAGTTCTAAAAAGTCTTCAATATCTAAATGCCAGATATCTAAAGAAGTTGTGACTGCCCCCGCTCTTTTGCCCATCTGATTGACAGCGACCGCCGTATCATTGATAATTCTGATCCAAGGTACAACCCCGCCAGAAGCATTTTTATTACCAGCAACAAAAGATCCTTTAGCGCGGATTTTAGATAAGTTTATGCCAACCCCACCACCATGTTTAGAAATCTTG
>JAAKFJ010000124.1 GCA_011064745.1 Candidatus Anoxychlamydiales bacterium | reverse complement strand
GACATTTCCTTTCAGGGCAAGATTCGCCTCTAAATATAAAAAAGCCGTAACAAGCATATAAAGCCAAAAGAAAAAAAGTAGCGCCAAAGTTGGAAAAAAACCAGCAAATCCAGTCATAACAGGTAGGCCGAGCATTCCAGCCCCTATTGTTGTTCCTGAAATTAATAAAACAGATCCCAAAAATTTATTTGACTTTACCATGGCTCTTTTCCTTTTGTTAGCTTAGCTACTTAAAAGAAGAAAATAATTGGCTAAATATTATAACAAAAGAAAATACAATGACTAGTATTAAAGATATTTTCCCACCTTTTGCATGATAGGCAGATGTTTCTTTTTTATAATATCGACCTATCCAAACCATCAACGCAGGAAAGATACAAAATATTATAACAGCACAATAAGCTCCGGCAAAACCCAAAGCTTTAAAAAAAATATTTGGATAACTAAGAGCAAAAATTGTCGGTGGCAAGATGGCCAAAATAGCTAGATACCAGTTATTTTTGGTATCTGGTTTTACTTTGATACCATCTGCTATAAAATGCATCAGGCCTAAAGATTGAGCTAGAAAAGAAGTAACTATCGCAAAAAATGCAAACCAAGCTGCAAAAGTAACAACTAACTTAGATTTTAAAATATTTTTTAAAGATATTGTCGCTTCAGCCCCTTGCACATATGCGTCATATAAACCATTAGCGCCATCAACAGGAACTATTCCTAAAATTAAAATAGTCCAAAAAAAGTAGATAATTAGTGCTATGACACCACCGCCGATGATAGCTATGCGTGTTCTTTTAAGATCCCCTTTCATATAGGCGGTAACAGATGGGATCATATTATGAAATCCAAAAGAGGTTACCAAAACAGCCAAAGGCAGTAAAAAAAATTTAAAATTTACATGGGTAAAAAATGAAAATTGAATTTTCCCAAGACCCAAAAAAATCATCGCCAGGTAAGTTAAGATAAGCCCTGCCATTAAAAGTCTATTTGTAAGATCAACTGTCTTCGTTCCAAAATAAACTAAAACTCCAAAGACAATCACAAAAATAATGCTCGATAAACTCTGTGATATGGCAAAAGGCAAAAATGAAACAAAAAGTTTTCCGCTACCGGCAATATAAGCTACAAGAAGTGAGTAAAATAAAAATAAATATAAAATCCAACTAAGAATTTTGCCAATTGTTCCAAAAGCTTTTTGAGCCATTGAAATAATATTTACTCTTTCATAAAACCAGCCATTGACCTCGATTAATAAAAGAGCAGTATAGGTCATAAACATCCAAGATATTATGAGTAAAATTATGGCTGGAAAAAATCCGCATAGCCCCAAAAGGACAGGCAGGCCTAACATTCCAGCGCCAATACAACTACCTGCAATTAATAGCATTCCTCCAAGAGTAGAGCCGGGTTTTAATAACTTTTCCATTTATAATCTCACCTTTGATTTTTCAACTCTTTTAACTTCTTGAGACATTCTTCCCAAGTCATAACCATCAAAATCTACAAACTTGAAAAAGTTTTCAAATTCAGGAAAAACGCTTGAGACTTGTTTGGCCATTTCTTGAGCTACATATCTATAGCTTGGATGACCTGCCGGGGAAGATCTAAGCTCAGTCAGCCATTGAAGAGCTCTTAGATTTAGAGTAAAATACCAATTAATGTTGTATCCCATAGGTACTATATATTGAGCTTCTTCGGGCAATGCGCTCGCTATTAGATCATAAGCTTTTTTAGCTCTTTTCATCGCCTCTTCATATTCTTTTTCCATATCAGTTCCAAGAACTTCTTTCGGTGTGTAATAACCTAAGTTGCAAGTAAGATATTGCCTTTCTTGGGTTAACATTCTGTGTCTTTGAAGATCGCGATATATTCCAAAATCTTGGACAAACTCAAAGGTAAAGCTAGCATTTTCTAAAGCTCTCATTGATTTGTGGCGTCTATTATCTCTAAAAGATGATAACTCTTCAAAAATACTTGCTATCTCAGCTTTAGATAAACTTTTAGAGTATTCTTGATAAGATTCTAAAGACCCCTGACCATACTCATATAAAATTGCCCCTAAAACTTTAGATAAACTATTTACATCATAATTTATTAATTTGATTTTAGGTCCTTGAGGTTCTTCTATCATTTTTGAGTGTTCATCTGTAATTGTCTTTAAAGTATCTTTTGTTTTCTGAACAAAATCCTGGTAAGCTTTTTGATATTTACTATTAGGCTCTGCTCTTCTTACAAAAGATGGAATGTCTTTACTAAGCTCTTTTAGAGCTTCTTTTCCAATTTGATTATATTCAGCAAAACTATGAGCCGTTAATTTTTTAATCAGGCCCTCAAAAAAACGGCCGTTACCAAAAACGCCCATATTGGTCAGAGTAGATGCTGGCAAAAGACCTCTTAGACAATCTAAAACTTTAGCTCTAAGAGCTGCCCTATAGGCTCCATCAGAAATATTATCTTCTTTTGGAAATTCTTTTGAGAGCTTTTCTGTCATAGGAGGAATTAATTTGGCATAAGTATCAAATAGATTATTGCAGGTCTCTATATATAGGTTTTTAAAAGCCGATGTCATTAAAATAGGCTCTTTATAATAAAG
>JAAKFJ010000123.1 GCA_011064745.1 Candidatus Anoxychlamydiales bacterium | reverse complement strand
GGAAGCTGAATTCGACCGAGAAGAAGAACAATTAAGAACTCAGCATGAAAAAGAATTAGCTAAAATAAGAGCTGACAGTGCTATTGGGTTTCAACAATTACAAGATGATTTCGATACACGCGCAAAACAAACTCAACGAAAACAAGCTGAACTGGATGCTGAAGTAAAACTAATGGAAGCCCAAGTAAAAGCTCAACTTGATGCTTCGAATACTCAAAGAGATGAACTATTAGATACTATTTTAAATGCTCCTGAAGAAGAGTTAAACGGTCCTTTCGATAAATGGGAAAAAAAAATAGTAGAAATAAAGAGCTGGGAATGTGAATACTGATCCTAATGCTTAATAGGCAGTTTAATAAACTGGAATTAGTTAAAAAAACTTTTATATTTAATAAAATAAACTATTAACGCTTCACCCACCAAGTAACAAGATGTTTAAATGTAACATTAAAAGAATATCAATTTTAATAAAGATTTGTTATAGTATGTTCAGTTTATATAATAATAAATTAATTTTTTTACAAAAATTATAAGGAGAAAAATATGTCATATTGCGTGAAACCTCTCATAGCTACATCTCTCGTAGCAGCAGCTGGATATGCATCTTCTAGCTGGTCAGTTGCCGCTGCTACTGGATTCGCTTTTGCAGCTTATGAAGTAATAAATCAATGCAATAAAGAGCAACCTAGAAGGGGAATATTTGATCATACTTATGAACGTCAATCATCTGATAGACATGATGCCGAAAGGTCAAGCGATAGTATTACTAGAGATCCCCAGGAAAGTGTCAGAAAAACTAAAGCACAACTTGAGCAAGAAATGCAAGAACAACTTCGAGTTCTTCAAGGTGGTTATGAAAAACGAAATGCCAAATTTTATGCTACGCTAGAACAAAAAAGTGCTAAGGTAACCGCTCTATTTGCTGCTATGTCAGTTGAAATAAGGGCTCTACAAGACGAGATGCTAAATACTCCTTCAGAAGAGTTCCTCAATCCAGCTGTTGTCCAAAAGTTTGCAGATAAAGGAAAGGAAATACGTGCTCGATATAGCATACCCGATGATAATCCAGTGACACCGAAAATCGATATGGACAAAGTGAGAACTGAAAGAGAGGCGAAAACTAAAGAACTCCATGAACTAAGAGAGGCGAGGGCTAAAGAACTCCAAGAACAAAAAGAGGTTAGGTTTGAACAATTCCTGAAGGACGTCCAATTTTACTAAACTTTGAAAATAACAAGCTGCTAAAAAAATCCGCGATAGAAAGAAAAATTGATGATACAGAAGGCAAGGGTGATGTCAAAGCTAATTTCTTTGAATCTACCGTTACCTCCTATAATCAATCCTCTTCTATTGATGGTTGGGATTTTTGAGATATAATGACCCAGCTAAGTAAGAATATCTCATTAATCTCATAAGTCATTGATTCTTAATCAAATTTTTCTTATTGACCATTTACATTCTAAACATCTGGAAATAAAGACCTTGCCCTTTTAATAAACATCTTATTACAATCGTCTTATACTTATATCAATTCTTATATTAAGATTGATATTAATTAAAATATTTTATATAATATTAGTAATTACTAATTAATAACAGTCATAAAAACGGAGAAAATATATGTTCTCAATACTTACCAGTTTTTTTCACAATAACGCTATTAGCCCAAATAGAGCTCCAACCAATGATATTGAGTTAAATGAGGCGGATATTCAATCAATTGTTCTTGATATTTTTTTTAGCAAATATCCCGAAAGATCCTTAAAAATATTAAAAAAAACAGGGCTAACAGTTACTGATTATTTAAAAATAGAATATGATGTGAAAAAAACAAAAGATGTAGAAGCTCATGCAGTTAGAATCTTAAAAAGATTAGATCTAGAAAATACGAAATAAGCCTAATGACGAGCTTGTTAAATTCACAATTTAATCTTAACTCTGACCTACTCTCCACTGCTAAAGCAGGAGGCTTGCGCCGTGTCCCTTTTTGGTCAAAAATCAATGAACTTCGCCGATTTTCTATCTAAGATAAAATAGAGCTTATCTTTAGCTTTTATGCGACCAAGAGATAACTCAGTATTACATTTTAACAAAACAACTTTTTGCTTGTTTAAAACATTTGAGTTAAATATACTTTTTCCCTGAAATTCAAGCCAATTGTTGTAAAATGAGCTCTCCAATATCAAGAGAATCTACCCTAGAAATATTAAACTCTGATATCCAATTCTCTTTTGAACGAGGGGATGCCTATGATGATAAAATTAAAGTTATTGCAACATACATAAGCGAATCTTCAATCACTAAGAGAGTCTTGCTATCTGAAGAATATCAAATTCCTTCATCTTACCATCCTACAGGTTTTTCAAAAGGCTGCATACTTTTTTTGACAACTGGATTATGTATTGTGGGACCTGTAACAATTAAAGCAGGATTAGAAACTAACAACACTTTAAAAATTATCGTTGGAATAGGTATGAGTACGATTTTTGTAATATCTACCATATTCTCTTGTGGTTTAATGATCCGTGGAGAAATGGGCATAAAAAAATTCAAAGCTTATAAAATAGAAGAATTACTACCTTTGCTAAAAGAAA
>JAAKFJ010000122.1 GCA_011064745.1 Candidatus Anoxychlamydiales bacterium | reverse complement strand
TGCTCCTAGTACGAGAGGACCGGAGTGGACGAACCAATGGTGTGCCGGTTGTACTGCCAAGTGCATAGCCGGGTAGCTATGTTCGGAAAGGATAAGCGTTGAAAGCATCTAAACGCCAAGCCTCCCTCAAGATTAGGTATCCCAATGAGATCCCTTGAAGATTACAAGGTTGATAGGTTGGAAGTGTAAGCGTAGCAATATGTTCAGCTAACCAATACTAATAGATTCATCGATTTAATCACTTTTTTCTTTAATCTTTTAAGCATCGACTCGATTAAGTAAATTTTACGCTGGTGGCATTAGAGAGAGGGCTACACCCAATCCCATTCCGAACTTGGAAGTTAAGCCTCTCATCGCCGATGGTAGTGTGCACAAGAGTACGCAAGAGTAGGACGCTGCCAGCTTATTTTTTTATCAAAAGATAAAAGAAAAAGAATTTGACTAATTATACTTTAATAAAAAAGACCCGAAAAATCGGGTCTTTTTTTTTGTCTTCGAGATTTTTTGAGATTTTACTCTTTATATATATAGTATCCAAACTAAGAATTTATTCGAATATTGGTTTTATTCTCCATATTTATCGACGTATTTTTTCCTATCTGTTCTATCAGCTTTCCATAAAAATGCACTCCATCTTTTATCATTTGTAGTATTGTCTTTGGTACTCCAAACAGATCGCATATTTGCCCAGTCGATACCTAAAGTTTTACAACAAGTCTTAAAGTCTTGATTTTTCTTTCCATATTTATCTGTTTGAGTTTTCTTGCCAGCTCCATCTTTTGCATAACCATTTAAGATTGGTTTCATTGCATCATAAGATTGAGATAAGTAAGTTCTCATCCTTTGTAGAGCAGCGTCTTCAACAGATATCTCTTTAGGTTTTTTTGAAGATTTACGAAAAGTGAATTTAGCAATCTGCAAAGATGCAAAAGTGATAGCTCCTATACAGGCGGCTGTTTCAGGAGTCCATTGACGTAGATAATATGATGCAAAACCAGCTACAAGAGATGTTGTAGGGATGGGATGATTATAAACTTGAGAGTAAGTCCAGGTAATAGGTTTTGCTAGCCTTAAAAATATTGATGAACTCATATTAACCTCCTATTTTATTTAAAAAATTTTTGAAAAGATATTATTCGATCAAGTAATTATTTTTAAACGTAAAAGAATTTATACATAGAATTCAGATGAGACATTTTGATAAAAAATAGAAGATTTTTCTATGTATAATTCGAAAAACCATTCATTGATGTTTCAAATTCTTTAGCTGCTTTATTTGCCTCTTCTAGCAATCTAAGTCTTGTTTTCTCAAATTCTGCTCGTCGCTGTTGATATCTTTCTCCTCTTTCAATCTTTTCTTTTTCGTATTTCACCCTAATTTCTTCAAGCCTCTTATCAATCTCTAATCTTTTTTTTTCAAAATCTTCATTTCTTTTTTTGTTATCTTTTTCAAGAAGTTTATTTTCTTCTCTTTCAAGTCTGTGCTTTTCAAAAATTTCTCCCATTTCATCTAAGGTAGTTGCGATTTCATCTAGTTCTTTTGCCTCTTGTTCAGTTATCAAATCTCCTTCATTGTAGTTAGGGTCTGCCTCTTTTTTAGAGATTTTATATAACTCAAAAGCCTTTATGCTTGTAAAAGTTGCAATACCAATTAAAGCTGCGCTTGGAATAGAGCGCTTAAAAATTGAGTAGGCGGCAATACTAGATATTGTAGAGATGCATCACTTGGAGTGTCAAATAAAACATAAAGAGTAGTTTTTGCAGCAAAATTTAATGCTTTTGTGCAACTTGTAATCATATCAATTTTAGGTCCTTTTAAAAAAATAGAGCAAAATATTAGTTGAATGTTGATTTTATAGATATAATCATTTTTTTCTTATACAAAATTAATCTCGAAAATATGTTCTATTTTCCTCAAAAGCTTAACTAATGCAGCTGAAATTTTATTGAAAGGACTTAAATACAGTTTAATTTTTTTAAACTATGTTTTATTTTGAAAATATTTTTTTTTAGCCTCTATAGATACCAAATCTTGTAAACCTTCAAGTCTTTTATTTTGATCTCCGAGCTGAGCTAATTTTGTAAAATCTTCCCAATTAATTCCAAACTCACTGCAATAATTTTGTAGTAATCTCATACCAACAGTAGTTACAGTTGAACGATCATCTGTAAGTGATTCCTGCAAAAGAAAAGCCTTTCTTTCAAGAGACATTATTTCATTTTTCGGAAACTTTTTTGGTTTAAGCATTTCAGGCTGTTTTGGGCTTGTTGCTGGGATTGGTTTAGGAGCGATGCTACTCAAGACCGTTTGACCAACGGGCTTACCTCTTCCTCTAGGGCTAAATTTTTTTGCTGGGGTTGGCGGAAGGGGTCTTGATTTAAGAGCGGTATCTTTTGGGATAAGCTCTTTTAAACCATCTAAACGTCTTTTATGATATCTATCTAAGCTGCCAGGGAAGTCTTGAAATAACTTTCGAAATTTATCCCAATCTACTTGCAAATCTTCACATTTAGATCTTAATTTTCCGCGGGTCGCATTAGAAGGTTCATTTGCATAACTAAGAGCGGTTGTGAGGAGACGATATTGGGGGGGGAATGATAATAACAGGGTCATGTCATCTTCTATCC
>JAAKFJ010000121.1 GCA_011064745.1 Candidatus Anoxychlamydiales bacterium | reverse complement strand
AATTCCTGGAGAAGTTGGCTGTTGTTGATCAACAACTAGAGTAATGTTTCCAGATCCCGTATTAGTAATAAAAGAATTAGAAAATATTTTGGCATCATTTTGAGAAATAATTTCAATATTTCCAGAAGTTGTTGTTATATAAGAAAAGTTTGAAGGAGTTTCTCCATTAAGAGCGATATTTCTACAGGTAATATCTATATTGCCAGCTCCAGAAATAAAACTATTTCCTCCTTCAGCGCAATAAATAAAAATAGACCCTTCTACATTGAAATCTATAGCACCAAGTGTAGTTATTTGTGAGCCTCCTTCGCTTCCTGAAATTAT
The DNA here is from genome assembly GCA_011064745.1 of Candidatus Anoxychlamydiales bacterium. Classification (GTDB taxonomy): domain Bacteria; phylum Chlamydiota; class Chlamydiia; order Chlamydiales; family SM23-39; genus JAAKFJ01. The sequence continues at coordinate 2,306 of JAAKFJ010000121.1, read as the reverse complement.
ACTTAGATTATTATTAGATGTTATAGTCGAAAGGCCTGTGCCCAAATTTTGAATAAATGCACAATTTAACAATGTTATATCTCCCAAACCCGCTGTTCCTGTTGTTATTGTTAGAGGATTTATTCCTGAAGATTGCAAAATATGTCCATGAACATTTAATAACAAAGATTCTGTAGTTGTAATGCTTAAAGGACCGCCCCTGCTTATGATAAATGCATCTGTTATATCTGATGTTCCGAAAAGAGTCATATTTCTACTACTTAAGGTTGTTTCTCCGGCCCCTCTGATTGTAGCTGCGCCTTCATCTGTAGCGATAATTCTTAAATCTTCTGTGCAACTTAAACTTAAAATAGAAGTGGCGCCTGTTGTTGTAAGTGTTACTCCTCCTTCATAACCTGCTTGAATAAAACAATTGCTACCAATATTTATTGTTATATCTCCTGTTCCAACATTACTTATGTCTGAATCATTCAATAGTTTTAAATCGCCTTCTTCTCCAACACCCGTATCAGTATTAATTAATAAATTACCAGTCCCGCCAGAAATGGTAATTTGAGAGTGATGATCCAAAGCAACCGAGTTTTTAGCTAAAACTGATAAATTACCTGAAGAAGTACTTATCAGAGCTTTATTTGTCGAAGTTCCTCCTCTTAAAATGCAATACTTAACGTCAATTACTGCAGAATCTACAGAGGTTATTTGAGCCACGCCATTATCTGATCCTATCAATAGTAAATTTTCACCAGAATTTAAGCTCAAAGTTGAATTTGAAATGATACTAGCGCTTCCCGCTACTCCCGCTAACAAAGCGGTTCTATTTCCGGAATCAACTTCAACATCTGCAATAGATTGATTTCTGATAAAAGATCCAGCCCCTACAGTTAGCTCGCCATTTCCTAGAGAATTTGCATCTATCGTTAACGCCCCAGCTATTCCTGTGCCTAAGTGATCTATAAAACTATTATCAAAAAGTTCAATGTTCGTTGATGTCGATGAAACTGATAAAGTCCCAGATGTTGTGGTTATCGATGCATCGGGCCCAGAATCGATGCCTCTTAGAAATACATTTGTACCTGAAACAATTGTATTTCCTCTGCCTACTAAAGAAGCTTCTCTATCAGTATCAGTTCCAACTGGAGCTGTGATAGAAACCTGCCCCCCCGCTGAAGTAACAGACAAACCTGATTTACTATCTATACTTGCAAAACCGCCCCCTCCTTGAATTGTCACATCAGAAGCAGAAGCAGTAACACTAAGAGGTAAACTTGGAGTTACAGCTCCAGAACCATTAGTTACCAAATTATAAACTTGGGCATTGTTTGTTTGAAGTCCAGTATCTAAAGAAATTCCTCCACCAAGTGTAAAGGTTAGTTCATCTACTTTTGCTGTACCTATGGTAGATAAGGGAAGAGCAGCTCCTGTTCCAGAAAAAGCACCTATAATATTTCCATGAAAATCTTCAGATGCAGAAATATTATTCATTATAACAGATCCAACATTATTCGTTGTAATTGTCATTACATCTATTTCAATATCACCAGATCCTCCATTTATTCCAATTACTCTAGCTCCAATACTTGCCTCAGAAGAAGAATTGGCAGCTAAAGAAATATCATTATTACTAGTAACAGCAATATCTATAGGTAATATAGTGTCTTTAATAGTAACTGTTGCAGAGTTAGCAAATGCTTTGTGACCGATAGAAGCAAAACTCTCATCAAAAGTTCCCGCTATTAATTGGATATTTGCTGGCGATGCACTTGTCATTGCAACAGTAACATTTCCTCTATAAGTGTCTGCCGTTGTCGAAGATTTTCCGCCATGTCCTATCATTGCATATGACTTATCAGCCGCAACCGAGCCTTGAAGTAATATCTGTCCATTTATTTCAGTAACAGAAATATCCCCTCTCCCAGATGTTATAGTAACGGCGCCGGTATCTTCTCTAATATGACCGATTTGAGCGAAACAATTAGAACTTGTACCGGCTATTAATTGAACACTATCTAAAGTATCAGCATTTCCGGTTATTGTTATATCTCCCGCTCTAGTTCCACCGGCACCACCGGCTAAACCACTGCCATGACCAATTGTCGCATAAGAGCCCGCTGCAGTTCCTCCGCGAACTAATAGATCACCATCAATATCGATTGTTATATCTCCATCGATATTGCCTGTATCAAAACCGATTTGAGCAAACTCATTATTTGCATCGCCGCCTTGCACAGTTAAATTTCCTGCAATATTCAGAGTAGTAGAACCATTATTAGAACCCAGCTGAGCTGTGGTTGTACCCGTCCCCACTG
>JAAKFJ010000120.1 GCA_011064745.1 Candidatus Anoxychlamydiales bacterium | reverse complement strand
GATAGTGAAGATAATAGGATCCGCAAAATAGAAGATAAATTTTATAAGTTTGATGAGTTTTATAAGTTAGTAACATCTTTACCAAAGAGTTTAAAACATATACCTTTTAGGATGCAAAGTGTGAATGAAGAGACTATATTACATCGCGTGATGTGTCAGTTTAGTTATCTTCAAATAAATTATTCTTTTGCTGATGTTTGGCAAAGCCATATTACTAAAAATCTTCAAATGTTTAAAAATTTGCTTTATGAAATTCCAGAAAATAAAAGAGCATCTATCATACAGATCAAAGATACTAATGGTAATACAATATTGAGTAATACTATTCATTTTCATCATGAAGAATTAAGAGAGTTTATATTAAAATCCATCAAAAGACAAGATGCTAAAGAGTGTGTCGATAATGAAATGAAGTTAATGGCCCGACTTCTTACCCAAAGCTTTGTAAGAGCTTTTCCGAATGAAAGATAGCTGTTAATATAAGTAGTTTAGGTTATCTATTCTCTTTCATCAAAGATCTTAAATTCTCTTTGCTAATATATTTTTTCTTCTATATAATCCGGTTTAGATAAAGATAAAAAACCTGAGGAGGGTTTTATTATGAGTGTGACGTGTTTTACGAATATACATAGTATAACAAATATTTCAATTTCTTTTCTTTCATCTTTTAGGCCTTCCAAACGCTGTTCAAAGCGTAAGTAATTTTACTTTTTTTTCCTTGTTAATTAATTAATTAAATTTAAATTTTGGAGTTTTTTATGTCTTTATATAATGATATTTTATTTTATTTAAATTATTTAGATACAATCTATTGGGGATATGTTGGATTTTTGCTAGTTGCCTTTTTGGGGATTTATTTATCTATAAAATTTCAATTCTTCCAGATTTTTAAAATTAAAGATATCATCCATGAGTTTTTCAAAGTTGGAAGAAACTTTGATCGAAGTAAAGGGATTCATCCTTTAAAAATATTTTTTAGCTCAGTTGGTGGTATGGTCGGTATCGGCAATGTTGTTGGAATTATCACAGCTGTTCAAATTGGAGGACCAGGCTCGCTTTTTTGGGTGTGGCTGGCAGCACCACTCGGCGCTTTAATCAAATATAGCGAAATCTTTTTAGGTATGAAATATAGAATTACAAAAAATAATACCTTTGAAGGTGGCCCTATGTACTATCTAAAAGCAGCCTTCAAATCAAAATTTTTCCCTATAACTGTCGCAATCTTACTATGTGTCTACGGGGTTGAGATTTATCAGTTTAATGTTATTTGCGATTCTCTATCTGATAACATGCATATAAATAAAATTTTAATAATCCCGCCTTTTTTGATGATGGTTTTATATGCCTGCAGAGGCGGGATCAAAAGAGTTGCTACAATATGCTCAATATTAATGCCATTTTTTATGATTTTTTATACCTCGATGTGTTTTTTTATTATTATCCAGAACTTCTCTCTTATTCGAGAGGTGTTAGCTTTAGTCTTTAAATCTGCATTTACCGGCCACGCTGCTATCGGTGGGTTTGCAGGTTCTAGTTTGATTGTCGCTATCAAACAGGGGATATCAACAGCTGTTTATTCAGGTGATATCGGTATTGGCTATGACTCAATTATTAATAGCCAATCAGGTAATAAAGATCCAAGTTCACAAGGCTCTTTAGCGGTCCTGGGTATTTTTATTGATAACTTTATCTGCACCCTTAGTATTTTAGTGGTTTTGATGAGCTCTTTATGGCAAACAGGTACTCAAATGGAAGGATCTAAGTTGATTCAATTAGCTTTTAGTAAATATTTTCCATATATGAATGTGTTTATGCCTTTTTTTATCTTTTTAACCGGCTATAGTACGATCATCGCTTATTTTGCCGTAGGTATTAAATGTGCAAGCTACTTAAGCCCCAAAAAAGGGGATAAAATATATTATTTATATGCTATTTTTGCTTTGATATTTTTCTCCTTTTTCTCGCAAAGAGTACCTCTTTTGATAATGTCACTCTCAGGCGCAGGATTGATATCGATTAATTTAATTGGGATATATATTTTAAGAGATAAAATCCAGCCGCCGTTTATGGGGGAAAAAGTTGCAATGAAGGATGCAAATGAAGCTCAGATTAAAGAGGTTATAGAGCAATGATTATTTTACTTAGCTTAAAAGATTTGAGGTTCTATAATTTTGGCTTATGAACATACTTAGTTTAAGAGAAGATGAGCTTATAAAAATTCTTTTAAAAAGGGATTTTAAAGCATTTAGAGTAAAACAAATATTTGAGTGGATTTATCAAAAAAAGGCATCTTCGTTTGATGAGATGACCAATTTGCCTTTAGATATTCGCTCATTTTTAAATAAAAATTTTAAACTCTATTCTCTTAAACTAAAAGATAAGCAGATCTCTATTGATGAAGAGACAAAAAAATATCTCTTCGAGTTAGAAGATGGTTACCTTATTGAAACCGTTTTGATTTTATCTGAAAAAAGAAGAACTATTTGCGTATCAACCCAAGTCGGCTGCTCTATTAGATGTACATTTTGCGCCTCAGGAAAAAAAGGTTTTTTTAGAGATTTAAAAGCTTTTGAGATAATCGAGCAAATAATTCATATTACAAAAGATACTAATCAATCACCTACGCATATAGTTTTTATGGGAATGGGTGAACC
>JAAKFJ010000012.1 GCA_011064745.1 Candidatus Anoxychlamydiales bacterium | reverse complement strand
TCTTTTGATATTTTATTCCCATTCATATCTAAAGCTTCAATATGAATAGACTCTGGTCTTTCTACTTCTAGATGTATCCCTGGAACAGATAAACAGCCTTCAGGTGAGCTAAAGGTTTCTTTAGAAGGGTTGGTAAGCTTTGGGTTTATATAAGCCTCAGCTTTACCTAAATAAGACTCGTCCTTGTCATCTTCTAAAACAGGTCTAATAACAATTATTCTAAGAGGCTTATCTACTTGAATGGCCGCAAGGCCTATCCCGTTATTAGCATCCATAGTCTCAATCATATCAAGACAAAGTTGCTTGATTTCTGCAGTAACTTCTTTTACCTCCTCACATCTTAAGCGCAAACGAGCGTTGCCATAGTAGATAAGTGGCAAGATCATTTTTGAACCTCTTCAATAACTGTTGGAATAGCTTTTTCTTTTGCTCTTCCAAGACCTGATGACCATAAAGATAAGACAACACAAGATATCATAAAAATAGTTATTAGATAGGTTGTGAATTTTTTCAAAACATCCGCGGTTGATGTTCCAAAAAGTGAAGATGATGCATCTCCGCCGAAAGCAGATCCGAGTCCCATACTTTTAGATTCTTGAGATAAGATAACTGTAATAGTTAGCACACATAAGAACATAAACAAAAATAAAAATAAGTAATATAAAAACGTCATTTTTTCACCTTAAGCTTTATTTACAATTTGAGCAAAACTCTCTACTTTAAGAGCTGCTCCACCAACGAGTACTCCATCGATATTTTCTTGTTGCATTAACTCTTCAACATTATCGGGTTTGACAGAGCCACCATATAAAATATGCATCGAGTTTGCAATTTTATTATCAAAATATTTAATTATCAATTTTCTAATATAAGTGTGGGTATTTTCTGCTATTTCAGATGTTGCGCTAATACCTGTTCCAATAGCCCAGACAGGCTCATAAGCAATAGTAAGATTTGCAGCCTCTTCATTAGAAATGTTTTTTATACCTTCACTAAATTGCGTATCTAAAATTTGATGAGTAAGCTTTTTTTCTCTCTCTTCTTTAGTCTCTCCAATGCATAAAATTGGTTTTAAACCATCTTTTAGAGCTCTGATAACTTTGCGATTGATAAATGCATTATCTTCTTTAAAGATATGTCGTCTCTCAGAATGGCCAAGGATTACAAATTTAACATCTAAACATTTTAACTGAGATGAAGAGATTTCTCCGGTAAATGCCCCATTTTCTTCATCGTGCATATTTTGAGCACCTATGACTATATTAGTATCTTTAGCCGCTTCTACTGCCGTTTGAAGAGCTGTAAAAGGCACTGCTATATAAACAGTAGATCTAGCTTTATTAACTTGCGGTATAATGTCTTTTATAAATTCTTTAGCATCCAAGTGGGTTTTGTTCATTTTCCAGTTGCCAGCTATGATGTATTTTTTTTCCATAAAAATCCTTGATTTCAAAAAAACCTTAAAAACGACATTATAGATTGAAAAAGATTCAAATTTCAAGCTATATTAAAAGATGCTATAAATTTTAATTTAAAAATGATGCTAAGTACTTATACAAATAAAGTTTTAACAGTTTCCGAGCTGACCCAATCTATAAAATCTATTTTAGAAAATAAATTTACCTTTATCTCTCTTCAAGGTGAAATTTCTAATCTAAGATGCCAAGCATCTGGCCATATCTATTTTAGCTTAAAAGACGCCTACTCTCAAATATCGGCAGTAATCTTTAAAGGTAATGCAAAAGATTTGAAAAGAGTACCAAAAGATGGGGATGAAGTAATTGTAGAAGCCCAAATGTCTGTCTATCCGCCGAGAGGTAACTATCAATTAATTGTTAGAAAACTATCCTATGCAGGCATTGGCGATCTTTTATTAAAATTACATGAGCTAAAATCTAAACTAAAAGATAAAGGCTACTTTGATAAAGAGCATAAAAAAGAATTGCCTTTTTTACCTAAAAAAATAGGTGTCGTAACCTCGCCTACCGGTTCGGTTATTCAAGATATCTTACATGTATTAAAAAGACGGTTTTCTAATTTCCATCTACTTTTAAATCCTGTCAAAGTTCAGGGCGACGGTTCAGCTTTTGATATCGCCAAAGCAATTGAACAATTTAACAAATATAACCTAGTTGATGTGATAATAATTGCCAGAGGCGGAGGCTCTTTAGAAGATCTTTGGGCTTTTAATGAAGAGATAGTAGCGAAGGCCATTTTTGAATCTAATATCCCTATAATTTCAGCTATTGGTCATGAAACAGATGTTTCTATCTCAGATTATGTCGCTGATATAAGAGCTCCAACACCTTCTGTGGCAGCTGAAATCGTTTTAAGAGAAAAAAAACAATTTATAGATATTTTAAATAATTTTGAAGAGAGACTACTAAAACAGATTACCTATCAAGTAAGTAATCTAAAAATTAGATTAGATAGTTTTAAAAAGCAGCCTCTTTTTTCATCACCTTATGCTCTTATCGGAAAGCAGATGCAAATGCTAGATGATATGAGAAATGCAATAAACATATCGATTAAACAAAAACTTTTGAATCAAAAAAGTTTATTTATGCTGATGAATAATCAACTAAAATCACAAAATCCTCTAAGCAAAATAAAAGATAAAAAAATTGAACTTGAAACTTTTTTAAAACAATTAAATACAAATTTAAAAAATATTTTAGATATCAAAAAAGAGAGATTAAACAAACTTGTCTATCATTTGAGAGCTATCGATCCTAAAAATCTTTTAAAAAAAGGCTATAGTATTCTCTTTTCTGAAAAGGATGCATCTATTATCCTTTCTAAAGATGATATTAAGATCGATGAAAAATTTATAGTCCTTCTCTCGGATGGAAAAATTTTAGCAAAAGTAGAGAAAAAAAATGAATGATGTACCTTTTGAAAAAGCATTTGAAAGACTAGAAGAAATCCTTCAAACTATGAATGAGGGAAAAGTATCGTTAGATGCCTCTTTAAAACTCTTTGAAGAAGCCAATCTTTTAATAATGAGTTGCAATAAAAAACTTAATTTAGCCGAGCAAAAAATAGAAGTTTTAATAAAAAATCAAGAAAATGTTGTATTAGAAAATGACAAGCCAAAAACTAAAAATTTTGAACATGCTAAAGATAATTTATTGGATAGCTGAATAAAAAATGTTAGATAAAATCAAATCTCCTAAAGATATAAAAAATCTAACAATAGATGAGTTAGATATTTTATCAAATGAAATTAGAAATAGAATAATTGATGTTCTATCAATTAATGGTGGTCATTTATCTTCCAATTTAGGAGCTGTTGAGCTAACGATCGCCCTACATTTTGCATTTAACTCCCCTTACGATAAGTTTATATTTGATGTAAGCCACCAATCGTATGCTCATAAACTTCTAACGGGCAGAAATAAAGACTTTGATACTTTACGACAATTTAAAGGTCTATGTGGTTTTTCTAATCCCAAAGAATCTATCCATGATCATTTTTATTCAGGACATGCTGGAACAGCACTCTCTCTTGGTTTAGGTCTTTTAAAAAATAGAGATTTTTTAAATAGAGATGAATATATCGTTCCTATTATCGGCGATGCAACTCTTACTTGCGGTCTGGCTTTAGAAGCCTTGAATAATATAAATGGGGACATGAAAAAATTTATAGTTATCTTAAATGATAACAAAATGTCTATTTCCAAAAATGTTGGTAATATAAAAAATATCTTAAGCAGACTGCTTAGCAACCCTACTTCCAATAAACTTTATTTAGAAATTCAAACTTTATTAGAAAAAATTCCCAACGTTGGCAAATCTCTAGCCAAACAAGGTCAAAAATTCACTCAATCTATAAAAAATTTAGTCTCTCCAGCCTCTTTTTTTGAACATTTAAATCTATCTTATATCGGTCCCATAGATGGCCATAACATTAAAAAACTAATCGATACTTTTGAGGCAACAAAAAAAATTGATAAACCCGTCATAATTCATGTCTTGACAACGAAAGGTAAAGGAATGGCAAAAGCTATTTCAAATCCAACCTCTTATCATGGTGTCAAACCTTTCGATATTGACACTGGCTCTTTTAAAGCCAAATCAAAATTAACTTTCCCAAAAGTTTTTGGATCTCATATTTTAGAAATGGCAAAAAAAGATCCCAATATCATAGTTGTTAATCCTGCTATGATTGCAGGCTCTTCTCTAACAGAATTTAAAGAAACTTTCCCCGATAGATGTATCGATGTTGGTATAGCTGAAGGTCACGCTGTTGCAACAGCTGGTGGTCTTGCTTATAATAACAATTTAAAGGTTCTTGTAAGTATATATTCATCATTTCTGCAAAGAGCTTTTGATAATCTTTTTCATGATGTGTGTCTGCAAGATCTACCTGTTGTTTTTGCACTTGATAGATCGGGTATTTCTGGCCCTGACGGCGCTACTCATCATGGTATTTATGATATCTCTTTTTTAAATGCTATGCCTAATATGGTAATAGCTCAGCCAAGAGATGGTAATCTTTTAAAAGAGCTATTAAATAGTGCTTTTGATTGGAAAAAACCTGTGACTATTAGATATCCCAACTTAGAAGCAGAGGTTGATTTAGAAAAATCTCTTACAAAAAGAAAAATAGGCTCATTTGATATTTTATCTGAAGGCAAAGATATCTTAATAATCGCTCTTGGACATATGTATAAAACAGCAATAGAGACAAAAGAAATCTTAAAAAAAGAAGGTTTTAATCCAACCATTTTAGATCCTATTTTTATTAAACCTTTAAACGAGAAACTATATCATGATCTGCTCAAAGAACATGAATTAGTCATAACAATTGAAGAACACTCTATTCAAAGCGGCTTTGGATCAATTTTTAATAACTTTTTAATCCAAAATAACATCAAAAATGTCAATGTCTTAAACTTTGCTCTACCAGATGAATTTATCGAACATGGCAGTAACGAGGACTTATTAAAAAATCTTAAATTAGATAGCATATCTATTAGTAAAAAAATATTAAAAACAATTTACGATAACAAAAAAGCTCTACTTAAGGTAAAAATATGATTATCGCTCTTTTTTTTCATGAAGAGAAAAAATCCTCTTTTGAAATAGCCAAGCAGGTTGTTGGGTACCTTCAAAAACACAAAGTTCAAGTAGTTGCCGAAGATGAAAAAGCCAAAGCTTTAAATATAAAACCAATCTCTTCTATTAATGAAAATGAAATCAAATTCTTAATCTCTATGGGAGGCGACGGCACCATCTTAAGAGTTGCTCATAAATATAGTCATTTAGACGCTGCTATTTTAGGTATTAATCTTGGTAATTTAGGTTTTATGGCAGACATTCCTGAAACAGACATTTTACCATCTTTAGATGATCTTATTTCAAATAAATTCACAATAGAAAATAGACTTATCTTAGAAGGCACTTCTGCAAAAGGTGAAAAGTTCTTTGCCGCTAATGATATCGTTTTTCATCGAGCTTGCAACCACTCTTTAATCGATCTCTCTTTAAGCGTTGACAATTCTTTTTTAAATACCTTTTCAGCTGATGGACTGATAATTGCAACGCCTAACGGTTCTACTGCCTATTCTTTATCTGCAGGAGGACCAATAGTTTCTCCTCAATTAGATGCCTTTTTAATAACTCCCATCTGCCCCCATGCCATCTCAAATAGACCAATTGTGCTAACGGCTAATCATGAAATTGAAGTTAAATATCTATCTACTGATAATTCTCCTGTTGAAGTGCATGCTGATGGCCTTGTGCATTTTGAAATCACCACTAATGAATCTTTCAAGATCAAAAAAAGCAAGAAAAAATTCAAACTCGTCAAATTGAAAAGACATGATTATTTTTCTACTCTAAGAACAAAGCTTAATTGGACTGGAAAAATCGGTTTAGAACTTTAAACTTTTCTCCATTAAAAGAATAAACCATTTTTACTTAAAATATTTCGTAATAAAAAATCAATAGTTTCAGATTTATTCTTGATAAAACAATTTAAATAATTTATATAAGAGATAATAGATCTCAAAGGAGATGATCATGAAAAAATTATTTACTATTTTCATAGCAATTTTAGCTTTTAATACTTTAATAGCTTATGAAAACGACTACTCTGATTCTAATAATTGTTGTCCAAAGCCTGAGCCTTGTGGATGTGATATCCCAGGTGAGCCAACAACAGCTGCTTATAATCAGGGAGCAAATATAGATGTGTGCGGATCTTGGGATTTTTATGTAACAGGATCTTTTTTATACTGGCAACCAAGAGAGCAACAATTAGAGATAGCTCAAAGCACTTTTCTTGGGACAGATACAACTTCCACAGCTGAGATAGGAAGTATTCATAAACTCAGTTTTGATTGGGAGCCAGCTTTTAAAATTGGTGTTGGTTATATCTATGGATATGATAATTGGGAATCATATCTACAATATACCAGAGTTAATTCATCATCCTCTAGCACTGCTAATAATGATAATAGAGCTGGAGAAGTTCTAATCGATGCTTGGTTATTACAACCAAATGACCCAAACCTTTCTACAAATAGCATCTCAATTACCGGAAAATGGGATTTAAATTTTAATATTTTAGATTGGGAGTTTGGAAGAACTTACTATAATGGTAAAAAGCTAACTTTTAAACCTCACTTTGGATTAAAAGGCGGTTGGATAAATCAATCTATGCGAATTACTGATGTAGCATCTTCAACTCTAACTTATGACGGTACATTTAAGAGTAACTCTTGGTTAATAGGACCTAGAGCTGGTATTTATACAAATTGGCTATTTTGCGATGGCTTTAGAGCTTTTGGAAATGCAGCAGCTAGTATATTTTACCAAAAATTTCATAAACTACAATATCGAGAACCATCTGCAGTTAATCCAAGTGAGTGGTATTTAGCGGATAATTCTTCTTTCACCTATATAAATCCTAGTTTGGAATTTGTTTTAGGTTGTGGCTGGGGAACTTATTTTTCTAATAACAACTGGCATTTTGATTTTTTAGTAGGTTATGAAGCTCAAGTTTATTTTAGTCAAAATTTGATGAGATCTCAGCAACAAACTGTAGCATCAGGCGCGCCTTTTGCATTTAATAATCCAGGAAATTTAACATTTCAAGGGTTAACAGCAACTGCTAGATTTGATTTTTAATCTTTTAAATTTTAAGACTCATATTTATCAAAGTATGAGTCTTTTTTATTTCAAAAATTTTTAAACAAAATCGATTTTTAAAAAGAAATTCTCTAGTGCATATTTTAGTTTGATATTTCTAGAAAGAGCGAGTTTAATTTCATCAACTAAGGGATTGATTTTATCCAATGGTAAAACATTTTTTAGATCTTGTTTTTCTAAAAGACTGATTTTATCTGAGAAGAATAAAAATCTTTTATCAGCCTTGATCTTTAATAAATTTAAATCCCTAAACCAATATAACAGTTTTTCTAAAAGCAGATCTATTTCTCTATGAAATTTTGTGGGGCTATCTTTAGAAAAACTCTGAGTGTAAATATCTTCTAACTCTGATATCGCTTCAATCAGATCATAGTAAGTTGTAATCTTTTCTTTGGCTAAGATATCTATAAAAAGATCTCTTTTTTTTAGATAATCAGGATGTTCAGCTAGTTCGATTGCTTTGCCGATTGAACCGGCAGATATTTTAGCAAATTTTTTAGCATCTTCAATTGAGAGAGTATATTTATTTTGTAATAATAAAACGATCTCATCATCTTCAATTGCTGTAAAATTAAACCTAAAACATCTAGATAAAATTGTAGGCAAGATCTCTTCTGATTTCGATGTTAATAAAATTAAATAACTATCTAAAGTAGGCTCTTCTAAAGTTTTTAAAAGAGCATTAGAAGAAGAGGCTAGCATCCTATCAGCATCATTAATAATAAAGACCTTTGCTTCGGCCTCATAAGGCGCCATAAAGACCTGCTCAATCAATGATCTGATCGATCCAATGCTATGATGAGAAGTTTTCCCCTCCGGCTCAAAAATATGCAGATCAGGATGATTGTTTTCTTCAATTTTTTTTAGAGCTGTTGGATCTATATCTTTTTCAGGATTCATCAGTTGGCTCGCAAGTGCTAGGGCAAATAAAGATTTTCCAATTCCACTAGGTCCTGAAAAAAGCAACGTGTTTGAAATAGTAGAGCTATCAATTGCTTTTTTTAGCTTTTCTTTTACTAAAGTGTTACCAATTAAATCATCGAAATTCATAAAAGTTATTTTATGATTTTAGAAATATAATGCATAGCATTTTTCAAAACTTCATCTTTGAATTTGTTCGCATCGATCATTTTTATTCTATCTGGAAACTTTTTAGCTAAGATATGAAAACCCTCTCTTATCTTTTGATGAAAGGAGAGCTTTTCAGATTCAATTCTATCATATTTAGATTGTACCCGTGAAAGACCTGTCTTTGGATCTATATCTAAATATAGTGTTAAATCCGGCAGAGTATCTTCAATAATAAAAGATGAAAATTTAATCACCTCATCAATTCCCAAACCTCTCGCATGCCCTTGATAGGCTATAGATGAATCATTATAGCGATCACATAAAACTATTTTACCAGCACTTAGAGCCGGTTTTATCACATCATCTATATGTTGAGATCTAGATGCTAAAAAAAGACAGAGCTCAGCTTTTGAAGATATTTTTATTTTAGTGCTTTTTTTTAAAAGAAGCTCTCTGACATGTTCGCCGAATGTAGTGCCGCCAGGCTCTCTGGTAATTATAAGATCTAACTTATCATCAAAGAGCTTTTCTTTAACACTCTCAATAAGAGTTGTCTTACCAGCTCCCTCGCCTCCTTCAAAAGTTATGAAAAATCCTTTTTTCATAATTTTTTATTCTTCTTCTTCTTCTTCTTCTTTTACGGTTTCAATTTTTTGAATTGCAATTAAACAGTCATCAGCTTTTAGAGCTACTAGTTTCACACCTTGAGTAGATCTTCCCATAACCCTTAAATCTTTGATTCGCATTCTTAGAGATTGTCCGGAATGAGACATTAAAAATACCCCATCTTCATCTTGAACACGCAAAGCTCCGACAACAAGGCCATTTCTTTTGCTAGTAAGAATTGATCTAACTCCAATACCACCTCTATTAGTTTGCCTAAAGGTATCTACTCTAGATCTTTTACCAAAGCCATTTTCACAAACAACTAAGATAGTTTCATCACCTTTAACAATAACAGTTGAAACAACAAAGTCTTTAGGATCTTTTAGAGTTACCCCTTTAACCCCTCTAGCAACACGACCGATGGATCTGACTAGTGCTTCATCAAATCTAACTGCCATACCATGTCTGGTAAAGAGCATTATCTGATTACCTGTATAAACTTCATGAGCATTGATTAGTTGATCTCCTTCATCAATGTTAATCGCATTAACACCTTTTTTACGGATGTTACCGTATTGAGATATTTCAGTTTTTTTAACAATCCCTTTCAAAGTAGATAGTAAAATATAGCTTTTCTCTTCAAAAGATCTGACTCTTAGAACAGCGGCTATTTTTTCTTCTTTTTGGATGGATTCAATAAAATTGACAAGCGGTCTGCCTTTCGTTCTTCTGCCAGCTTCCGGTATCTGCCAAACCTTTAACCAATAACATCTTCCAAGACTCGTAAATATCATCAAATAATCGTGCGTTGAGGCAACATAAATACTTTTTAAGATATCACTCTCTCTTTTCATTTCCATTCCAATAACGCCAGTACCTCCTCTTCTTTGTTCTCTAAAGGCAGTAAGCGGCATTCTTTTTATATAATCATCGCCAGAGATGGCAATAACAACCTCTTCATCAGCGATTAAATCTTCCATATTAAACTCACTCTCAGCCGCAATTACTTTAGTCTTTCTTGGGCTTTTATGAGTTTTTTGAATTTGAGCTAGTTCTTCTTCAATTATATCTCTAACCATTTCTTCAGATGCTAAGATAGCTTTGAGATGTGTAATTTTATCTAATAGATCTTGATATTCTTTTTCAATCTTATCTCTTTCCATGGAAGTTAATTGATATAATCTAAGATCTAAAACAGCATTCGCTTGTCTTTCACTAAGCGAGAATCTTGACATTATCTCTATTCTCGCTGAATCTCTATTTTTACAAGCTTTAACTATTCTGACAACTTCATCCAGATGGTCTAAAGCTTTTAGATAACCTTCTAAAATATGTGCTCTAGATTCAGCTTTATTAAGTTCAAAACGGGTTCTTCTTCTTATAACCTCTATTCTATGATCTATCCATAAAGATATCATAGTTTTGACATTCATAGTACGAGGCAATCCTTTATCAAGGGATAACATATTGCAGCCGAATGTCACCTGAAGATCACTAAATTTGTATAGCTGATTTATAATAACATCAGGAATTTCTGATCTTTTAAGCTCTAAAATTATTCTAATACCACTTTTATCAGAATCATCTCTGATATCTGAAATACCTGTAATTACTTTATCATTAATAAGCTCAGCTATTCTTTCAATTAGTCTAGATTTATTTATACCATAAGGCATTTCTGTTATCGCTATAAACTGTCGTCCATTTTCTTTTTCTTCAACCGACATTACCCCTCTAAGTAGGAGTTTACCTCTACCTGTGTGAAACGCTTCGTTAATACCTCGATAACCACAAATAACCCCACCTGTTGGAAAATCAGGCGCTGGCATAACTTTCATGATTTGATCAATTGTAATAGTGTCATCTCTTAAAAGTAATAAAGTTGCCTCTATTAGTTCATTTAAATTATGAGGAGGAATATTTGTCGCCATACCAACAGCAATTCCAGAAGAACCATTACATAAAAGGTTTGGGAATTTCGATGGAAAAACAACCGGTTCAGTTTTAGTTTCATCATAATTTGGAACTACATCGACAGTGTCTTTATCTAAATCTTCCATCAGCTGCATCGCAGCTTGTGTTAGCTTCGCTTCAGTATAACGCATCGCAGCGGGAGGATCGCCATCGATAGAACCAAAATTCCCTTGTCCATCGATTAGGGGATAGCGCATATTCCAATCTTGCGCCATCCTTACTAAAGTTGGATAAATTACAGTTTCTCCATGAGGATGATAATCACCTGAGGTATCTCCAGATATTTTCGCACATTTTCTATGTTTTGCTCCGGGAGATAAATTCAATTGCTTCATCGCATACAAGATTCTTCTTTGAGAAGGTTTTAAACCATCTCTAACATCCGGAAGAGCTCTGGAAATAATTACCGACATTGAATAACGAAGATAACTCTCTTTCATCTCCTCTTCAACATTTCTAGGTACTATCTTTTCGTTTTCCGTATAACTCATATTTTTCCCTCAAATTTTTAAATTTTTATACATCCAGATTTTTAACAGATAAAGCATGTTTTTCAATAAAGGCACGTCTTGGTTCTACATTTTCACCCATCAGTATTGAAAACATATGATCCGCTGCGATAGTATCTGGCAGAGTTACTTTGACAAGAGTTCTTTTAGTAGGATCCATTGTTGTTTCCCAAAGTTGATCAGCGTTCATTTCACCAAGACCTTTATAACGTTGTATTTCAATCCCTTTTCTACCATTTACTCTTAAATATTTTATAAGTTCTTTCAAGGTTGCTACAGGGGTTGTTTTGTCCCCTTCTTCAATGATTTCAAAAAGCTCTTTTTGAGCTTTTATATAATCAATAAAATCTAGATCGAAGATTGTTAATTTCTTTCTTAACTCTAAAAAGCTTTTTTGATCGAAAAGTTCTATAAAAGGTAAACTTTTCGGTCTAAAAATTTTTATCTCTTCTGTAAGCTCCTCTTCTGGAATTGATTTAATTTTTTCATCATGCATCGCTATTTGAATTTTTTCATTCTCATGTTTAATCTCAACTAATTCCTCTTCAGAAAATACAAATCTAGGCTCGTCACCAATTGTTACAAGATATTTTGGATAAATGTCATTTTCGTTTTTAGCCAAAATGAATTCTTTAAAAGGAATTCCTTTTCTATCTAAAGTAGTGATTAGAGATTCAATTTCCATGATGATATTTAAAAGTTCGTTAATATCTTTTTGATCAAAAGATTCTTCTGCGCCAGCTTTTCTGATTAATAGATCAGAAATACCTAGCTCAAGTAGATATTCATCCATCTCTTTTTCTGAATGAATATAGCGAATAGTTTTTTTTCTTTTTACTCTGTAAAGTGGAGGTCTAGCAATATAGATAAAATTGTTTTCAACAAGCTCTGGCATATGACGATAGAAAAAGGTTAAAAGAAGTGTTCTGATGTGAGATCCGTCAACATCAGCATCCGTCATGATGATAACTTTATGGTATCTGAGTTTTTTGATATCAAAGTTATCTTTACCAATCCCGCACCCAAGCGCAGAAATAATAGCCCCAACTTCATTATTTTTTAAAATCTTTTGCAAACGAGATTTTTCAACATTTAATATTTTACCTCTAATTGGGAGTATAGCTTGAAAACGTCTATCTCTTCCCATTTTTGCCGAACCACCCGCAGAGTCCCCCTCTACTATGTATATCTCACAAACTTCAGGATTGGTTTCTTGACAATCTGTAAGCTTACCGGGAAGTCTCGCTGAATCCATAGCTGTTTTTCGAAGAGTTAACTCTCTTGCTTTTTTTGCAGCAGCTCTAGCTTGCGCTGCAATAATAACCTTTTCTCCAATCAGTTTTGTAATAGAGGGGTTTTCCTCAAAATAAATTGTTAGCTCTTCTCCCGTTACTTGTTGAACTGCCGTTCCAACATCAGGATTACCAAGTCTTTGTTTAGTCTGTCCTTCAAATTGAGGATTGGGAACCTTCACCGAAATAACAGCTGTTATACCTTCTCGCATATCATCGCCGGTAATAGCAACCTTATCAGCTCTAATAGACTGAGTTTTCTTAATATAATTATTTAATACTCTAGTTAAAGCTGTTGAAAAACCGGTAAGATGCGTTCCGCCTTGTTTAGTTGAAATATTATTGACATAAGTATGCATTGTTTCTGAAAAAGACTCATTCCATTGAAGAGATATTTCAACATCAATAGTTCCATCATGGCCTTCTTTTTGAGCATGAAAATAAATTGGCGGTTCAAAAAGAGGTCCTTTACTTGCATTTAAATAAGTTACAAAAGATGCAAGTCCACCTTCATATCTAAAATGCACATCATCTCTATTATCTTCAGTCTCATCAATAAAATAGATATTAATGCCTTTATTTAAAAAAGCAAGCTCTCTAAATCTTTGTAGTAGTGTATCGTAATCAAATTTAGTAACAGGAAATATAGTGGTATCCGGCCAAAATATAATTTTAGTTCCTCTTTTCGATGTTGGTCCAATCTTCAGCAAATTTTTAGTAACTTTACCTTTCGAAAAATCCATCTCATAAGTATAACCATCTTTAAAAACTTGAGTGATAAATTTTTCAGAGAGTGCGTTCACGCAAGAAACTCCAACTCCATGCAAGCCTCCAGACACCTTATAAGTATCTTTATCAAATTTTCCACCAGCATGCAGAACTGTCATAACAACTTCTAAGGCAGTTATATCTTTTTTTCTCTTTTTAGATTCAGCTTCATGTTTCCCAATTGGAATTCCCCTACCATTATCTTCGACACTTACCGATCCGTCCTTATTTAAAGTAATAGTAATCTCAGAACAAAACCCCGCCATTGCTTCATCGATACAGTTATCAACAACTTCATAAACCAGCTGATGAAGTCCTGATTCGGAAGTATCCCCGATATACATTCCCGGACGCTCTCTAACAGCTTGCAGCCCCTCTAAAACGGTTATGGAACTAGCTGTATATTTATCTTCTTTTGCCATCGTAGTCATGCCTTCTCACATTGTTAAATTGATTTAAAAAATCTCTACCCTATTTTAAAAACTATATTTTTAATAACATCTTTTGAAAATTTCTCTTGCATCAGATTTAAAAGTCTATTTTTTTCATGTAGTTTCAAAATGCTATACAAAGTAGAGCTTTTAACTAAAACATATAAAACTTTATTTTCAAATGATTTTACCTCAGTCATTGAGGCTAATTTTTTACCTATTACTTTAGGCCAAAAACTCATTATTAAATTAGGGTTTCTTAAGTAATTTTTTTCAATATCTATAAGTAGCTTAGGCAGAAAATCTTTTAAGACTTTATTTGTCGATAAACATCTATTACTTTTAAAATTTTTTACCATTGCTACATATGTATTTGTACCATATTTAATAATATCAAATATTTTTAATCTGAGCAAGAAAATTAAGTGAAAAAAAGATAAGAAAGTCCATATGAAATAATAAAGTATATAGTCATTGATAAAACATCATTAAAAGCTGTTACAATCGGCCCAGATGAGATAGCAGGATCGATACCGATTTTAGAAAAAAATACCGGAGAAAACACCCCTAAAAAAGTTCCAGCAAAACAAGCTCCGATTAGTCCCACTCCCACTAAAGTCCCGAGAGCCAAGGGGCTCACTCCCAAAGCAAATTTTGTTGCTAGATTGATTAAAAAAACAATAACACCACAGGCAACTCCAAAAATAAGACCAGTTGTTATTCCTGTAGTAAGCTCTTTATAAATAGCTTCTTTTCTACTTTTTTTTGAGATTAGACCAAAGGCTAAGCTTCTGACTAAAACCGTTGAACATTGAATCCCAATATTACCTGACATACCAGTAATTAAAGGCACAAAAAACAAAACAAATGTTAAAAAATAACCTTCATTTTTTTGAAAAGAAGATATAATTACAACATTTATCAAACCCGCAATTAAAGTTACAAGAAGCCAGGGAGATCTAGCTAAAAATCTTTTTAAAATCGGATCTTTAAAAGAGACATGCTCGGCTGTTCCTGAAATTTTTGCAAAAGTTTCATCAGCTACATCTTCCATAGCTTCTAAAACATCTTCTTGAGATATAACGCCTATTAACTTTTCTTTTTCATCCACTACCGGTAAAAATAGAAGTTTATATCTTTCAAATAGCTCGATTACTTCAGCTCTTGTAGTTTGGGCTACAACTTTATGTAAAATCGGTCTCATCACCTGTTTTAAAAAAGCTGTTTTTGAATTTACGACCATATTTCTAGCAGGAACATATCCTTTTAACTCTTCGCTCTTATTTAATATAAAAAGGCCTTTGGTAAAATCTATTTTTGGATAGTCATAAATATGGTTGGCTGCATCTTTAATAGTTTTATCCATATCAAAGGCAAAAAACTCAGACGACATAAGCCTTCCTGCACTATTTCTTGTATGCTTTTTTTGCTCTTGAATCTTTCGAGCTTTTTTAGGATCTATCAGCTCCATGACTCTTTTGAAACGTCTCTGTGACATATCATCTAAAATAAAGACAGCTTCATCTGTTGGCATTTTTTCAAATAGTTTTTTTACCTCTGTTTCACTCATATATCGGAAAATTATAAGTCTTGTTTCAGATGTTGTATTAATTATAAAATTAATCTTAGCATCTCTATTGGGAAGATTATCATACAAAATAGGTCTAGCATGCAAAGGTAAATGAGATACCGCATAGGCCAAATCAATTGCAGAATGTTCAATAGCAATTTTAGCAATATCGTGCAGCATTACCTGGGATGTCTTTTTATGAAAAACACTTTCTAGCTTATCTTTTAAAAGATCTTCTAATTGAACAGGCTTATTTGTTACTAAATCCAGATCTTTTGATGATACAAAGTCTTCTTTTTCTATGATTGGCATAAGCGCTTCCTGGCGAGTATCTAGAAGTGAAAAATATAGCTCTTGCTCTTTTAATGTACAAGATATTAAAAACCCAAAAATTAATTTATCAGAAATGATCAGATCACATAGATCAGAAAAATTAATTGCAATAGGCCTCCTATCGGTTATCCGATAATCCCATGTTCATCCATCGATTTACCACACGTCCAAATTTTGAATCTGCTATTTTTTCCATTCCTCTTCCTATATCTGGCATTTTTGATGTATGAATTATATAAACCAATCTAGCAAAATAGTAAACCCCTAAACCAACTCGATACGTAGCACCTAATAAAAAACCTGAAGCGGCTCCTGTCGCTGTACAGAATCCAGTATTAATAACATTAACTGAATAATTTTCATTCAATGGAGCATAATCATTATCTAAAAATCCTGTTAGATTAGCCAAAGGGGTCATTCCACACATATGAATCTTTTGAGAAGGCTATAAAGCCCCTAAAGTTAATCCTAAACAAGCCCCATAAACTGCCGTTCTTGCACCAGCTTTGAATAAATTTATATACGCTTCATCCATAAGTTATTTCTACATTTTATATTTTATTATAATAATATTATCATAAACAGGCATTAATTGCTCAAATAAGCAATATATTAAAAAGATAGTTCGGTGTTTTTATAAAGATAATTTTGAATTAAAAAATATCTATGAACATTTTAAAGAACAAGCAAACAAAAAATATTAGCATTTCTTAAAATTTTTCTATTAAAAATCAAAATGGTTTTGTAATATCTTGAAAATACTTTAAATTCTAAATAGGAAAAAACCATGTCAGAAACATTAGTCGTTGTAAGCAAAATTAAAAAATACATCAAAGAAAAAGCAGGTCTTAGCACTTCAGCTAGTGCAATTGAAGCCCTAAGCCGTATTGTTGAAAGAGAATGTCTTAAAGGAATACAGGCAGCCAAAGATGCGAACAGAAAAACTGTTCTGGATAGAGATTTCCCAGAGCAAAGCGCCGCTGAGTAAATAAAAGTGATTTTATATTTATGCAAAATAGCATTAAAACCTGGCTAGCGGCTACTAGAGCAGAAACACTAGTAGCCTCTATTAGTCCTATGTTAATTGGGACTATGTTAGCGAGTAAAATAACTCAACTTAATTATTTTTTCTTAAGCTTAACTTTTCTATATGGTCTTTTACTTCATCTAGGTACAAATCTATCTAATGATTATTATGATTATTTAAAAGGGGCTGATAATGAAAATAGAATAGCCCCATTAAGTACTATCCAGACAAACCAAACCTCTTTAAACGAGATAAAATTTAGTTTTGCTATAGCTTTTTTAGCAGCTTTTTTTGTAGGTCTTATTTTAATTGCTAGAGGTGGCGCTATTGCCGCAGCCCTCTTTGCACTGCCGATCATTTTTGGTTACCATTATACAGCTGGTAAAAAACCGCTTGGATATATGGGGCTTGGAGAAATTTTAGTTTTACTTTTTTTTGGCCCCTATGCGTGTTTAGGAACTTATTATCTACAAACTCTCACCTTCTCATATCTACCAATTCTCGCAGGTTTAGGCCCAGGGTTTTTAAGTGTAGCTGTTTTAGTTGTAAATAATTTAAGAGATATCGATGTTGATAGACCGGCGAATAAATTGACTCTAGCAGTTAGATTTGGAAAAAGTTTTGCTAAAATTGAATATACCTTTTGTGTTATCGCAGCTTTTTTAGTACCATTTTTTTATTTTTATCTTTTAAAAAAGCCCTTTATCCTAAGCGCATCTTTATTTATATTTTTTACCCCTTTGAAACTAATATTTAATTTCAAAGATCCAAAGCTCTTAAATGTCGGGCTTCAAAAAACTGTTCTTCTTTTAATCATTTACACAATAATTTTTTCCACCTGTTTAGCCTTTTATTAATCGATAACCTTTTCAATATTTTCCACCTCTTTTTTAATAAGAGACTTTTTATCTTGGATAAATATTTTTACAATATTTACTCCTATCAACGCTAAAAGAATCGGGTAACATATTTTCAAAACTGGAGCTGTAATATAGGTAATTCCCTTAAGGCCAAAAAGAGACATTACAAAAGAGATGGCTATCGCTAAAATAATTGACACATTGATATCTTTTTTATTTTTAAAAACCTGGTTTTGCAAGAAATCACTATATGCAATAGCGAGGGCAACAGAGGTTGAAAAACAGGCCATGACTATAGCTATTAAAGATACAAAAGATAATTTTGAACCTAAAATTATTTGTGAAAGATTTGCAAGGAGCTGATCTTTTCTGACTCCCTCTAAAACAGCTGCATACTTAGCAGATATAAATATCAAAATAACATATACAAAAGCTAATAAAGATATTCCAATAACAGATGATTTAATAATCATCTTTATAGAAGAGTTCATAGATTTTGATTTTCTATATAAAATATGAATAATGGAGGCTGAAAAGAAAAATGATGCTATCAAATCCATAGTATTATAGCCCTCTTTTAGACTTTCAAAAAATGTAAAATCGGGATTACTCACTTGCATTGGCCTTCCAGATTTTAAGCCAACGAAAAATATTACCAAAATAGATCCAATTAAAAGTGGTGTTATTATTTTTCCTAAGATATCTAAAAATCCCACCTTCCTTGAAATAACAAAAAAAACTAAAGCTGAATATATCAAAGAAAACGCCCAAATTGGCCCGATAGTCAAATAAGAAGAGATAGATGCAAAAGCTAGCGCAATACATCTAGGGCCAGAGCCCAAAGGTATCCAGATAGTTAAAAGCAAAAGACTAAACAAAAAGCCTGCTCTTTTACCCAATATCTTAAAAAAGCTTTGATAGTCCCCTTTAAATAAAACCATCGCAATAACCCCTAAAAAAGGAAGTAAAACTGCCGTCATCAAAAAGCCCATAGCAGAGGTAATCCATCCACTTGTTGAAGACATCCCAACAAAGAGTGGATAAATTAAATTACCAGATCCAAAAAACATAGAAAATAGAGCAAGCCCTATTACTATGCTTGAGCTTTTTTTTGCAGCATTCATTTTTTTGCTCCTTATATTTATACAAAAAAAAAGCCCGCATCCTCTATGAAGATGCGGGCTTTAACCTTTAAGCCTAAAATTATTAATATATAGGCCCGCACCTCACTTTGCCAGTGGCTGATGTTGTTGTGGATGTGGCGCAAGCTGATATATACATATATTTATCTTTTAATATTAACTATAGAGTAGCAAATATTAGATATATTGCATATGCAAAGATCAATTTTTTAATCTATAAGATTTATTTTAATACAAATTTTTAAATAATTTTTTTTGAATCTTGTTTTTATTTATTATTTTTTTATTTTAACTATAGAGTTAATTCTTTTCTCATCTAACCTATAGGCAATCCATTTTTTTACGGATTTTGCCCCAAATTTTTCGTAAAAATTTCTTGCATTTCTATCTTCTTTCAAAGTACGCCAGTCCATTCTAGCGCATTTTTTTTCTTTTGCTTTTTCAACACAAAACAAGAATAAATTTTTTCCAAATCCTTGCACTCTTTTACTTCTTAAAACAAATAAATCTTCTAAAAATAAGATAGGCTTACCCAAAAAGCTTGCATAAGCTATATAAAATATTACACAGCCTATTGGTTTATCATTAAAAGTTTGAACATAAGCTTCACATCTGGGATGATGAGCTATCAAATCTTTTTTTAATCTTTGAAAGGCTTTATTATCAGGAGCATCTTGCTTCAAATATTTTGCTAATTTTCTTATCAAAAAACCCAAATCTTTGAAATTATTTTTATTGACTCTAACAATTTTTAAATTCTTCATTTTTTAACTTTCAGTTGATTTAACTCTCTGAAATTTGATGTAACATTATTTTTTTCATTTTGCAAGATTTTAATTTGATATTTTTCGATAAGATTTTTTATCTTTTACAAGAACAGTTTTTTTGATCATCATCTAAAGAATTTTTAGGTTTATTTTGAAAAGCTAACATCATCGCATGCCAAGCAAGCGTTGCGCATTTAACTCTTGTTGGATAGTTTTTAACACCAGATAGTGCTGCTAATTTTTGCTCGGTTAAATTTAAGCATTCAAAGTTGCAATCATCTGTGACCATGCTATGAAAATACTCAAACATTTTTTTAGCCTCTGCAAGAGTTTTACCTAAGACAGCTTCTGTCATTAAAGAAGCTGATGCTATACAAATAGCGCAGCCGGTACCTTTAAAGGAAATATCTTTAATTATTTGAGCTTTATTTAATTTAAGATAAACAATTAGCTTATCACCACACATAGCATTGTGACCTTTAGCGCATGTTGTGGGTCTTTCCATCTCTTTAAAATTCCTAGGACATCTACTATGCTCTAGAATGATTTCTTGGTATAATTCTTTTATATCTTCTTTCATTTTTTAAAAAAGTTTTTTATTTCATTCAATTTTTCAACAAATTTATCTATATCTTCAAAATCATTATATACCCCAAACGATATTCTTGCAGTTGCGGGTATATTAAGTCTACTCATTAATGGTTCAGCGCAGTGATGACCCGTTCTAATAGCTATATCAGATTCATCTAGCATAGTTGCTATATCGTGGGGATGGATAATATTCATAGCAGATTTTGAATCTTTCAAAGCAAATGAGATAATTCCAACTTTATTTTCTACATCACCATATATTTTAATATCATCTTCTAATTCTAAAAGCCTTTTTTTAGCATATTTTAAAAGAGCTTGATTGTGTTTATAAACATTTTTCATACCAATATTTTTGAGATAATCAATGGCTTTTGAAAGTCCATAGGCTTGCACAAAAGGTGGAGTTCCTGCTTCAAATTTATTAGGCAAATCATCAAAAGTGGTTTTTTCGAAACTAACAGATGAGATCATCTCTCCTCCACCTTGATAAGGTGGGAGATTATTTAAAACATCTTTTTTACCATAAAAAACTCCAATGCCTGTTGGACCATATAATTTATGAGAAGAAAAAACATAAAAATCTGAATCTAAATCTTGAACATCCACTTCAAAACTATTTATAGCTTGGCTACCATCTACAAGAGTTAAAACTCCTTTTTTTCTGGCAAAAGAGATAATTTCTTTAACAGGTGTAATGTTGCCTAAAACATTTGATACATGGATAACAGATACAAGCTTTGTGCTATCAGTAAATAAGTCTTTAAAAGCGTTTAGGTCTAGAGCTCCCTCATCATCCATTGGGATGACTTTGATTTTAATCTTTTTAAAATCTTGAATTAACTGCCAGGGAACAATATTTGCATGGTGTTCTAAAGCGGAGATAATAATTTCATCACCATCTTGAAAATAATTTTTAGCTAAAGAATTTGCTACAAGATTAATGCCCTCTGTTGCATTTTTAGTAAAAATAATTTCTTCAAAATATTTAGCATTTATGAAATTTTTTACATTTTCTCTAGCCTCATCATACAAA
>JAAKFJ010000119.1 GCA_011064745.1 Candidatus Anoxychlamydiales bacterium | reverse complement strand
GGAGCTGGAAAAACAACCCTTTCATCAATTATTGCCACACTTTTGAAACCCACCTCTGGGGATATTTTTTATGAAGATAAATCTATTTATAAAGATGTAGTATCTTTTAGACGTCAGCTCGGGTTTTGTCCTCAAGTTCAAAACATAGATTTGGATCTAAATGTCAAAGAAAATCTTATTTTTGCAGGTAGATATTACTCTATGCCCAAAAAACTGATCAAGGATAGATTAGATGAGCTCTTAGAAAAATTTGATTTAACAAGATATGCCAATTTTAATTTAAATGCTCTCTCCGGTGGGTATAAACAAAGATTCTTGATAGCAAGAACCCTAATGCATGATCCTAAACTAATTATTATGGATGAGCCAACAGTTGGATTAGATCCAAAACTAAGAAGACTTTTATGGAAATTTATTCTAGATCTAAAAGATGAAGGTAAAACAATAATTTTAACAACTCATTATTTAGACGAGGCCGATATCCTATCCGATAGAATATGCGTGATCAATGATGGCATAATAAAAGCTTTAGATAAACCCGCTAAATTAAAAGATATTTGGAAATCTCAAAATCTAGAAGAAGTCTTTTTGGAACTAATAAAAGAAAAAAAATCATGAAAAACATACTTAAAACTTTTTGGCAGATAGTTTTTAAAGAGATTACAGTTTTTAGAAAGGTATTTGTCAGTAAGTTTATCGATCTTTTAATCATGGTTGTGACAAATATCATTGTCTTTACCTTTTTAATGCCTTCCTTTGGCTTAAAATCTACTTATGGTGCATTTATTGTTATTGGTTTAATCCCTGCTGTTTCTCTTTTTGATGCAATTCCACGAACAACTAATATGGTTATGGATATAACCGGAAATAAAAAAATATCCTATCTTTTAACTCTTCCAATTCCATCTGCTTTAGCAATCGCTGCAATCGCAGTTGGTTGGGCAGCTAACTCAGCGATGTTTTCGATTTTAATTTTGCCAGTTGCAAAAATTTTGCTTTATAATAAATTTTCGCTCTCCCAATTTTCATTTTTTAAATTTATTATCAGTTTTCTATCTTTTCAATTAATGCTCGGCTTTTTTTCGCTTTTTTTATCCTCATTAATAAAGGATATGAAATATATCTCTTGGATTTGGGCTAGAGTTGTAAATCCTTTATTTATGTTAGGGGGATATTTTTATACTTGGAAATCTATCTATTCTTTAAATCATATAGCTGGCCTTGTTAATCTTGCAAATCCTATTATGATAGCCGCCGAGTCTATTAGAGGGGCAGTTCTTGGACCTAAAGGTTATTTGCCTTTTTGGTTTACTATTTTAGCGCTCTATATTTTTATGTTTATTTTTGCTTCAATAGGTATTTTAAAGATCAAAAAAAGATTAGATTGTGTATGAGTATAAAGTTAAATATTATCGATACTAACATTAAACTCGAGACGACAAGATTAACCCTTCGTAAACCCGAACCTGATGATGTCGATGATATTTTTGAATATGCTAAAGATCCGGAAGTTGCAAGATTTACAAGATTTCAGCCTCAAAAAACTAGTCAAGAGACTAAAATGTTTCTTCAAGTGACGAAGCAAAAGCATCAAAATAAAACAGCTCTTGTTTTAGTAATAGAGCTCAAAGCTGAAAAAAAAGTAATAGGTACAATCTCTTTTCAAAACATCTCAGAGCTAGATGAAAGAGCAGAAATCGGATTTGTTCTATCTAAAAAATATTGGTCCAAAGGTTTAATGAGTGAAGCCTTTCAAGCCTTTTTAGAATTTGGATTTAAAAAAATAAGATTCAATAGACTCGAAGCTTTTTCAGATATTGAAAATTATAGATCTTCTAATCTTTTAAAAGATATCATGCAAAAAGAAGGTCTTTTAAGAGAAAGAGAGAAAAAAGATAATAGGTTTTGTTCTTTCAATATTTTTTCTATCTTGAAAAAAGATTATATTTTTAAAAGATCGTTGAAAAAACCTTTAGCTTAAAGCTTTCATAATATAAGATTTTTTTTCTTACACATTGTTAAAAATAAAAGGGGAGTTTTACATGAAAAAAATATCAATACTTTTAGTGCTATTTTTTGGTTTTATGATTAATGTATATGCTCAAGATTCTTTTGAGAAATATCAGGTAATTCCAGTAACAAATCTATACAACTGCGCTGAGATGCAAGGCCTCTCTGATCTGAGCTTTGATGAGCAGATGGATTGGGTTGCAGAAAATTGGGAAGACAATTGGGTAATAGAGGTAACAAAAGGCATTGAGATGCCACTTAATCTAAATATAAAAGGTGATTTTTTTCATTTAGAGCCTGTAGATAATTACGTATCTATTTTTGTTGATAAGACTTTTTATGTGCGTACAGCTGGTGAAGATGATCTTTTGTTGAGTACTGATTTAATAACATGGACTGATATAGAAGATTTTTTTACTGGAGATGTAGATGTAAGATACTTAGATCATAATGGCAAATCTTTTGTAAATTTTTTAATTGAACTCAATCAAAGCTAGAGTTTTAAAAAAAGGCAAATGATCTATTTGCCTTTTTTTTTATGCTTTTTTTAGTATAATCTGTATCTATGTTAGGTTTTGAATTTAAAATCATTGAATTTCTTCAGCAATTTAGATCACCCTTTGTCGATCAATTCTTTTTATTTTTAAACATTTTCGATACTAAAATATTTTATCTCAGCTTTATAACCTTGATCTGGGTGGGTTATAATTATAAGCTTGGTATAAAGATTTTTCTTATTTTGATGTTAAGCTTTTTTGTAAATGATCTACTAAAAGCTATTTTTATGTTACCAAGGCCATATATAATCGATCCTCAGCTCACAATTATCAAATTATCAAATTACGGCTTTCC
>JAAKFJ010000118.1 GCA_011064745.1 Candidatus Anoxychlamydiales bacterium | reverse complement strand
GAATCTCAATATAAAAAGCCAAATAACCAAAGTGGAATTTTTTTATCTATTCCAAACTCTATATCATCACAGACGATATAACTGTTTTTTGTATTTTTAATTTGTTGGAAATTTTTATTTTTTCCTCCAATTTCAAAAACCAAATTTTTATCGATAAAAAAACCTCCATTTTTTGGTAGGGATACTAGATATTTTTGGGATAGCATACAGAGAAAAAAAGTTTCTCGAATAGTTCCTATCTCAGAACTTTTAGAAGTTGAAATTGCATAAAGCTGATTTGGATTTTCTAGATAGACTTTTTCTGTTGATTCTAATTTACTCATTTTTTTTGTTGCTCTACCGATAGTTTTAATTAAAGCTGCATCTTCTAAATGTTTAAAATACGTTTTTAAGGTTCTATCATCTCCAATTTCTAATATGTGTAATATTTTTTTCCAATTAGGAATAAAAGGCACTAAATCAGAAATAAGAACAAGAAGTTGTTTAATTTTTTTGATGCTATTGCCTGTTAAATGTGGGGAAATTGCCACTAAATCAGATTCTATAGTGGCATGAACGTTTTGTTCTAAAGTTATTTTGTATAAATCTTCATTACTGTTTAATTCTTGAAAATATGGATAATATCCACATCTGAGATACTGCTTAAACAAAGGAATAACTTTTTGTTTTTTCTTATTTAATTCACTGATAATTTTTGAAGCTATTTTTTCATGATTTTTACATATATCTTCTAGAGAATAGGTTTGTAGATTCAATCCATATGTTAATTCTAAATATTCTTTAAATGACATGCCTTGCATATTATATTTTATTGCTCTTCTCGAAAGGTCATGACTACCTTTATAAATTTCTAAAGCGGAACTTCCAGATGCTAATATTTGAAGATCATTAAAAGTATCATAAATACTTTTTAATTCTTTTGCCCAATCTGGATATTTATGGATCTCATCAAAAGCAATCCATTTTCCACCAAGAGTCACAAAATCTTCAGCAATTTCATAAAGAGTTTTTTTACCTACTTGAAAGTGATCGGCTTGTATATACAATATTTTATCACTTAGCATATCCCCTTTAACCTTGTCTAATAAACTTTGAACCAAAGTAGTAGTTTTACCAACCCCTCTCTGTCCTATAATTAAAGACATTCTATTATCTTCAAATGGAGTTTGACGAATAAGATATCTTCTATATGGATGATTTTTAATCGATAAAAATTTTTTACTTAATTTACGAAGCTCATCAATCATATTTCCCTCTTATTGGATTACATTCCTATATTATCATATAAAATATAGGATTGCAATACTATATTTATCATTATTTAATGGGATTGCAATACTATATTTATCATTATTTAATGGGATTGCATTACATTGAAATGCTGGAAACATCTTATTGTAAGGTTTTTACATATATTTTTAATAATATTTCTTAAAAATATAAAAAACGTATATATAACTACAATTCAATGAGATAACGGAAGACATCTTAAAAAGATCAAAAAATAGTCTCTTTTTTCATAGAACTGTCTCAAATAAACTTTTACATTTTTTAAAAAATATTCTAAACTTTCGGCTTATTTTTTTAAAATTTTGAATTATGGAGTTTGACTATGGTAGATAGGGTAAGCGGATTTAATTTTGTTAAACCTTTTCAAACATCATCGGATCCTATTTTTTCAAAAGATCCTATAACACTTAAGAAACCTATCTCTGTTTTTAAAAATACTTTAAAAGACACCCCTCCAAAATCTCCAACGCCCCCTTCTTTTCATAAACGCCTTACAACAATAGTTCCGCTTGGGCCAGAATTCCCGGTAAATACATATATTACAAATAATCAAGAAAACCCGGTTGTTGCCAAATTGACTAATGGCAATATTGCAGTTATTTGGGCTGGAGAGGGCATAGGCGATATTGATGGAATATTTGGTACAGTATTAAATCCTGATGGCACTCAAAATAGCACAGAATTTAGAGCTAACACTGATACTAGTAGTTATCAAGTCTATCCAGCATTAACTGGTTTGAATAATGGCAACTTTGGTGCTGCTTGGCATACACCATTTAAAGATGGAAATGGTTTTGGAGTATTTGCGAGGTTATTTTATCCAAATACAACTGGAATAGGAACAGAGTTTCAGGTTAATTCATATACAGCGAGTGACCAGAAAAATGCAGCTATTGCAGCTTCCAATGACAACTCCGTTTTAAGCTGGGAGAGTCCTCAAGATGGTTCGGGGATAGGAATTAGAGGACAATTATTTTATCCTAATAAAACTAAAATTGGAGGAGAATTTGCTGTAAACACTTATACTCCTGGTTATCAACAAAATTCAGCAATAGCGAGTTCGAAAACCAGCGGTGATTTTCTTATCGTGTGGGAAAGTGCTTCTCAAACAAAAATACGCGGACAAGTATATAATCCAGATAAAAGTCGAGTAGGCTCAGAAATTAATATGGGCACTATAAGCTATAGTGAATTTTTCCCTGCTACTGCAGGTTTAGATAATGGTAAGTATGCGGTAGTCTGGCATAGTGAAGATCGTGATGGCGATGGATATGGTATCTTTGGTCAAATTATAAATGCTAATGGCTCTAAAAGCGGGGGCGATTTCCAGATTAACACAAATATAGTTGGCCATCAGATGTATCCATCTTCTGCTGGTTTAAGAAATGGAAAGTTTGTTGTTGTTTGGCAAAGCGCAGGCGATATTATTGTACAGATATTGAATCCAAATGGATCTAAAAATGGTTCTGAATTTATAGCCAACTCTAGTCCGACTGGTTCTCAATATGATCCTTCAGTTGCAGATTTAGGAAATGATAGATTTGTTGTTGTTTGGGAAGATTCTGCTAAAGACACT
>JAAKFJ010000117.1 GCA_011064745.1 Candidatus Anoxychlamydiales bacterium | reverse complement strand
GGTTTAAAGGTTGTAGCGCCATCCAATGCTAAAGATGCCAAAAATCTTTTAAAAGCAGCTATTTTAGATCCCAATCCTGTTGTTTTTTTAGAGCACAAAGCCATCTATCGTCAAAGAACCTTTGCCGCTACTCTAGAGCCAACTAAAGATTCAATTACACCTTTGGGAAAAGCCAAGATAGTCCATGAAGGCAGCGATGTTACTATTGTTTGTTATTCTATGATGGTGATGTATGCAAATGAAATTGCTAAAAAACTCGAAAAAGAAGGTATTTCAGTAGAGGTTATTGATCTTAGATCTTTAGCGCCTTTAGATTTAGAAACCATTTTAACCTCAGTTAAAAAAACCTCAAAACTTCTTATTTTACATGAAGATAAAAAATTTGGTGGTTTCGGAGCTGAGATTGCCGCGCTTGTTATGGAAAATGCTTTTGAATATCTAGACGCACCTATTAAGAGAATTGGCGCTTTAAATATCCCAATGCCTTTTTCTAAAGTTTTAGAAGATGCAACGCTTCCTCAAAAAGATGATATCGAAAAAGAAATTAGAAAATTAGCTAGTTTTTAATGTGTTAAAGAAGCTTTTTTACAAAAAATATTAGGCTCACATTTGAATCAATATAACCTAATTTTTTATAAAAATCATGAGTACCCGTCGATACTCTATAAGTTTTTGTTGTAGTTTATAATATAATAATTATCTCTTTTTTTTCTCATGCCATTCGATATCACTATACCCATCTTTTTGACCTGTCAGATGGATGTTATTTGCGTACCAATGATCTTTTTTTTGAAGAGTATGCCACCGACGGTCCAAAGCATGTCCTCTAGATTCAAAGTGGGTGTTATAACCATTTAATAGATTAGCTGTTTCTAAATACAGCTTTTTTATTACTGGAAGATACTTTTTTGAAATTGCATATGAGTGTGCTCTATAGGCTTTTTTTACCCTATTTATTAATGGATATTTGCTTTTTTCAATCTTTTCAAAATATCCTCCCAACATAAAAATATCCCAAGAAGGTACTATCTTAAAAAAATAATCAACTGCTTGAGTAATAAAATTTGTATCATCTAAAAAATAACAATCATCTTCTAAAATCAAAACATTATC
Source organism: Candidatus Anoxychlamydiales bacterium (assembly GCA_011064745.1). Lineage (GTDB taxonomy): Bacteria > Chlamydiota > Chlamydiia > Chlamydiales > SM23-39 > JAAKFJ01. The sequence goes on along the minus strand of JAAKFJ010000117.1, from coordinate 1,801 downwards.
TAGATCTTGTTCAATTGCCCAATCAACAACCTTTAAATGGCTACATACACAGCCTAAATGACCGTTAAAGGGGTTAAAAACTCCTGAAATGCGCTTTATTTTGTTTTTATTCACCTCAAGGCTTTCTAAAGATTTTAAAAGCTCATCTCTTCTATCTTCTCTATGATCTAAATTGATGTAAGCTATTGCTTCAAAATTATTTAAACTCATACAAAAAAATACTACTTATTATCCGTTTTTTTGGCCTTGATCAATCTAGCATTTTTAGAAACGTTTTTAATAAAATTGCTGTTTAACTTTTCAAAAGAGGCCATCTTATTAGCGATTATTAATTGTTTTTCCTTCGACACTTTTATAACTTTTTTGTTTTTTTCTAAAAATACATTCATCGAATGTAGATGTTCTAATAATCCTTTTTGTCTCTTTTGAAAATCTAAAATTTTTTCCTTTATATGTGATATATCTTGCATAAGAGTTGCGTTCTCAATTAATTTATCTAATATTACCTCTATCTCTTCTACAATTTCTTCGAAATACATATCTAATACCCTTGTTTAACCATCAATTGCATTGTTTTTAATGAGGGGTATTTTGTCAAAGATTTTTCAATATTAGATAAATAACAAATATTCAAAGTAATAATTTTTTTGTTACATACTGAGGCTTAATTGGCACGAGTTTGCGTATCTTTCTTATAATTAGACTGTTGCCTGTTTGCTCTCTGCTAATATTGGAATATAGCGATAATTAAAATAACAAGTTGCCTAATGTGTCTTTTTGTGTTATTATATTAACAAATAGTTGTAATAAAAAAAACAAATAGATAGTAATATGAGCGTTAAAAGTTTAAAAAATTTATCAAGTCTTAAAGAATGTTCTCCCAAAGGCTTTTATCCAGATATGGTATATGTAAATACTAATGAAAGTGATCTACGAATAATCCAAGAGCAGTTAATAAGCACAGAAAAAATCGGCAATTTATATATTGGTGTATCTGGTCTTTATAATTTCAATATTGCATCCATTAGAGATCTTGAGAGTATATTAATTTTTGATGCAAGTCCAACGGTTAAGTTTTTCTATAAAAACATAATTAAAATCATCAAAAAAAATAGTAGAAATGAAACTTTGAAGGAAATTGAAAGATTTATTAAAAATAATGAAACGATCTTATTTAAAGTAGAAGGTGAAGATAACATATCATCAAATGCAATAAGAATATTAAATGAAGAAATAAAAGAAAATTTAAGTTTTTTATCATCTGATGAAAGATTTATGAAAATAAAAAATATTATTCTAAATAATCAGTTTCTCTTTGTAAATTTGGATATCTATAAAGAGGGTAGTTTTGATGATTTAGTAGATAAATTAACTGAAAACAATTTAACAATCGATACTTTATATTTGTCTAATCTTGATCTTGATATTATTAAAAAAATAAATTTTAAATTTATCTCATCTCTCAAAGGTGCAAATATTATTTCTGCAGGTGATTTTTGTATGCAAAGATTAACAAAAATCGATGTTTAATCCTCTTTTCTCGATTAAGATAAGTAGGTTGTTAGGATGGTCTTCTTTAAAAGCTCCAAAGCTGGCATATTCAGAAAGTATATTTTCTAAAACTTCATTAGAAAAGTTCTTGTAATACTCTAGAAAATCCTCTGGGTTTTTTACGTATAATAATTTTATAACTAAATTATTCTTTGCTCGATATAAATCTTCTTTTTTTATCCCTAAATCTTCAGCTTTTTTTAATTGATCCAATATTTTTATACTATTTATACATAAGTAGACTAAATTT
>JAAKFJ010000116.1 GCA_011064745.1 Candidatus Anoxychlamydiales bacterium | reverse complement strand
ATAGTTGAAAATTTTGACAATATCGTAACTTGCATAACCAAAGAACATTTCGATAGTGAATTTAGATTGCAACAAGATGTGTTGAATAAAGAGGTTAACATTGTTTGGTGTCCTCATGGGAATTCAGATAAAGGTCGAACTGTTTTTTTTATGGAAGCTTTAAAAGATGCTTCAAATGTTTTAGTCTATGGAGACAAAATGATCGATTTTTTAAAAGAAAAAAAGATTTTTAAAACTATTAAAAACCACTTAAAAATCGGCAATTATAGATTCAGATATTTTCAAGAGTTTAGTTCCTTTTTTAAAAATATCATCAAAAATGATATTTTGAAAAAACTTCCCAAAGGCAATACAAATATTTTATATGCACCAACCTGGCAAGATGCTGAAAAATCTAGCTCCTTTTTTAAAGTCGCAAAAAACTTATTTAAACAATTGCCATCTAAGTATAACTTGATTGTAAAACTCCATCCCAATCTAATAGATCAAAATAAAAATGAAATTGAAAAGCTAAAAGAGAGATACAAAAAAAATAATATCCTCTTTTTAGATGACTTTCCCCCCATCTACCCTATTTTAGATTTTGTGGATGTTTATTTAGGTGATTTCTCATCGATTGGTTATGACTTTTTAACCTTTGATAAACCTCTTTTGTTTTTTAAACCTCAAAATGAAAAACTAATATCTAATCTTTTTGATTGTAGCAAATTAATCAAAGATGAAAATAAAATTTTTGAGACAATTGAAAAGTCTCTACAAAAAAATACTGTTCTTCAACTCGCAAGACAAAAATTATACAAATATACCTTTGAAGATAATGAAAATATAAATTTTAAAATTTTGAAAAAAACAATTTTTAACTAAATATGACTAAAAAAATAGCCGCAATAAATTATGGATCTTCTTTTCATCTGCTCGATCATATAGCGCCACTGGCTTATATTTTAGATGTTCCTCTTTTTGTTGATGATGAAAATTGTTTTCAAAAATTAAAAATATTTTATCCTGAAGTTCAGTCTCATTTGAAAGAAGATCTATCGTTTAGATTTTTAGCTAAAAATTTTGATGCACTTTTTTCTTGTAACCCTTGGTTTTCAGAAGACAAATTTTCTTTTAATACCTTGCATAATAAAAACATGCAGCTCATCTTCTGTCCACATGGAAATTCAGATAAAGGGCATATCGATAAAGTCAATATGTTTTGCTACACTATGCAAGATGCAGTTCTGCTTTATGGCTCACATATGATTGATCTTTTAAAAACTTTAAATGTCTACAAACACTTAAAAAAAAGCAAAGTTATCGGTAATTTTAGACTTCAATATTATCAAAAATTTAAAAAATTTTACGACGATCTATTAAACGCTCTTGTCTTTTCAAAACTAAACTCTGACAATAAAACTATTTTATATGCGCCAACTTGGAAAGATAATGAAAATTCCACTTCTTTCTTTAAAATTTTTGAAAATTTAATAAAAACAGTTCCTTCCAATTATAATCTAATTATTAAACTTCATCCAAATCTTGAAAAAAAACACCCTACTGAATTTTATCAGATTTATGAAACAAATCTTCCATCAAATATATTACTCATCGAAGATTTACCCCTTATTTATCCACTTTTAAATAAATGTGATATTTATTTAGGGGATTTTTCATCTATAGGCTACGATTTTTTATATTTTAAAAAACCTATGTTTTTTTTAGATCCCTTTGATAGAGATCAAAAAAAAGATCCAAGTTTATCTCTTTTTAAATGCGGAAAACAAATCGATAAAAAATATTGGAACAATATCTTTTTCTTCATTGAGCGTAATCTGAATTTTAATTCTCTAAAAAATATTCAAAAAAAGACATATGAATACGCTTTTGGAAAGGAAAGATCAATCAATCAAATTAAAGATATTGCTCTTCAAACCTGTTGATACCCTTCACTGATAATTCTGATCAAAACCTATCGGAGGCAATACCAATACAACTTCTAATTCATTTAAATTAGAGCAGGTAGGTTTCGCTTCAATATCATAGGCAAAATCGCCATCATCTAAATCATTTACCTTAGATACTATCGCCACTTGAAGCCCTTTTGGAAATATCCCATCCATACCAGTTGTTTCTAAAAGATCACCTTTTTGTAAAAGAGGCTCGGCTTTTGCTCCAATACTCTTATCATTAATCAACTTGCCAGATCTAAGATCTCTAGGGTTCCCCTCTTCATCTGCATAATCATAATTAAACCCAACTCCTTTGAGTTTGGAACCACGAGATCGCCAAAGAGGCTGCGCAGAACCGAAAATTTCTCCCTTTGCTAAATATTTCCCCTCATCAGTACCAGATAATTTATCTTTCAGCTCAAACAGAACATTTAAAAGATTTTGTTTATCATCACTTTTTGAAAATAAATTATCTCTTGAATATATCTGATCTTTTAAAGATTCAATAGTGTTCAACAAAGTTTTGTCTTGATTCCCACCTCTTAGAGCTCTAACCGATGGTATCAATCCCGCATCTGTAATTAATCTTACCCGAGATTTATTATACCCGACATATTCAACTACCCCAATTAGATTTTGCCCCAAAACAACCGGAGAATTTTTAGCAATGATAAGCTTTGATACCTCTTCATTGTTTTTATCCCCAACATTAATCCATAAACTAGAACTCCAAGATGTAGGAGATCTAAAAATAACTTTTGCCGGTAGAGCTAAATACTCAACTTTTAATATCTCTTTTATCTCTTCTGCTCTTCTTTGAAAAAAATCCTTCAAATAAATATCTTTTTGATTTTCCTTTTTTAATATTTTAAACTTATCTACCTGATCTTCAATTCTATTTTCAAAAAATAACCATTCATATATTCCATTTATCTGATTTTTTAACATGTTATTTTCTAAAAAAAGTTTCTCTTTCTCTAAATCATTTTTTTGAAAA
>JAAKFJ010000115.1 GCA_011064745.1 Candidatus Anoxychlamydiales bacterium | reverse complement strand
TTTTAAGTCTCTTTTTTCAATTAACAAAGAGAGATTACCTATAAAATCTTCAGAAGCAATATCAAAACTTCTAAAGCTAGTTAGAATTTCTTCTAATTCTTCATTTGTAAAAGCTTGAGCATATTTTAGAGAACCATTTATGTTTCCTTTTAATAAAGCTTTTTTAAAGGCGTTTTTTAAGGTTTGTCTTTTTCTATCTAATAATTCTTTATTTGCTCCAAGTGTTTGCAATCTTTTAAATTGCATTGCTGTTGGAGTGTTATATAAACAGCCATATAATAGGTTTGAGAATGTTCTTTCGGAAAAATCAATTTTAAGATTTCTCTCTTCATTTAATGCTAGTAATATTTCTAAAAAACTTTCAGAAAGGAAATAAGTTTCATGTAAATTATTAATATCTTTTGGAAATCTTGGAAGATTGTAAAGTAAGAGTGCTGTTATTTCTAAATCAGTAAAGTCTTCGCTTAATTGAATGGTGTCAACATGAGCTCCATTCATTAAATATTGTAGAAATGCTAAACCTTTGTCGTTTTTTGATTTTTTGAGCACTTTTCTAAATGATGGTAAGTTACTCGAGATGTGATCACTTCTTTCGGGCTCTTTTTTATCATTATGATAAGCATTTTCACCAACTTGAATTGTTCTTTCCTCTTCTAGATTATGCATATCTTTTTTAAGTGATAGAGTGCCTTGTTTTTTTTCCGCATCAGGATCCATACAATAATTTTTGCATGACAAAATTCATGAACAAGAACTGCATCTGGGCTATGAAATTTAGCGATTTTTTTTAATTCATTTAAATTATTAAACCAAAATAAATACTTTTCTGGAATTTCATCTTTAAAAGCTTTTGTAAAATAATATTCTTTTTCTCTCTTACCTAATAAAATTTCAAATTTTTTATCATCCAAAGGTACAATCTCTCCAGAATTTGTCTCATCATATCTTACTCTGATGTGATTGGCATTTTTTAGAGCATCATTGATTATTGAGACCCCAGCATTATGGCTTAAAGCCTCATCAAGGACTCCTTTGATGTAGCCGTCCTCTGAGTCTTGAATCTCTAATTTAGGGTGTTTTAAGACCGCTTTTTTACATAAAGTCTTTAAAGGTCTTATTGAGCTCATAATTGTCGTCTGGATTATTATAGTTATTTTTGATTTTATTATGTTTTAATTGTAGCAAATAATTAATTTAATGTATATAGCGAAATATTTACTTAATTAATATGCAAGTAATTAAGAGTAGGATATTTAAATCATCCGTTTTTTTGGTGATAGTTTGTAAATTGACACTTAATTAGTTGAGTAAGATATTTATTTTAAGGATCTTCAGCTAGTTAAGAGCACTTTTTTGCTTTTGCCCCTAGGCTTTCCAGCCTTTCAAGTTGCTCTTTCTTGTTTTGAGTAGCAAGGCAAAACTCTAATAAATTGGCCCATTTTAAATCGCTAAAATTTATGTCTAGATTTCTACTTTCTATTAGTCCTAATAGATTATCTAAGAAACTTGTCGAGATATTTCCTCTAAGTCTATTATCCCAATACAGTTTTGATAAGATATCTTGTAGTTCAGTATTTGAGTAACTTTTGCTTAAAAACATAAGAGCTTCTAGCTCTGAGTTATATAAAAGGGTTTTAAAAATGATTGGGGGATCTATCTAGCTTTTCTTGCGATTTTTTTGAAAGTACTTTTCTAAAATTTTTAAACTGTTTTATGTCTTTTATGCTTCTGGTGCAAATATTGAATAGCTTTTTATATATTGGATCATCAAAATTAATATCTAATTTTCTATCATTAATTAAAAATAACATCATATCTAAAAAATATCTAGCAGCAGAGAAATCAGAAGCGTAAATTTGCAGAAACCTTACCAGTTCAATATCGCTAAAAGCTGAAGTTAATTTAATGATTCGGTTAAAATTATTATTCGAAATTTTTTCAATTTTTTCTTTTAAAGTCGCAGAAAGCTCCCCTCTTCGATCTAATAACATTTCTTTGTCTGCGCCCAGATTTTCTAACTTGTTAAACTGTTCATAGGTTGGAATATGCCTTAAACAGGCATTTAATAAAGCTGTCCAGTTTGGATCTGAAAAATTAATATTTAAGTCTTTTTCTTCAATCAGAGCTAAAACTATTTCTAAAAAATATTCTGAGGCTACCATTGATGGATCGATCCAGCAAAGAACCTGCTCAATTTCATTATTTGTTAATTTTTCAGTAACTTTTATTGCATCTACATGAAGGCCATTCATTAAATATTTATCAAGAGCTACTTGCAGTTTCAATTGAAGTGCATATTTATTTTTTAATATTTTTTGATAACCTGCTATTTCACTCTCTCTATGATCAACTCTTGAAGGTTTTTTCAATTCTCCTAAATAAGCGCTTTCTATGTATAAAATAGTAACCCTTTCTTCTTCGCTATCCATATCTTTTTGTGAACACGTCTTGCTGGCTGCTAAATTATTAGCACTATTTTTAGCATGATTAAATTCATGAACTAAAATTTGATCAATTGTAAATAGACCTGCAATTTTTTTCAACTCATCTGGTTTAAAATGTTTTGAATAATTTTTTGGAATTTCATCAACGGACGCCTGGGTATGATAATATCCACCTTTTTTTCCTAAAACAATGCAAATTTTATCATTATCCATGCTAGCGAAGCCGAGCTCTTGAGAATCATAAATGATTTGATAATTTTTAATTCTTGGATTTTCTAAAGCCTCTTTGATTATTGAGAGAGCAATTTCTGAATCTAAAGCAGTGATTAAGGCTTCTTGACAATATCCTTTAGGATCATCGAATTTCAGTTTTGGATGGTTTAAAACAGCCCTTTTGCTCAAAGTTTTAAGTGACGATATGTGACTCATAATTATTACCCATGTTTTATTATCTAGTTATTAATCTTTATATATTAATTATAGCATAATTAAATATT
>JAAKFJ010000114.1 GCA_011064745.1 Candidatus Anoxychlamydiales bacterium | reverse complement strand
AGTGGCAGATAAATGTACTTTTGAAATCGATTTTACAACTAAACATTATCCGGTTTTTTATCCACCAGATTTGAAAGAAGGTGAGGATAGAGCTAAAAAGGCTGAAGAGTATTTATATAACCTTTGTAAAGAGGCAATTAGCAAAAGATATACGGATGATAAATTAAAAAAAGTTAAAGAAAAATTCCCAGATGATGACCCCTTAGATGTAGTTGAAAAAAGATTAAAACACGAATTTGAGCTTATCTCTTCTAAAGGGATGTGTGACTATTTTTTAATAGTTTATGATTTTATTTCTTGGGCTAAAAAGAAAAATATTCCCGTCGGGCCTGGTCGAGGATCTGCGGCGGGTTCTATCATTTCATATTTAATAGAAATTACCGATATCGAACCTTTGAGGTTTAACCTTTTCTTTGAGAGATTTATCAATCCTGAAAGAATCTCATATCCTGATATAGATGTTGATATTTGTATGGATAGAAGATCTGAGGTTATTGACTATACTGTTAAAAAATATGGTAAAGATAAAGTTGCTCAGATAATTACCTTTGGAACCATGAAAGCCAAAATGGCAATTAAAGATGTTGGAAGAGTTTTGAGCATTCCTTTAGCAAAGGTCAACAGTATTGCCAAACTTGTGCCTGATGATCCAAATATGAACCTTGAAAAAGCTTTGCAAATGGATCCTGAATTAAAGGAGGTTTATGCAAGTGATGAAGAAGCAAAAAAATTAATAGATATTGCAAGAACTATCGAAGGGTCCATTAGAAATACGGCCACTCATGCTGCCGGCATTATTATTTCAGCAAATCCTCTAACCGAGCATATTCCTATTTGCATTTCTAAAGATTCAGAAATGGTAGTAACTCAATATTCAATGAAACCAGTCGAGGCGATTGGCCTGTTAAAAATTGATTTTTTAGGACTTAAAACTTTGACCTCAATCCAAAAAGCCGCTGCTTTAGTTCAAAAAAACTCAGGCAAAAAAATAGATTGGGAAAATTTACCTCTAGATGATAAACCAACTTTTGATCTTTTAAATAAAGGACAAACTCTAGGCATTTTCCAGTTAGAATCAGGTGGCATACAAGGGCTTGTTAAACAACTGCATATCGATTTTTTTGAAGAGATTATTGCAGTTGAAGCACTTTATCGACCTGGCCCAATGGATATGATCCCATCTTTTATAAATAGAAAACATGGAAAAGAAAAAATAGAAATAGATCATCCCTTGATGAAAGATATTTTAAAAGAGACTTATGGAGTTATGGTCTATCAAGAACAGGTTATGCAAATTGCCTCAACTCTAGCCGGCTACTCTCTTGGAGAAGGTGATGTTCTAAGACGTGCCATGGGAAAAAAAGATCATCTAGAGATGACAAAACAGAGGCAAAAATTTGTTAACGGTGCTAAGAAAAATAATATCAATGAGACTTTAGCGACAAAAATTTTTAATAAAATTGAAAAATTCGCTTCTTATGGATTTAACAAATCTCATGCGACTGCATATGCTTTCATTTCATATGTAACGGCATATTTCAAAGCCAATTATACGAAAGAATGGTTAGCTGCTTTGATGACTTGTGATAGATATGACATTTCAAAAGTTGCAAAATTTATTAGAGAGAGTAAATCCTTAAATATTGCTATTTTACCACCTAGTGTAAACGAAGCTGAAGATGAATTTAATGCTACTAAAGATGGTATTAGGTTTGCGATGTCTGCAATAAAAGGTATTGGCTCAAGTGTCGTTGAAGCAATAGTTGATCAGAGAGAAAAAAATGGGCCATATAAAAACCTTTATGATTTCATTGAAAGAGTGGACAAATCACGTGTCGGCAAAAAAAACATTGAACTTCTTATAGATGCAGGATCTTTTGATTTTACTAATTGGACTAGAGATGAAATGAAAGTTAGTATTGAAAAAATGTACGATCAATCAACCAGAGAGCAAAAAGATTTAGATAATGGTGTTATAAATCTTTTTTCTTTGTTAAATGAGAAAGATGATAATTTTTCTTCTCCTCCTAAAATAAATAAACAACTCTCTCAAGTAGAAAAACTTAATCGAGAAAAACTGCTTTTAGGATTTTATCTAACTGGTCATCCAATGGATAAATATCAAAATATTTTACAAAGGCTCTCTTGTGTGCCGCTAAAAGATGTAGAAAAATTTGAAAGACTAACTTTAATTAGAGCGGCTTTTATAATAGATGAAGTAAAATTCAGGATTTCAAAAAATCAACGTAAGTTTGCTATTTTAACTATCTCAGATGGTATGGAAAGATATGAGCTGCCTATTTGGCCAGCTCTTTATTCTAAAAAAAATTCTCTTTTAGAGGAAAATCAATTAGTATATGCTATTTTGCAAATTGAAAAAGTTGATGGTGCGATTAAACTGCAATGTAAATGGTTAGAAGATCTTACAAAAGCTGAAGATAAAATGATTAAAGAGTGTGATGATGCTTATGATAAGATGAAATTAAGTATGAATAATTTCGAGATGAGAAGAAAAAGGAATGGATTTATGAAAAATAAAGAAAATGAAAAAAGAATCTCAAATGTTAAAATTACACTCGATGCAGATATTATTCGTTTTTCTCAAATCATGAAATTGAAAGATATTTTTAAGAATCATCCAGGAGAAACAAAAATAGAGCTGCAGTTTTTAGCAAAAGAAGAAAAAGTTGGGATTTTAGAGATCGATTCCATTTATAGTATCAATTTTCAAGATGATTTTAAAAATAAAATTTTAAATATACCAGGAATTTTAACTCTAAGCTCCAGTTGACTTTATTTGTTTTTTTTTATAAATTCTTGTTTAAAAATCGGTAAGTTCATGAAATTATTAAAAATTTTGTTTTGGTGTTTGTTAATATTTAAAATACCAGCTGTTAGTGCCAATGTTCCTCTGGAATCTGTTCATGAATACTACTCTTATGCATCAGATGCCTTTGAAAGACAAGATTGGCTCAATGTTGTCAAGTTTTGCAAAGTAATAATTCAAAAATATCCAGAGAGTTCTTTTACCAAAGATGCTCTTTTTTCTTTGGGAGTTGCTTATTTTAA
>JAAKFJ010000113.1 GCA_011064745.1 Candidatus Anoxychlamydiales bacterium | reverse complement strand
TTTTTTGCTAAAGCCTTTTATAGCGTTTTTATCTGATAGTCAGTTTTTGCCTTATTTTTTACTTTTCACAGCTATTTTTTTATATATTTTTTCAAATCTAAAAATAAAAGAAAAGGAGAACATCTCTTACAGAAGAAAAATCAAAGATGTGTTATTAATAGGAATTATGCAAGCGTTGGCATTGATACCGGGGTTATCTAGAAGTGCTTCTACAATAACCTCTGCTTATTTTAGAGGCTGGAGAGTTGAAGAGGCTGTTAGATTTTCTTTTTTACTCTCAATTCCGACAATACTCGGCGGTAGTTTTTTAGAAGGTTTCAAACATATTATGAAAAAAGATATAGCTTATAATTTACCTATCAGTTCATATCTTGCCGGCTTTTTAGCGGCTTTCATAGTTGGTTTTTTTGCGATCAAGTATATTTTTTCAATAAGAGATGCAAAAAAATTAAAACCCTTTGCTTGGTATATGCTAGTTTTTGCAATTTTCAGTTTTGTTTATTTAAATATGTTAAAATAGAAGTATGAGAAAAAAAGTAAAAGTTTCAAAATATAGAAAAGTTTCAAAAAAGAAAAAAAGGAAAAAGAATTTAGAGGCCAGGGGCCTTTTTATTCTACTTTTAAATTTGTTACTTTTTTTATCCCTGATTAGTTTTGTGAAAGATTCAGCGCATTCGAATTGGCTAGGATTTTTGGGCTACTACGCGGCTTATTTTATGAGCTACTTATTTGGATTTGCCTCTTTTTTAATCATCCTATATTTAGGTTGGATTGGAATTAAATATATCTCAGAGAAGAAATTAGACAATTTTGCTTTTAAATCTCTTAGCTTTTTTACCCTTTTAGTCTCGACTTGTTTTTTATTAAGTGTTTACTCAGATAGCTATCCAAGCTTAATGAAAGCATATAGTTCAAAAATATTTACAGCTGAGATATATAAATCTCAGCCTCACGCTCATATGCAAGTTAGATATTATTTAGGGGGTCCTCTTTTTTATTATTTATATACAGATATTGCGCTTATTAATTTAAAGCAGATCTTAAGCACGGTAGGTTGCACTCTAATTTTTTCAACGACAGCCTTTATTTCTTTTTTATCTTTCACTGGTATTAGCATCATCTCAAAAATCAAGAAAACCTTTTTCAAAAAATCTAAGAGAAAAAAGAAGAAGAAAATGAAAAGACATCTTTTAAAAAGATTTGTCATATTTATTTTCACTAGCATCTTAAAAAAGAGAGAAGAGAGACGTTTAAAAAAAAAGATCCCTCTGACCCAGGTCAAAATAAAACAATCGATCTCTCAAAACAGTTTTATTCCCAAATCTGATATCACCTCTATCAAAAATAAAGAAGTTAAAATAAACACAAAAACTCAAGATCTTAGCTATAAAAAACCCTCTCTTTTAGAGAAACTAAAAGGGCCTTATCAACCGCCTGGGATACATCTATTAACCGATCCTGCCAAAATCGATCATCCAACTATTAAAAAAGAGCTTAAAAAACAAGCCGAAGTCCTAGAAGAGACTTTAAAAAATTTTGGCATTATCGCTAAAGTTGGAGAGATAAACTGCGGGCCTACCATTACTTCTTTTGAGGTTCATCCATCTATTGGAGTAAAGGTTCAAAAAATTAAATCTTTAGAAAGTGATATCGCCTTAAATCTAGAAGCTAAATCAATTAGAATAATAGCGCCTATTCCTGGAAAAGCAGCTGTTGGGATAGAAGTTCCTTCTTTATATCCTCAAGAGGTTAGTTTAAAAGAGATGTTGATAAACTATCAAAATCAAGAAGTGAAAAAAACTATCCCAATCCTTCTTGGAAAAACAGTCACAGGCAATTGTATTAATGCTGATTTAATAAAAATGCCGCACCTTTTAGTTGCTGGTGCTACTGGTTCTGGAAAATCTGTTTGTATCAATACTATCGTAATGTCAATTATAATGAACCTCTCGCCGGATGATGTAAAACTTATGATGATCGATCCTAAAAAAGTGGAGCTTACTCAATACTCTAATCTTCCCCATATGTTGACCCCTGTTATTACTGAAGCTCATGGCGCCTATGCTGCCCTTCAATGGCTAGTTAAAGAGATGCACTCTAGATATGATATCTTAAAACATCTAGGCCTTAGAAATATAACCTCTTTTAATCAAAGAAAAATGACTAAAAAAGAAAAAGAACTAGATATTGAAGTACCAGAGAAAATGCCGCTTATCGTTGGTATCTTTGATGAGTTTGCGGATCTTATGATGGTCTCATCTGCTGATTTGGAGACTCCTATTGCGAGAATTGCGCAAATGGCAAGAGCCGTTGGTATCCATTTAATTCTAGCAACTCAAAGACCTTCTAGAGAGGTTATAACCGGCATTATTAAAGCTAACTTCCCATCTCGTATAGCATTTAAGGTCTCTTCTAGAATAAACTCTCAGATCATCTTAGATGAAGTCGGCGCTGAATCTCTACTCGGCAACGGTGATCTACTTTTCTCTCCGCCTGGATCTTCTCAACTAATAAGAGCTCAAGGCGCTTACATCCGAGACGAAGATATCAATCAAACCATCGATTATATTTGCTCAAAATATCCACCCAACTATTTAATCCCCTCTTTTGATGCTATGGCAAAAGACAATAATTCAAATAAATCGTCTGGTAGTGATGCTCTCTACGATCGAGCTTTAAATATCATACTATCTACTAGAAATGCTTCTACCACCTATTTACAAAGAAAGTTGAAGATTGGTTATGCGAGAGCAGCTTCCATAATGGATGAGTTAGAAGAGAATCGAATAATTGGCCCACAGACAGGCTCTAAACCAAGAAAGATACTTTCAATAGATGAGTAGCTTCTAAAATTTTCATATATCAGAATATAATCTTTTGCTTTTAAAAATCTTTTCAGAAGAATATGATTTTAATAGCATATTTAGTTTCTCTTTTAACTCTATAACTTTGTTGGTCCAACTAAGAGCTCTTTTTTTATTTTTAATAAGATTTGTTTTTAGAGTAATTTGTAGATAATTTCTTGAAATTTTTTCTTCTTCATCTAGATCAAACTTTAATTTTTCAATGACCTTTATATTAATTTTTTTCTCATTTTTAATCGTTTCTAAAGCCTTTGCAATTTCATCGAGTTTAGAGATTCTTTTCATT
>JAAKFJ010000112.1 GCA_011064745.1 Candidatus Anoxychlamydiales bacterium | reverse complement strand
GTAGTTGATTTTTGAGATTCTTCCTATTTCATCAAAAGTAATTTTTTGGGTGTGATAATCTGTTTTAATAGATGTTGTTTGTCCAAGTAAATCTATCTCATAGTCAATAAATCCAGCATTATCGATTAATTTTTCTTTTATTAGATTGCCGGAGAGATCGTATTCTAAGAAATTGTGTTCATATAGGGGTTTTCCTTTAGGATCCTTTCTAGTGATTTTTTTAAGATTTAATGAGTCATATGTATATTTAACATAAGAGTTATCTGGAAAAGCAGTTGTTATTTTATTTCCGATTAGATTGTATTCATTTTTAATGATTAAACCATTTGCTAGTTCTTCTTGTATTAGATGCCCCAAAGGATCGTATTCTCTAAAGGTTGTTGTTGCATTAATATTATCAAAAGCTTTTATCGGCTGATTTAATTTATTGTATGTAAATTGATAGTCAATATCAGAAACGGAAGAATCTAAATAATTTTCTGGGTTGGTAATGTTAGAGTAGATTCTTTGAGTATTTCCAAGCTCGTCATATTCATATATAATTTCATTACCATCTGGCTTAATTGCTTTTTTCATCAGATTAAGGTCTAAATATTCATATCGGGTGATTTTTTCTGTAGCGCTTTGTTGGGCTTCAATTATTGCTATTACTCTATTAAAATTATCGTAGTTCCATAAGGTGTTAACTTTTTTAGATAGAGTATTTGGCGCTGAATATATTGAGCTTACTTGTTTTTTTAAGTTACCATTCAAGTCATAGTACTTTTCTTCAAAAGACACTCTTTTTTCTTCAGGACTAATATGTTCAATTGTCTTTACTCTGCCTATGGCATCGTAGGTGGTAATAATTTTTTGGTTTAATGGATTGATTGTAATTATTTGATTAACTTTTTGCTTTAGCTTTGGATCGAAATATCTATGATATTCATAGGTAGTAACATTTGCAGTAGCATCTTCTATTTTTATTAGCCTATCAAGCATATCAAATGTTTTTATTTCTTTAGACTTTTTACCAGATATATAAGAAGTAGCGGTTGTTTCATTTTTTTTATCATTATATTGATATTTGATTTTTCTGAGTTGGTTGCTATCTAGATCTTCATGTGTTTCTTTTATTACTCTTCCAACATTATCTCTTAGATTGATAGTTACTAAAATGTCAGCCTCAACGCTCTTACATAGAAAACCAAGAGAGTCATAAAAAAACTCTTTTTTAAAAAGCAATTTTTGATCTTTAGAAAAGATCTCTTCTTTTATCTTTCTCCCTGCTCCATCATATGTATATACCATAGTACGATTATCAGAATCAGTTTTAGAAATAAGATTAAAAGAGTCATATTCAAAAAGCTCTTCTGATAAAAGAATATCTTTAGAAGATATGATTTTTTTAGAAAGTACCCTTTGAAAATGATCATATTGATATTCAGTTTTCGTTTTAACTCTATTTACGTGAGATTTTAAGCAGCCATCTAAAAAATATTCATACTCTTCAAAAGTATTATCAGGATATAAAATATGAATTGGTTTATTTAAAATATTATACTTTGTTTTGATAGTATTTTTGTTGGGATCTGTTTTTTCGGTTTGTCTACCAAAAGAGTCATATTTATAAGACTTTGTTGCAAAAACAACATTGCCATCAGGATCCTCTATTTTAGGAGAGGTTTTTTTGGTGATATTACCAAAAATATCATGTTCATATCTTTTTTCATTTCCATAGATATCTCTTTTTAAAACTTTATTATGTTTGCTATCATATTCATATTCTTCAAAATATTTTTCTTCCTCACTTTTTATAGTTTTAGAGATCAATCTATTACAAAGATCATATTCAAAATAGGTTTCATTACCTTTAAAGTCTTTTTCATAGATTTTATTATTATTTTCATCATATTGATATTGTATATGTCGATTTAATGGATCTGTTTCAAAAATCAAATTATCCGAAATCCGATCATATTCATAAGTTATTGTGTATTTCCATTTATTATCAGATCCATAAACATGTTTTTTTGTTACCTTGCAGCTTTTTGAATATTCATATATTTCTTTTTTCAGAAGCTTTTCTTGATTTCTATCAAAATCGAAATAATATTCTTCAAATATATCTATTAATCCATATGGCTCTACTTCTCTAGGCTTGATTTTTTTAATTAATCTTTGAGTTACATTTTTGAAATCATTTTTTTGATTTGATGTGCCATTATCCTCAATCTCTTCAATCAAAATATTGTCATTATTATAGGTATAAAAATATCTTTGGTTTATCTCCCCATTAAATATTACAAATTTGGTTAAAGGCAGGGTTGTCTCAAAATCCTTGCCATCAATTTTATTGAAAAGATAGGTATATTCAGTTTTAAGCCCATTTAGATCTGTTTCAGACTTGATTAGATTAGTATTTGTATATGAATAGGTTGTTTCATAGGCCTCAATTCCATTATCTCTAGGCAACCCAGTATTAATATCTAGTTCAATTGAGCTATTACATTTGCCTGAGATATTCCCATAAATTACTTTTTTTACAATATTTCCTTTGTTTTGAGTGTCATAGGTGTTTTTAATTGCTTTTATTGGTTTTCTATTTTCATCATAATAAATTTTTCCAAATAAAAAGCCTTTTTGGTTAGCCTCTCCCCAGATAAATCTCTCAAAATTCTTTAGTTGAATCTGATTATTTTTGTTTTCATACTTTTCAACTTTTTCTAACTTCAAATTTTTATTAAAATAAAATTTAGTTTCGTTTCCTTTGGTATCCAATATACTTGTTTGACCATCAGACTTATTTAGCTTTGCTATTTTTTCATAATTGATCTTATAGATAGTTTTTAAATCTTGGCTCTTTCCTATATGTGATTTAAGCTCTGATATCCTTTTGAAGTTTTTTTCTTTTTTGTTGGGATAATAATTGATATGAAAAATTCTATTTTTTGGATAAATGCATCTTTTTAATAGGAAGTCTTTATCTTCATGATATTGAAAAGTTTCATTTAGATGATTTGATTTTTTATATCTTAAAACACTATTATTATTATTTTCTTTTTTCTTTTTTTCATTGCGATAACCATATTCTATATTTTTTCCAGAGCTAGTCCTTATGTGTATTTTTTTACCTTGATCGTTATAAGATTCATTCAATCTAATCCATGAGAATATCCTTCCACTCGGA
>JAAKFJ010000111.1 GCA_011064745.1 Candidatus Anoxychlamydiales bacterium | reverse complement strand
AGGATTTTATCGTAATATTTACCATCTAACTCTTTTAAGAATTTTCGATGGACACCATATTTTTTAAAGCCAAGTCTCTCATATAGAGAATAAGCCGGGTTTTCGGTATAAACTTCTAGATGTAAAAATTCTAGCCTAAAACGCTCTTTGGCTATTTTAAAAAGCTCATTTAAAAGAGCCGTTCCAATACCTTTATTACGATAATTTTTATCAACTAAAATCGCAAAAAGCGCTTGGTGAGATAGTTTCTTATAATTATTGATATATAAAAGTGCGTTACCACAGATAACCTTGTCATATTCAGCTGTTATAACAGCTCTATATCTTGCATAATCCATCCATATTCTGACAGCATCATCCACTTCGATCTTATTGCACATCGGAAACCATTTTAAAACCTCAGGGTCCTCTAAAAGCCATTTGGTTAAATATTTGGCATCCTTTTTCTCAGCGAGTCTGATTTTTAATTTATCTATTTGAACCATATATCAAAAAGTAACCTATCTAAATATTTATTGGGACCTTCTTTTACATATTTTTCTTGGTGAGCTGATTTTTCAAATTTCATTTTTTTAAGAAGACCTATTATTGGACAACCAGCATATACCTCGGCAAAAACAGTCTCTAGCTTAAAGTGATTTTGAGCTAAATTCATGAGATTTTTAAGCATATCTTGCCCTATTCCGCATCTTCGATGTTTATCATCGACTATTAAATAAAACATAGCTTCGTGAGCAAGTTTTTTATAAGGCATTAAAAATAGCGTGCCTATCGCTACTATCTCATTATTTAAAGAGCCTGTTAAAGAAGCTCGATATTTAGAAAAAGCTATCCAATTTTTAGCTGAACTTTCTATCTCATTTTTAGTTGTAAAAGGAAACCACTTACTGTTTTCTGGTTTTTTTACCCATTCGAGCAGTTTTTTTAAATCTTTCATAGAAGTATATCTAATATCTAAATCTTTCATCTCAAGAAAATTCCTTTAAATAGGCTTTTACAAATTCATCTAACTCACCATCTAACACAGCTGTAACATTTGAAGTTTCATATTTCGTTCTTGTATCTTTAACGAGAGTATACGGCTGAAAAACATAACTTCTTATTTGAGAGCCCCATTCTATTTTCTTTTTCTCTCCCCCTATCTTACTGATTTTTTCTTCTCTTTCAAATATTTCTTTTTCATAGAGTTTAGATTTTAGGAGCTCCATGCAGGTTTGTCGGTTCTGAACTTGACTTCTCTCGCTTTGTGAGGTTACAACTATTCCTGTCTTGATATGGGTTATCCTAACTGCAGAATCCGTGACATTAACATGCTGTCCACCAGCACCAGAGGCTCTAAAAGTATCTACTCTTATATCTTGTGGCTGGATATCTACTTCAATATCTTCATCGATTATTGGGCTAACAGCAACGGATGCAAAACTGGTGTGCCTTTTTTTACTAGCATCAAAAGGTGATATCCTAACTAATCTATGCACACCCTTTTCAGATTTAGTATAGCCATAAGCAAAATCGCCTTCGAATTTTAAAGTAACACTTTTAATGCCTGTAACATCTCCATCTACCTTATCTATAATAGCAACTTTCCACCCCCGTTTTGTTGCATATCTTTCATACATTCTAAAAAGCATATTTGCCCAATCGCAAGATTCGGTACCGCCAGCTCCAGCATTAATAGATAAGAAACAACTTTTAGGATCTAATTCATGAGAAAGCATTTTTTTAATTTCTAGTTCTTCTAATTTCTTCTCAAGAATTTCTAGCTCAAGAGTTAAATCAGAGATAAGCTTTTCATCCTTTGTCTCTTTGGCTTCTTTGAAAAATTCATTTAAATCATTAAAACCATTTGCAATCTCAAAATATGGCTGTGTCCAAGATTTTAAAACATTAACTTTTTTGACTATTTTTTTAGCTCTATCTTGATCATCCCAAAAAGAGGGTGAATTCATATTTTTTTCTAGATATTGAATTTCTTTTTCTTTTGCAGCAACGTCAAAGATACCTCCACATGTCTTTGATTCTTTTTTCGATCTCGTTTAATTTATCATCTATGTTATAAATCATTTTTTTAAGCTCCTTTACTAAACTTACGACTATATCAAAAATCTAAAACAAAATCAAAAAGCAAAAATAAAAAAAAATCAGAATCTTCTCTTTACAATAAATTGAAGCAAGCTATAATGTCTGCTATTTTATAAAAGAATTACAATAACTTTTTGGAGGTATTTCAATGGACTTTAACGCAATTAAAACAGCAGTTGCAAGCACTGCTCAACAAGCAAAAAATATTGTTGTTGAGAAAGGTTCTGTCTACGCAACTTGGGCTGGACGTCAAGTAAAAAATATTGGTGGTGTTCTTAAAAGTACAGCATTAGCAGTAATGAATTGGATGAGAGGGTTTTTAAAAAATTTCCCTCAATACTTTGCAACTGCAAAACAATATTTTAATGTAGG
The DNA here is from genome assembly GCA_011064745.1 of Candidatus Anoxychlamydiales bacterium. Lineage (GTDB taxonomy): Bacteria > Chlamydiota > Chlamydiia > Chlamydiales > SM23-39 > JAAKFJ01. The sequence continues at coordinate 726 of JAAKFJ010000111.1, read as the reverse complement.
AATCAATTATATTAGAAATCATCAATATCCTGTAGCAGTTGGAGCTGGAATAGCAGCTGCGGCTACTCTTGTTATTTATGGACTTGCTAAATATCTAGGCGGCGAGTAATAAAAAAGAATTATTGCAGCAAGATTTTTTCTTGCTGCTCTTTTTATTTACAAAAACAGCTTCAAACAATGCTCTCGAGCTAATTTTGAAGCTTTTTTTATTATATTTTCCAAACCTGCTTAATAAAATTTTTAAGATTTCCTTTGACTATTAAATACGTATAGAGATAAAAAAGTTTTATTAGAGAGTAAATATTATTAAAATTTCAGTTTTTAAAGGAGAAAAAATATGGCTAAGAAAAAAGCACCATCAAAATTCATGGCACCCTTAAAAGTAAGCAAAGATCTTGCTGAGGTAGTCGGTAAAGGACCAATGCCAAGAACTCAAGTTACAAAAAAACTATGGGCTTACATTAAAAGAAAAAAACTACAAGATCCAAAAAACAGACGCAATATTAATCCAGATGCAGCATTAGCTAAAGTATTTGGTTCAAAAAAATCAATTAACATGTTCCAAATGACAAAAGTGATCAGCAAGCACTTAACTTAAATTTCTTGAAAAAGCCCAAAGATTTTTTTTTAATCTTTGGGCTTTTTCTTTTTCAAAATTTTTATAAATTCTTACTAAATCAAAAAGCTTATATTTGCTAATATAGTCAATTAATCTTACTTTTTTAG
>JAAKFJ010000110.1 GCA_011064745.1 Candidatus Anoxychlamydiales bacterium | reverse complement strand
CCTTTAAGGATTTTGGATTCTAAAGAAGAGATTGATCAAAAAATTATTAAAGAAGCCCCATCTATTTTAGATTTTTTAACAGACAGCTCAAAAAAACATTTTGATAATCTTTTAAATCTTTTAGAAAAGTTAAATATTCAATACGAAGTAAACAAGAGACTAGTTCGCGGGTTAGATTACTATGATGACACTGTTTTTGAAGTGGTATCCGAAGAGCTCGGAGCACAAAATTCTCTCGGCGGTGGTGGTAGATATAATTCTTTATTAAAAAGTTTAGGTGGCCCGGATTTATCTGGCCTTGGTTTTGCTTGTGGACTCGAAAGAATATTGCAGACTATGATCAAACAAGAAGTTTATTTTCCTCAAAAGGGCGCACCCTTTATTTTTATTATTCCGTTGAGCGATGAAGCAAAAGAATATTCAATAATTTTAACGAGCGAACTAAGACATCACAAAATTCCAACAGAGATAGATTTAAATGCTAAAAAAATTCAAAAGTCTTTATCACTAGCTAATAAATTTGGCGCTAAAAATGCTCTTATCATAGGGACAGATGAAATGAAAAACAAAAATGCTCAATTTAAAAATTTAGAGACAAGAGAGCAAGCCCAAATAAGTTTTGATAAGTTAAAATCTTTTATCAAAGATAAATACTACAAATTATAGGAATTTTTAAATGTTTAGAACTCACACATTAGGTGATCTTAATAAAACAGATGTTGGAAAAAAAGTAACTCTATCTGGTTGGATAAATAAAAGAAGAGATTTGGGATCTATGATTTTTATCGATCTGAGGGACAGATATGGCAAAACTCAATTAGTTTTAGATCCTGAAGTATCATCTATCGCATATGAAAAAGCTAAAGATTTTAAAAACGAATGGGTCATTTCAATAACGGGAGAAGTCGTCTTAAGAGAAAAAGTAAATCCTAATATAAAAACAGGTGAGATTGAAGTTGTTGTTGAAGATACCCAAGTTTTATCAAAAGCCAAAACAACCCCTTTTTCTATTTTTGATGACAAAACACAAACTAATGAAGAGTTGAGACTAAAATATCGGTATTTAGATATTCGAAGAGAACCTCTTTTAGAGAAATTAAAAATTCGTCATCTTGCAATGCAAGAGACGCGAAACTTTTTCTCTGAAAATGGGTTTTTAGAAGTTACCACACCATCTTTATGTAAATCGACACCGGAAGGTGCTAGAGACTATTTAGTTCCTTCTAGACTATTTGCTGGGAATTTTTATGCCCTTCCCCAATCACCTCAGATCTTCAAACAGCTGCTTATGGTTGGATCTATCGATAAATATTTTCAAATTGTCACTTGTTTTAGAGATGAAGATCCTAGAGCTGATAGACAACCTGAATTCACTCAAATAGATGTCGAAATGAGCTTTGATGGCAAAGAAAAACTATTTTCTTTAGTCGAAGAGCATCTAAAAAGAGTTTTTAGAAAATGTAAAAATATTGACATCAAGATTCCCTTTAAAAGAATGTCTCATTTTGAGAGTTTAGAAAAATATGGCACTGATAAACCTGATCTTCGTTTTGAGATGGAATTTCACCGCATAGATGATATCGCAAAAAAATCTACTTTTGCTATTTTTTTAGATGTTTTGAAGACCAACGGATGTATTAAAGCTATCAATGTAAAGGGTGGGGTCGATCTTTCTAGAAAAAAATTAGATAATTTTACTGCTTTCGTAAACCCTTTTGGTTTAAAGGGGCTCGCTTTTATCAAAAAAACAGACAATACCCTATCTTCAAATATAACAAAATTTTTCAAAGAAGACGTTTTAAAGGAGCTTGAAAACAAATTAGACATTCAAAATGGCGATTTGATAATCATAGCTGCCGAGAAAGAAGGAATAGTTAATCAGGCTTTAGATCATTTGAGAAGAAAAATAGCGAGTGATAGAAATTTAATCAAAGAAAACGTTTTTAAATTTTTATGGGTTGATGATTTCCCCTTATTTGAGTTTGACGAAGAAAATAATAGATTAAAAGCTATGCATCACCCATTTACAGCACCTTGCACAAAAGATTTAGATGTTTTAGAAAAAGAACCTCTAAAAGTTAGAGCTGATGCCTATGACTTGGTTTTAAATGGCTATGAAATAGCTGGGGGTTCACAAAGAATTTATGACAGTTCTCTTCAAGCCCAAATTTTTAAACTACTGAATTTATCAGATGTTGAGATTAGACAAAAATTTGGTTTTTTTATCGATGCTTTAAAATATGGCACTCCTCCTCATGGAGGAATTGCTTATGGATTTGATAGACTGATAATGATGTTAACTAATACCGATAATATAAGAGATGTAATAGCCTTTCCAAAAACCTTGAAGGGTTTAGATTTAATGTCTGAGGCTCCATGTGAAGTTTCTGAAGATCAATTAAATGATCTAAATATCAAAACCAAAGATTTTCATCCAATCACTTGGTAAAAACCATGCTAAAAAAACTAATTTTAATGCTCCTGACCATTCTAAACATATCTAGCTTTGCTGATGATAAAGATGATAAAGATATAAAAAAAATATCTGAATCAATCGGTCATATGATTGGAAAAAATTTAGATGATTTAGGTATAGAGTTAGACATTAAACAACTCGTTGAAGGAATAAAAAAAGCCTCTGATAAAAAGATTTCTCCCATGGATGAGAAAGAGTGTGTAGCTGTTCTAAATAAAATACAAACAAAGGTCAATAAACAAATAAGCGCTAAAAACTTGAAGATAGCTAATGATTTTTTACAAAAAAATGCCAAAAATAAAGAGATTACAGAACTTGAAAAAAACAAACTGCAATACAAAATAATTAAAAATGGCAAAAAAGGCTCTTTAAAACCTTATCATACTCCTATTGTTAACCTTCAAGGTCGATATATGAATGGCAAAGTTTTTACTAAAATGGAAGAGTCTTTAATTTTAAGTGAAACCCTGCCATCTCTTCAAAAAGCCATAATTGGAATGAAAGAAAATGAAAAAAGAAGAATATTTATCCATCCAAAGTTATTTTATGATGAAGATAAAGAAAATCTTGGCCTGCTCGTTATTTTTGATGTAGAAATAATCAATTTAGATACCAAAGAAAAACCGCTAGATCATATAGCTAATCAAAATACAATTTTTTAAATTTATGCAAATCATATTATTTCAACCAGAGATTCCTCAAAATACCGGTAATATTATT
>JAAKFJ010000011.1 GCA_011064745.1 Candidatus Anoxychlamydiales bacterium | reverse complement strand
TATCCAATAATACAGGCAGGAATAAGAGCTGGGCTAACAAACTTAGCGATACCGAGTGTAAATTTTACAGGTATAGAAGCGATTTGAGCAGCTTTTGAGTTGGCAATTTTTCCAAATGGTTCTGCGATAGCTTTGGTGACAGCTCTTTTTACTCTCTGAGTTTGGTATGACCAATTAAGATCTCTTAAAATATCTGTTTGGTTTTTCTCTAAGACTTTTTCGGCAAAAGGAATCTTTTTCATGAATACTTCAGAGAAAGATTTCAAAGCGCTTTTTTTACCATTTTCTAGGCAACTGTTTGCGTATATTTCAATATTACTAAAATATCTGTTTTCAAGGTTACGCTTGACAGTGCTCATTTGAGAATCTACATGATCTTTGATAGCTTGTGGGGATGATAAGATCTCTAAATTACCTTGAAGATCTATTTTAGCATTTAGTTTTAATTGGGGACTATAACCTTTTAGGTGTTTTTCCCAGCTATCTAATTGAGCTTTAGTTGTTACCTTGCTTGCTATGTGGTTCAAAAGGTTGCTTTGAGCTTTTGCACAAACCCTCTCAGCCTGTTCAGCTTTTCCCTTAGAAGTTGAGATTTTTCCATCTTTGAAATTTGAATTTAAATCTGTTAGAGCTTTTATGTAAGTTTTTGCTTTTAATTTGAATTGATAGTTTATAGTGCGGGTATAATATCTATATCCTTCTTTTAGAGAACCGAGTGTTATGGCTATTGCAGAAGCCTCAGCGCTGATAGGGGCAAAAATAATAGCCATAGCAATCATCGCAATTGCAAATTTATGGGAGGCTAAAAAGTAATAGGTAGCTTTTATTTTTTTAGAAATGTAGTCGGGAATGTTTTTAATGTTTCTAAATGTTTTTTTAGCAAACTCAGAAACTTTGTTTGGTTGGTTGTTTTGAACAGCCGGGGATGCCCCTGAGCTATTAGCGGGAGATACTTTGCTTGTCATAATTAACACCATTAAATTTAAATTTATTGTAAATACAATAATAATTTTCCGATTAAAAGAAAAATAAAAATATAATTTTAAATTAAAACCTGTCAAAAATAAGTCTTATTTTATATCATCTTATGTCTAATTTAATTGAGAGTATTTATGGAGCTCATCTTAATGAGACCCAGAGGTTTTTGCGCAGGTGTTGTCAGAGCGATCCAAACAGTTGAAAAAGCTCTAAAAATTTGGGGTTCACCAATTTATGTGAAACATGAAATCGTTCATAATAAACATGTGGTTAACTCGCTTAAAGAAAAAGGCGCTATCTTTATTGAAGATTTAAATGAAGTTCCTATTGGGGAGAAAGTAATCTATTCTGCGCATGGAGTATCACCCCAGATTAGAGATATGGCAAAAAAAAGGAACCTATTTGAGATTGATGCAACTTGTGGCCTTGTTACTAAAATTCATTCGGCTGTGAAAAGATTTTCCAAAAAAGGTTATAAAATAATTTTGATCGGCAAGAAAAAACATGTGGAAATTATTGGAATTGCTTCTGAAGCGCCTGAAGATACTATAGTAATAGAGAAAAAAGAAGATATTGATAATTTAAGTTTTAATCAAAATCAAAAATTATTTTACATCACTCAAACTACTCTTAGCATTGATGATGTTAAAGAAATTGTAAGTGCACTCATAAAAAAATTCCCAAAAATTGAGACTTTACCATCCTCTTCTATTTGCTATGCTACAACTAATAGACAGATGGCTTTAAAAAAAGAGGCTAATAATGTCGATCTTGTTTTGGTAGTAGGGGATCCAACCAGCTCTAATTCAAATAGATTAAAAGAGCTCGCTATCAAAAAAAAGCAAGTAGCGTATCTTATAAATTCAGAAAATGAAATAAAAGATTCTTGGTTTGAAAATGTCAAGAAAATAGCTATGACAGCAGGAGCATCTACTCCGGAGACAGTAGTTCAAAAATGCATTGAAAAACTATTGGATTTTGGACTTAAAAAAGTTCATGAAATTGTTTATAAAGATGAAGATGTTGTCTTTGCTTTGCCGACTCAATTAGACGGTGTTTTAACCAAGTGACAAGCAACTTGGTGGTCTTTTTCAACCTCTTTTAGAGCAGGTCTTATTTCAAAACATTCATTTTTAGCATATGGACATCTAGTGGAAAATAAACACCCTTTTGGAGGATTTAAAGGAGAGGGGATCTCATTTTTTAAAATTACTTTATCATTATTTTTTTTCTTAAAAGAAAAAGAGGCTGAAATCAAAGCTTGTGTATAGGGATGTAAAGGATTTAAAAAGAGTTTACTGCTTGGAGCCAGTTCTAAAAATTTTCCTAAATACATAACAGCAGCGTTTTGTGAGATATATTTAACAACAGCCAGATTATGAGAGATAAATAAATAACTCAAATTCAAGTTTTGTTGAAGATTCTTTAATAAACTTATTATCTGGGAGCTCGTTGAAATATCTAAAGAAGAGAGCGGCTCATCACATATAATGAATTTTGGGTTTAAAGCAATGGATCTCGCTATTGCAATTCTCTGTCTTTGGCCCCCACTTAGTTCATGAGGATATCTTTTAGCGATAGTTGAAGATAGATTTACTTGATTTAATAAAGACGTTAATAAATTGAGCTCTTTCTCTTTTTTAAATTTTTTATGGATTTTGATCGGTTCTAAAATAATTTCTGAAATTTTCATTTTAGGATTTAAAGAAAGATAAGGGTCTTGAAAGATCATTTGAATATTTTTTTTAAGCTCATTGTCATTTTTAAAAATAGATCTATTTTCAAAAAGAATTTGACCTGATGTAGGTTTGATGAGATTTGCAATCATATTAGCAATCGATGATTTGCCGCAGCCAGATTCTCCCACAATAGCAAAGGTTTTGCCCTTTATGATGTCAAAAGAGACATCATCGACAGCTTTTAGAATTTTATTTTGTATTAAAAAATTCTTTTTTAAATTTTTGATAGAGAGGAGCTTTTTATCCATGTTTTTAAGGCTTTTTTTGATTTATTTTTATAATGATGGCAAGCAACTATATGATCAGGCGATATAGAGATGTCCTCTGGGTATGTAGAGGCGCAGATCTCTTTTTTAATAGGGCATATTTCATGAAATAAACATATTTTTGCCCTTTTAAATAAGTTTAAGCCATAAAATTTATCTGTTTTTTTCTTATCTTCATCAATTTTAATAGCTGAATCTATCAAGAGTTTAGTAAAAGGGTGTTTTGGAGTTTCTAAAATTTTATGAGATAGAGCTTTTTCTACAATTTTCCCAGCATACATCACATATATTTTAGATGCTATATTAGCAATAAGTGAAAGATCATGAGAGATAAAAATTATTGAAGATCCATATTTTTTGTTGATGTTTTTAAATAAATCTAGAATCTGCATCTGATATGTCGTGTCTAATGAAGTGGTCGGTTCATCAGCCAATATGATTTTAGGATTGGCAGCGATAGCAATTGCTATCATTACTCTTTGTCGCATGCCACCGCTAATCTGATGCGGATATTGATTGTAGCGCATTATTTCATCTTGTATACCAACGTCTTTTAAAAGCTCATATACTTTTTGTTTTGTAGGCTTGCTCATGATCGCTTCTTTGATTTGTTTACCAATTTTCATAGTTGGATTTAAAGAAGAGAATGGATCTTGAAAGACGATGGATATTCTTTTTCCTCTTATTTTTTGCATTTCTTTTTCAGATTTTTGAATAAGATTATCTTTTTCAAAAATTATTTGGCCATTTGTTATTTTTGCTTTTTTATCTAACAACCCCATTATTGTCATAGCAATTGTGCTTTTGCCTGATGCGGATTCTCCCACAATGGCAATGATTTCATTTTCAAAAAGATCTAAATTAACCCCTTTCAAAGCTTTTAGTTTTTTAGTTTTTTTGTTCGCATTTATAGTAAACTCAACTTCTAGATCTTTAATTTCTAAAACTTTTTTCATTTTACCTCTCTAGGATTAAAGGCATCTTGAATACCATCGGCGACTAAATTAAATGCAAGCATTGTCAAACAGATCATAAAAGATGGAAAAAATAGCCTCCAAGGATAATAACGAAGAGCGTATAAACCATCATTGACCATCACCCCCCAAGAAGAGATTGGCGCTTGAACCCCAAGCCCTAGAAAACTTAAAAAAGCTTCAGTAAATATTGCTAGAGGAATGCTCATGGTCATAGTTGTAATGATCGATCCCATACAGTTTGGTAATAGATGTTTAAATATTATTCTCATCTTAGATGCTCCCATCACTTTGGCAGCATCCACAAAGGGCATCTTTTTTAAAGATAAAATCTGAGCTCTTACTATCCTTGCCATATTTATCCAACCAATAATCGTTAAAGCTATTAAAATGGTAACTATGCCAGGGCTCATAAAAACCATTAGTAATATCACGGCTAAAAGATAGGGGATAGTAGCTATAATATCACAGATTCGCATCATTATTTCATCAACTACTCTGCCCATTAAAGCTGAAACAGATCCATATATCATCCCTATAATAATATCTATTATTGCAGCTGATATTCCAATGGTTAAAGAAATTCTAGCGCCAAACCAAATCCGGGTAAAAACATCTCTGCCTAGCTCATCTGTACCAAACCAAAACTTGAGGCAAGGAGCTAAATTTTTTAACTCCAAATGTGTGTCATAATATGTATATGGATTCAAATATGGTCCAATAATTGCCATTATAATTAAAAAAAATAAAATACCAGCTCCAATGCTGGCTGTTTTATTTCTAAAAAATTTGACTTTAACATCCTTTATCCAAGATGTTTTTTCATCGAGCAGTTCTAATTCCATCTTTAATCTCTATTCTTGGATCTACGATTTTATAAATTATATCCATTAAAAACATGATCATAATGAGCACAAAACTAAAAAACACACTGATACCTAATATTACTGGGTAGTCTCTAGATGCAATACTACTAACTAGCCACATACCAATTCCTGGTACAGAAAATATTTTTTCAATTACAAAACTACCCGTCAATACATGAGCCGTTAAAGGCCCTAAATATGATACCACTGGCAAAAGAGAATTTCTAAAAGCGTGTTTCATAATAACTTGAAAATGACTTAAGCCCTTTGCTTTAGCTGTTTTAATATAATCTTTAGATAACACCTCAATCATAGAAGCTCTCATGAGCTTCGCTATATATGCTGTTGGCAAACTAGCAAGCGCAATAGCTGGCAAAATGGTATGCCAAAAACTATCAAATCTAGCAATTGGAAAAAGATGAAGCTTCATAGCTAAAAAATACTGTAGCAGAGTGGCAAATAAAAAGTTAGGCACAGAGATGCCTAAAACTGCCACAATCGTAATAAAAGTGCTTTGCCATTTATCTTTTTTAATGGCTCCTATCATTCCAAAAATAATTCCAAATGAAATTGAGATAAACAAAGCTTCAAAACCAAGAGCCATTGAAATAGGCAACCCATCTTTAATTATCTGATTGACCGATCTACCTTCATACATAAAAGAAGGTCCTAAATCCAAGGTCAAAAAACCCTTTATATATTTAAGATATTGATGGAATAAAGGCTTGTCTAAGCCATAATGAGCATATAATGAATTCAAAACTTCTTTTGGCATGTCTTGATCACTTAAAAAAGGATCCCCAGGAATAGCTTTCATCAAAAAAAAAGTTGCGCTCATAACCACAAATAAAGATATAAAACAGGTAATGAGCTTTTTAAAAAAATATTTAAGCATGTTTTTAGAAAATATAAATTTTAAGTACCATTTATATCACAAAATAGAAAAAAGAGGGCTGTAAAAAATAAGAAAAAAAGCTTAAAATAGTAATTAAAAAATTTTTATGAAAAAAAAATTATATTTCGTTTCTCTTGGCTGCACAAGAAATCAAGTAGACTCAGAGCATATGATAGCAAAGCTATTTACTGCTGGATTTGAGCTATCAAATGATATAAAAAAATCTGATTTTGTTGTCATTAATACCTGTGGGTTTTTAAAAGAAGCTAGAGATGAAGTTTACTCTATTTTAGATGATATCTTTATTAATAAAAAAAAGAGTTCAAAAATAGTTGTTGCAGGGTGCATGGCGAATTTATTCTCTGATGAAATTAAAGATAAATATCCTGAGGTGTTTTCAATAATTTCTTCAGGCAATATCGATAAAATTTTAGATGTTTTAAAAAAACCATTAACTTTCATTGATAATTTAAGTTTTTTAACTGAAATAGATTATTCTAGAGTCTTAACAAATGAAAAACATCTCGCGTATTTAAAAATATCAGAGGGCTGTTCAAAAGCCTGCGCTTTTTGTATTATTCCCAAAATAAAAGGAAAACTTATTTCTAGATCAGACGAATCAATCTTAAAAGAGATTAAAGCTTTATTGTCTCAAGGGGTTTATGAAATTAATCTGATCGCTCAAGACCTTTTGGATTATGCCAAAGATAGAAATGAAAAAAATGCTTTTTTGAAACTTTTAAAAAAGATCTTAAAAATAAAAAAAGATTTTTCTCTTCGTCTTTTATATGTCTATCCTGATGAAATAACCGATGAGTTTATTGATCTTATAGCCTCTGATAAAAGAATTTGTAAATATCTAGACATCCCTCTTCAACATGTCAGCGATAATATTTTAAAAAGCATGAAAAGAAAAACATCTTCCAAAAAAATCTTTGAGCTTTTTACAAAATTGAAGAAAAAGATTCCTAATATCGCAATTAGAGCATCTTTGATGGTAGGGTTTCCGAATGAGACAGAAAAAGATTTTTTAAAGCTTTTAGAGTTTGTTGAAAAATTTTCAATAGATCATCTAGCCGTTTTTAAATTTTCTAATGAAAAGCTAGCATCTTCTTTTAAATTAGAAAATCAAATAGATGAAAAAATAAAAGATCAAAGATTTGATATCTTAACTGAAAAACAATTCAAACTTGTTCAAAAAAGAAATAAAAAGTTAATCGGCAAAACTCTCGATGCTATAGTAGATGGCTATCATCCAGAATCAAACCATTTAATGTTGGCTAGATCCGAGTCTCAAGCCTATAAGGTAGATTCTAATATCATTATTAATGATACCCAAAATATTAAAGCCTTTGGAAAAGTGCATAAAATTAAAATCACAGATATATCCGGCTATGATCTTATCGGTTGCCCATTAAAATGAAAAAACATCAAAAATACTTTTAATAAATTCTTCAGAGCTTCTTTGGATTGCACTCAGTCCAATCAAAGATATCAAGCCAACTCCTAAAAGTCCTATAGGAAAAGCAATTTCGCTTGCTGTCAGGGCGCAGATAAAAAGAGTTGATACAGATATAAATGCAAATAGTACAAAAGCATTCACAGAGATTACAATAATACTATGCAATAATATTAAAGGCAGAAGAATGGGCGCTAAAAAAATAAAGGTGATCATTTTAAAAGGCAAAAGTACTACATCTGTAATAGCTTTAGCCAGATTTGCGATAGGATTGAAAGTATATTTTGGCTCTCTAGGATTAGGATGGCTAACTGTTGGAAAAAGAGATGATGACATAATTTGTCCCTCTTGATTTTTTTTAAAAAGATAGAATTTATAAAATATTATCCTATCTTGTCAATTTATCTTTTTGATCAGAAATAATTATCGACTCTTTTGATATATAAAAAATTATTGAAAAGAAATAGTTTTTATGTTCCCTTAAAACTTAGATAGAGAAATAAAATTTTATAGGAAAGTTATGGTAAAAAAACAAAAATTTACATCCTTTACTTTGTTTGTGTCGATTATCGCTGCAATCGGTGGTCTTTTATTTGGATATAATACCGCAACAATATCAGGGGCGATTCTTTTTTTGACCAAAGATTTTAATCTTTCAACTATTGCTCAAGAAGTAATGATTAGTATCATTCTAGTAGGAGCTCTAGTAGGTGCCTGCTTTGGAGGAATTTTAACAGATAGAATTGGGCGAAAAAAATCTCTTTTTATTACCTCAATAGTTTTTATTATCGGAACTTTTATTGTAATGATAGCTCAAACAGTTACAATGCTATTTATTGGAAGAATAATCCTAGGTCTTGCAATTGGAGTCGTTTCTTTAGCTGTGCCACTCTATATTGCTGAAATGTCAGACCCTACTCATAGAGGAGCTTTAGTTTCCTTAAATCAGTTAGCTATTACTATCGGTATTTTGCTCGCTTATGTAATCGATTATTTTTATGCTCCAACTGGAGAATGGCGATCTATGTTCGGTGTTGCTATGATTCCAGCTGTATTACTTTTCATAGGGCTGTTTTTTATTCCTGAAACACCATCTTTTTTAGCCATTCGTGGTAAAAAAGATAAAGCTTTGAAAATTTTAAAAAAAATAGAAGTCGATACATCTCATTCAGAGGTTGTAGTTGAAAAAGGTACTTCTAAAAAAAGAGTTTCTTGGAAAAATCTTTTAGAAAAATCTGTCAAACCTGCTCTTTTTGCCGGGATTGGAATTAGCATTTTCCAGCAAATAACCGGGATTAATGTAGTTATATATTATGCTCCTAGAATCTTTCAGATGGCCGGGCTAGAGAGCGCTACATCAGCGATTTTAGCTACTATGGGTGTCGGTGTTATCAACCTATTGATGACCTTTGTCGCTCTTTGGATAATCGATTTAGTTGGAAGAAAACCTCTATTAATTGTTGGCCTTATTGGAATGAGCTTAAGTTTAGGTGTTTTAGGCATTGGTTTTTTACAAACAACTGGGACTGCAAGTATTATTTCAATTGTTAGTTTGATGTGTTATGTTTCATTTTTCGCAATTGGGTTAGGTCCTGTTACCTGGCTGATAATTTCTGAAATATATCCTATGGGTATTAGAGGAAGAGCAATGGGTATAGCAATTTTTGCTAACTGGACATGTAATTATATTGTTTCACTAACCTTTTTAAACCTAGTTGGCTTTTTCGGTAAATCTGGCGCTTTCTGGTTTTACGGTGTTATTTGCCTTTTGGGTCTATGGTTTGTGATTAAAAAAATACCTGAAACTAAAGGTAAGGAACTTAAAGAAATTCAAAAGTATTTTAAAAAGGCGAAGTAAAAAAATACTTTTTTTAATAATATAAATATTAAAAAAATATGGAGATTAATATGTCTTATTCAAAAATTCAAGAACTTCTAGGAGAAAATGCTAAAAGTTTACTAGATCATAAATCTAAAACTATGCCAAATGATAATTTGCATCTACCTGGAGAAGATTGGATCGATAGAATTTTTTCTGTCTCAGATAGAAATGTTAGAACTCTAAGAAGTTTGCAAACCCTGTTTTCGCATGGCAGGCTAAAAGATACCGGCTATCTATCTATTCTACCAGTTGATCAAGGAATAGAACACTCGGCTGGAGCATCATTTTCTCCAAATCCGATTTATTTTGATCCCGAAAATATTGTTAAACTAGCTATCGAAGCCGGTTGCAATGCTGTTGTTTCTACATCAGGCGTTTTATCAATTGTTGCTAGAAAATATGCTCATAAAATTCCATTCGTTTTAAAATTTAATCACAATGAGCTTTTATCTTACCCAAATATCTATGATCAAATAAAATTCGCATCTATTAGACAAGCTTATGATATGGGGTGTGTTGCTGTTGGTGCTACCATCTACTTTGGTTCTGCAGAGAGTAGACATCAAATTGTAGAGGTCGCCAAAGCCTTTGAACATGCACATGATCTAGGAATGGCAACCATTTTATGGTGTTATCTTAGAAACCCAGCTTTTAAAGTCGATGGTGAAGATTATCACAGCGCTGCTGACCTTACCGGTCAAGCCAATCATTTGGGTGTTACTATCCAAGCTGATATTATAAAACAAAAACTCCCAACCAATAACGGTGGTTATACAGCTGTAAAATTTGGAAAATATTCCAATGAAATGTATTCCAAACTCTCTTCCGATCACCCAATCGATCTTTGTCGTTACCAAGTTATTAATAACTACATGGGAAGAATCGGTCTTATAAATTCTGGTGGAGCCTCTGGTGAAAATGATCTTGCTCAAGCAACCGAAACAGCAGTTATTAATAAAAGAGCCGGCGGTATGGGTTTAATCTTGGGTAGAAAAGCTTTTCAAAAACCGATAAAAGACGGTATTGAAATTATTAATAGCGTTCAGGATGTTTATCTTTGTGATAAAGTGACTATCGCTTAAAGGCTAAAAAAAAATAGGAATTAAAATAAAAATAGCGCTCGATCGAGCGCTATTTTTTTTATCTATATTTCACTGTTTTTTTTACTATCTCAACTATTGATTAAAAAAAATCAAAGATTTTGCTTAGGGTTTCTTCTTGTTTTAATTTTCGCTTGCTATGAAAATGTTTCTTTAGATAATGGTATATTTTTTTTGAATCGACCGTTTTTTTAGTTTGAGGAGATTTTTAATTCAAAAAAATATTTTAATAAATTTGTAAAATATTGATTTTAAACGCTTCAAATTAGTAAATAAATATCTAATTAGGTTTTTTAATATTGAATATATTATAATATACTTAATGTTTTAAAAAAAAACATAAATAATGTTAATAAATTTAATAACAAGAGGAATATTATGAGAGCAAATCTTTGTTTAAATCAATTTAATCAAGCATCTTCACCTGTAGCATCTACAGCTATCTCAAGTGGAGCGACTACTTCAGCTTCTAGCAGTTCAGTTATTGTAACTCAAAAAAGCAGAGAAGCATTTATGGATTCTTTAAAAAAAATGGGAGTGTCTAATAGCCTTACACCAAAAGTTGCAGACAATTTCGAGGAAGTTTTCAAATTAATTAAGAAAAGAAATGAAAAAAGCAAATCTCTAGAAATTGAAACAGGAGAAAAAAAAGAACCTGTAGAAAAACCTAAAACTAGTCCACCAAAAATGGGGCCTCTAAAGTTTCCACCAAATCGTTCAGCTTGTGCTTTAGGTTGGACAGAACAGGCAAATAGAAAGACTTTAGAAGAGTATAAAGCTGATTTAGCCCAGTGGAAAGCATCTAACTAACAAGCCTTCTTAAAGACAGTCTTAAAAAGAACGGAATAAATAATTATAAATCAGCAGCTTTAAGCTGCTGATTTTTTGTTTAGAATCCGATGTTTTATCAATTAAGAACCAATAAAATAAGTCTTGTTCTCTATTTGAAAAAATCAAAGATATTACCTTGTTGATTAGACTCTTGTCTTGTTCTAACTTTACCTTCCCAAGGAAAGGGTTTTTTAGGTGGTGGTATATCTTTATCTTTTTGAAATTGAGAAATAACACCACCAATAATGGCACCTAGACCTTCGCCTGATTGAAAGGCAGAAAGAGCAAGTATTTTAGCGCTAGCACCAGCGGCATCAATTTTTGGTTTTTCAAAAGAGCCTTTAATCGGAATTTTTATGACATAATCAGATGGTAGGTTTTGAATACCAAAAACAGAATATAAAGTATCAGAGGTAACACCGAGATTCATTCTTAGAGTACGGTTGACAAGATTTGTTTTTCCCCAAAGACATAAGTGAACAAAATCATTTATTAAAAAATCTAATCTATCAGAAAAAAGCATACCTTGATCTATCTGAATATTTACAGTGTTAAACCATAGGCCAACTGTATTAGATGAGCGCATTTTAGCAAGTGAGGTTATAGTTCTAATAACGCCGGTATTGGAAACAATCATTTTATTTAGATCAATAGACATATGTCTAATTTTTAGATTTTGGATTTTAAAAGGGAGGGGGAATAAAAACCCATCTGCTGAAACTTTGATTATTACTGGGTAATTTGGTTGCGATTGAAGATAGCTTATTTGATTAATAAATTTTGGATTCATACCAGCTACTTGAAGCACTATTATAGCATTCTGGGTAAGTGTTATCTGATTTTTTTGATAGAATAGATTTAAAGATCCACGAGAACCGGGGGACTGAAAGTCTATATCAATAGGTCCCTTTAAATCATCTAAGGTAGATGTAATATTAAGATCAATAGAATTACCTAAAACTTGCACCAAGGAGTTTTTGTATTTTTCATTGTTATAAAAAAGCAGTTGATCCAAACCGATTGTTGGAATATTTTTTCCTTTAATTGATGCTTTGATGTTTTGGCCCAGAATATCAATAGTAGCTCTAAAATCGCCGGTATTATTTTCGGCTGAGGTTTTGCCAGTAATATGAATTGAGTTTATTTTTTTGATATCGCCTTTGATCGTTGCATGAACGTTATAAAAATTAGCTTCTGCCATATTAGGGAAATGTAGAGCAATATTTAAGTTATTTATTTCAGTATTGGCAAAAAACTTTAGATTATCTAAAGACTTGATAGATTTATAAAAAGACAAAAGACTCATATTTGAGATGATAGAGTCTGCATCTATATCAAAATTAGGATCTTTATAGCTTAAAGTTTTAATTTTTTGAGGTCCAAACCAAGTTAGATGAAAAGAGCCTATAGTTAAACTAGCATTAGATTTTTTCTCGATTCTTCTGATTAGAAACTCTGTTCCTGCTTTAGAGGAAAAAAAAGTGGGCAGTAAAAAAATAACAACAGCTATTACGATTAATAGAGATATAAGGATAATATATAATGGTCTTTTGCCTTTCATGAAAACAATCCTTTTATTCTACTGTAACAGATTTTGCTAAATTTCTTGGTTGATCGATATCTGTCTTTCTAATCTTAGCAACATAGTAGGCGAAAAGTTGAGCTGCAACAGATGATGGGAAAATAGCGAGCTCATCTGTGGTTTTTTCAAGCCAAATAACATCATCGGCAATATCTTCAATTCCATATGAATTTTTAGTCGCAAAAGCTAAGATAGGCGCGCCTCTTGCCTTTGCTTCCATAAGAGAGGAGAGCATTTTATCATACGTTTTTTCATTAGAGCAAAAAGCAATAACAGGTAGCTTATTACTAATTAGCGCTAAAGGCCCATGCTTCATTTCTCCAGCTGGATAAGCATTAGCATTTAAATAAGAGATCTCTTTTAGTTTAAGAGCCGCTTCCATCGCCGTTGGATACATTAAATTTCTGCCTAAAAAGAAAAAACTATCGAACTTGGCATATTTTTTAGCTTGTTCATTTATCAAAGAAGATATTTTTAAAACTTTTCTGATTTTTAAAGGGATTTTTTTTAATTCTTTTAAAAACAAAATAGCTTCTCTTTTTTTCATATCTCTTAATCTAGCGAGATAGATTGCAAAAAGATATAAAACAGTTATCTGTGAGCTAAAAGCTTTAGTTGAGCAAACACTTCTCTCAGGTCCTGCCTTTAAAAAAATAGATTCATCTGTAAATCTGGAAATAGTTGAGTTTTGAACATTTACAATAGATAAAGTTTTAGCGCCTTTTGCTTTAGCAGCTTTTAGAGCTGCCATAGTATCAGCTGTTTCTCCAGATTGAGAAATTGCAATCACTAAAGTGTTTTTTGTAATTAAAAGATTTTTAAAACGCATCTCAGAGGCAATTTCAGCCGAAGTTCGAATATTTGCTTGATCTTCGAAGTACGCTTTTGCAATCAAAGATGCATGATAAGAAGTTCCGCAAGCTGTAACAATGATGTTATCTATCTTTGATAAGAACTTTTTTGTGAAATTTAAATGTTCAAACTCTACTTGTCCCTTATCTTCGATAGCTCTACCAAGATAAGCTTTTTGAATCGTTAAAGGTTGATCAAAGATCTCTTTTAACAAAAAATGCTCAAAACCTTTTTTAGAAAAAATTAAATTTTTAGAATTTAACTTTTCAAATTTTTTATGAACTTTTTGTTTTCGAAGATTTATAACTATTAAATCATTTTTTTTGATATGCGCAATTTCATTATTTTTTAAAAAAATTACATTTAGATTTCTGCCTGAAAAAGCATTGGGATCAGAAGATATTATAAATTCATTTTTTTTATCATCAAAACCAATGGCGAGGGGACTCTCTCTTGTTGCAGCTACTATCTCATGGGGATGATTTTTATGGATCACAACAATCGCTAAAGAACCTTTAACTTCTTTTAGAGTTTTTAAAGTGGCATCGAGCAGATTTTTTTTGTAATTTTTAAAAATTAGTTGCGCAATTACCTCTGAGTCTGTCTCAGATCTAAATTTAACACCTTTAGATTGCAAATCCTTTTTCAAAATATCATAGTTTTCAATGATGCCATTGTGAACAATTGCAACATTTTTCATTTCGTCTAAGTGCGGGTGAGCATTCTTTTCATTGGCAGCGCCATGGGTTGCCCATCTTGTATGGCCAATTGCTAAATCTAAATTTAAATTTTTTATGTTTATCTTTTTTTCTAATGAAATAAGTTTGCCAGAGGCTTTAAAATTAATTAAAGAGCCATTTTTTATCGTAGCAATACCCGCTGAATCATAACCTCTATACTCCAATAGTTTTAAACCATTTAAGCAAGCTTTAATCGAATTTTTATTTCCTAGATAACCAAAGATTCCACACATAGAAATTTTTACGTTCGTTTAATTAAATATAACATAAATGTTATTTCTTGTTAGCAATCTTTTTATGTTCTAAATGCCACTCGGGTTTTCTAAAATATCTTATGATAAAAGGAATTATGCAAAATAAAATTGTTCCTCCTATTAGAAATATTTCATAAAAAACAGGATTAAAACCTGTTATTTGAGTTGGAGGAAAATAACCAATAATTATTGCAGCTGTGGTTCCTATAATACCTACTGATCCTACAATCCACATCCCAACATTTTTAAATGGTATTTTATATGCTCTTTCAACTTTCGGTTTTTTATATCTTAGAACTATTGCAGAAATAAACATCAAGACATACATGATTTGATAAAGATGTGCTGTTAAATTTAATAAAATCCAATAAGAAGAAGTAATAGTTGGGGTTAATAAAAACACAAATGCCAAAATTGTAACAATTATTGCTTGGAGTACTAAAAGATTTACAGGGGCTTGATGTTTATTTAATTTTTGTAAAATGATAGGTAGATCGCCATGCTCAGCTGTAGCATAGATACCTTTGATCGGACCTATTGTCCAAGTACTTATCATTCCAAGAGCCCCAAGGGTTATGAAAAAGGCGACTACCGATGTTA
Organism: Candidatus Anoxychlamydiales bacterium; assembly: GCA_011064745.1. Taxonomy (GTDB): domain Bacteria; phylum Chlamydiota; class Chlamydiia; order Chlamydiales; family SM23-39; genus JAAKFJ01. The sequence continues at coordinate 7,405 of JAAKFJ010000011.1, read as the reverse complement.
ATTTTGGAAAATTATAAACCTTGAAAACACTAGAAATCGCTTCTATCGCTCCAGCTGGTAGCTCAATGCTTGAAGAAGGAATAATAGTGGCTATTGCTAAAGATCCAAAAGATAGAATACTAATAATTATTATAGCTGAGATAAGTATTGATATCGGATAATTTTTAGATGGATTTTTTACTTCTCGAGCATGTACAGCTGACATCTCAAGACCACTGAGCGACATCAAGACTCCAGAGAGCAGAGCAAATTGAGAAAGAGATGTGAAATCTGGAAAAAAAGTTTTTGTAGAAAAGGTTATATTTGAAGGATTACCTAAAAATAGCCAAAGACCGCCTAGTACAATTATCAAAATTCCAGGTAAGATAGTTCCAAAAATAGCGCAGAGAGTGGATATCCACCCTGAGATCGTCATTCCAAAAAAGTTAACTAAAGTCGAGAGCCAAAAAACAATGATTATTGTGCTCATTATATAAATTTTATTTTGAGCAAGTGCTGGGTTAAAAATGTATGCAAAACTCACAGCCGCAAAAGAGAGCGCTGTTGGATACCAAATCACATTTTCTATCCATTGCAGCCAAATTGCTAGAAATCCAAAATTATCACCTAAAGCTTCTTTTACCCAGATATAGACACCACCTCTTTCTGGCCAGCCAGTTGCGAGTTCCGCTGAGATCATAGCTATCGGTATGAAAAATACAATTGAGGCAACTATAATAAAAAAAATTGAGGTGAAGCCATATTTTGCTGATACCGAAATATTTGCGATATTAACCAAGGCCGCGACGTTGATCATCGCTAGCATGAAAACATTAATCGTTCTTCGTTTTGTAAACATTTATTATCCGATTTTTACTTTTTGAAATACCACTATATTGGAATGGAATTTAAATTTGAAAAAAAATAATTCAAATTTTTTATTTTTTTATTTTTATTTTCATCTTTTTTGAGTTATAATCTCTTAAAAATACTATATTAATTTTTCATGAAAGTATTTAATCAAAGAGAATCTTGGCAATCTAGAACGGGTTTTATTTTTGCAGCCCTAGGATCTGCTGTCGGTCTTGGAAGCATTTGGCGATTCCCATATGTTGTTGGACAAAATGGGGGCGGGGCTTTTATTTTGCTCTATCTAATCTTTTTGGCCATCATCGGTTTTCCGATTCTAATCGCAGAAATAGTTATTGGAAAATCAGCTCAATCTAGTCCCTATGGAGCATTTAAGAGCATTGGTAAAAATAGATTTTGGGGATTCTCGGGTAAAACCCTGATTTTTACCGGCTTTATTATTAGCTCTTTTTATAGTGTTATCGCTGGTTGGATGTTAGGCTATTTGATCGAAGCTATAATCGGGCATTTAAACTTCACATCTACCAATTTAGCCCTTTCCCATTTTGATAAGCTTAGCTCTTCGGCCCTTTGGAGTGTGGGATGGCATTTTGTTTTTATGGCATTATCTATCTTAATTTTATTTTTTGGAGTCAGAAAAGGTATCGAACAAAAAAGTAAAATAATGATGCCTCTTTTAATAGTTGTAGTAATTATTTTGGTAGTTAAGGGTTTAACCCTGCCATCTGCAATGAAAGGAATAAAATTTTTATTCTCACCTAATTGGAAGATGATTACACCTGCTGGAATATTAATTGCTCTTGGACAGGCTTTTTTTACATTAAGCTTAGGGCAAGGAACAATGATTACCTATGGTAGTTATCTATCAAAAAATGAAGATATTCCAAAAAGTTGTTTTCCGGTCGTTATTTTAAATACTATTATTTCTTTATTAGTCGGAGTCGCTGTCTTTACTATTGTATTTTCACAAGATTTGGCTCCACAAGCTGGACCTTCTCTTATTTTTGAGACCATTCCACTAGTTTTTACTAAAATGAAAGGCGGTTATTTTCTAGCTATTTTTTTCTTTTTACTGGTAACCTTAGCAGCTTTGACTTCTGAGATTTCAGCTTTAGAGCCTTTTATTTCATATTTAATAGATGAAAAAAAATGGCCGCGTAAAAAAGCTTCTATTTTTGCAGGTATTGTAGCTTTTATAATCGGGATACCATCAGCGCTCTCTTTTGGGCTTTTAAAAAGATTTACTATATTAGGTATGAATTTTTTCGATTTTATATCTTTTTTCTCCATAAATATTTTAGTGCCTTTAGGTGGTCTTTTAGCTGTTATTCTAGTCTCATATGTTTGGGGAATAAAAAAAGCCTTTTCACATCTAAGCGTTTCAAAAGAAGTGTTTTTTCATCATCGTCCTTGGATGGCGTTTTATTTTAAGATTTGCTTAAAATATGTCTCGCCTGTCTTAATTATTTTAATTCTTCTTAATCTTTTAGGCATTTTTTGATATATATCAAATTTAAATAATGAATAGATGAAAGATGGCTTTTTTTAAAAATTTTATCGTTGTTGTAATCTTAATTGGGATATTAACCAGAATCGCTCTTTACTTATATACTCGAAAAATTAGAAGAGATATTTCTATTTTTTTAGCTTTTTTTACAGTTGGGATAATTATTTTACCAATAGTATCAATATTTCTTGGATTTGATATTGCGGTATCTGAATATGTCGTTGCTTTAATTATTTGGCTTTTATTTGATCTTATAAGAATAAAAACAAATTTACCAAAAAAATTTAAATGAGAATTTTAGTCTATATTATAGAATGGATTGTATCTTTTTTGATAATTTGGGGTCTTAATTTTTCTTTAAATAACATTTATCAAAAAAAAATAAGCCCAATTGCTGCGAGTATTTTCACCTTTATTACAATCGGTTTTATAGCTTTTTTTGTATCTCCATATATATATTCTTTTCCGCACCCATTTTTGATATATCTTCCAATTGCGATATTTTTCTTTATAATAACAGTTTTAAAAATCGTAAAGCCTAGTCCTTAAAAAGAGAATCAAAGTTTTTATTTTCATCATCCTCTTCTATATCTTTAAATAATTTTTTCGAGATATCTTTTTTTGTTTTATTATTGGACTCATCTAATAAATTTTCTTTAATTGAAAAATCTTCACAAAAGTTATATTTTTCTCTATCAGATACAAATTCTGTATTTGGAACTAAACAATCATTAGGTTTTCCAACTAAATAATATTTACAGTTTTTACAAACATGTAGATCTGCCTCACAAAAGGGACACATCTCTTTAAAGCCTATTTTTTTATTCGGCAGATCTAATTTGTTTTTACATTTAAAACAATGCATCTATAAAAAACCTTTTATCTTCTTTCGCCTGGTCTCGCTCTGGTCGGCTCTCGATGGAAAACTCCTCTTGTAGGAGGGGTTCTAGATGGTGGTGACCTAAAAAATGCTGGACGTGCCGGCTGCGTTTGAGGTGGAGTTGCTCTTCTAATAGGGGATGGCGCTCCAGTTCCAACTGGCGCTCTTCCTCCAAAACCCCAACCTGAAAAAACAGGAGCTGGTCTTTGATTTACTACAGGCGCTCTTCTAATAGGAGATGACGCTCCAGTCCCAACTGGCGCTCTTCCTCCAAAACCCCAACCTGAAAAAACAGATGCTGGTCTTTGATTTACTACAGGCGTTCTTCTTGGCCAAAAATCCCATCTAGGTTGAACAATTATAGGCGTTGGAGTCCAAAAGGGATTTATTCTTTGAAAAAATGGTCTGGGTGATACAGTTCTATAATAGACATTATTTATTCTTAAGAGGCTAAAATAAGTAGTTCCTAAAATAACTACAGTAGCTAAGATAGCAAGCTCCGCTGTAAAAAAAGTTAATGCAGCTATAACTCCTAAAGTTGCAATAGCTACTCTTAAGATTTTTGATGGGGTATCTCTATTATCAATAGGTCTCGTAGAGGAGGATGAACGAAACCACGATCCACTTACACTACTCATATCTTTTCTCCTTTTGTTTTTTTAATCAAAATAATAAACCTTTATAGGTTTTTTCGAGGCTGAACTAAAAACAGCTTATGTTCTCTCGCCAACTCTTGCTCTATCTGGAAGCCTATTGCCATTGTCTTTTTCTTTTTTTACAGGTACACGCCGTGGTGGCCCTAAAGTAAAACCAGATTTATTCAAGCTCTTTGCTGTTGATGAGAAAGGAATTTCTACAGGAGGAGAGATGCTTCGAACTATGAATTTTGGAGTCCTATGAATCGGACAAGGGCCGTTGGTTCCAACAGGAGCACGTTCATAAGGATTGGATCTTTGGATAACACCATTTCCACATTCCCCAATATCTTTTATTCTACTTTCTGCTGCTTTTCTATCTAAAAGATCTCTTTGAGTTGGCTCTTCTTTACTTGAGTCAAAATGAACTCTTTTTCCCGAACTATCTGCTCGACTTGCCATTTTTTCTCTCCTATTCTACTCTGTTAGCTTTTATTTCTTGCAAAAGATTTACATTGATTAACATGTAATCATAAGTATTGTTAAACCAACCTGTAGAGTTTGTTCCAACAATTATAGCGTCTCCTACGAGCCATTTATCAAGTAGATAATATTCAGATGGATTACATTGCCAAAGAGTATTATCGGTAAAAATAACTTCACATGTATGTGGATTTATAGCAGCAACTTGAAGTGTATATTGGTTTTGTAAAATAGGGCCTAAATGAAGTTTAACTTCTATTGCAGTATTGGTTTTTGCATTGACCATTTTATATCGATATCCTTGAAAGTAAGAAGAGAAAAAAGAATCATTCATAACTATCATAATAGGATGAGTTTCTTTCCAATAACTTACCTCTTGAATATCTTCTGGTTTAATTTTCCATTCAGATCCGTCTTCTATTATTAAACGATCTCCCAAAACAGAGAGTCCAACAATACTATGCGTATTATGATCAAAAACTAGAGGTGGTAATTGACTGTCGATATACGGAGGAAGATTTTGATGGTTTTTTTTACTTGATGTAATGCAATCTTTTTGTTTTTGTTCAATCTCTTTTTTTTGCTCTTCGGTTAGTTTTCTAGAGCCGGGTTCTGCTCTTGAATCATCTGCAAAAATTGTGGTTGAGATAAGCAAAAAACTTATCATCAAATATTTTGTTAAAGTTTTCATAATTTTTTCTCCTTCAATTTTAAAAAGCTAAGAGATAATGTAATCTTTGATGTTTTTTTTCAATTCTAAAATAAATTTAAAAAATTGAGATCGAAAATAACTTATAAATATAGGAGCTGAAATGTGTATAAAAAGATTCTAATATTAGCTGTTTTATTTAGTTCGTTTTCTTTATTTGCTAAAGATAAAGATCTAGTATATGTAGGAGCCGGAATTAATAATGTCCAAAGAAAAAATAGTCTCTCAACAGAATTTAAATTAGAATATCTATCACATTTAAAGTGGTGGAAATTTCAGCCTTTAATCGGAACTTCTATAACAACTAAAAAACAAGTCTATGCTTATATTGGGACATCTTTAGATCTATCTAGAGGGTATTTTGTTTTAGCGCCTGATTTTGCCGCGGGTTATTATTATAAAGGTGATGGTAAAGATCTAGGATTTCCTCTCGAGTTTAGAACAGGCGTTCAATTAGCTGTTCGATTTAAAAATCAAGTAAGAATTGGAACTCATTTTTCTCATACTTCTAATGCATCTCTTTCAAAAAAAAATCCAGGCTTAGAAACTCTGATTTTTTTTATCGCTATTCCAATTTAAAAAGTATAAGTAGCGGTGATTATTCCAGATTTAAATTTAGTAGCATTTTTGCTGCTTATAGCAAAATGATAACCGGCTAGAACTCCTAAATTTTTACTAAAATTATATTCAATTGCTGGAGCTAAGGATGTTTGATGGCTTTTAGAATGAGAACTGCTGGCAACTCTGCCCTCTGATGTTATCCCAGCATCGCCACTAAAGGTTGTTTTTCTAGCGTAAACATACACAGTATCCATCGCTAAAACCCACTTTTGAGTAAAGCTAAACTCAAATGCTAAGACCTCCTTAAATGTCCCACCTGGAGACACCTTCCCTCTAGTCCCAAAACCGCCACCGTAGACATTGAAGTTTTTAACGCTAACCTTGCTCGAATAAGTATATGAAGAATTAAACCTCCAACAAATTGGATGGCTTTCAAACCAATAAACTGTTTTTTCTAAAATAAAATCAACAATGGTCTCATATGAACCGCTTCCAGTTGAACCAATTGAGCTTTTGCTAGGATTAATATTATTATATCTGCCTGTTGGAAAATTCTCTTGTATGGTTAATCGTATATAAGGAATTGAAGTAAAATCTTTGCCTCTAAGAAATTGAAGACCAAATTTAACTGTACTATCGCCTACATCAAAATCATCTTCCCCCCCTTTTTCTTTATAAAAAGTCTGACCTACTAGAGTGCAATCTAACCAATGGGTTATTCCAAATTGCAATTCCATCTCAGCCTGAAATGTAAAAGTGCTAGGATTTGAGTGATGTCCCCAAACCTTACTATGGACACCAGGAGTATCTCTAAAAAAAAGATAAGGTTGAATATTTACCAAGCCTTTATCTAAATTAGCCCCATCATCAGCTATCAAAGGCCCTGTATACCAAGGTATATAAGCCCTTTGAGCAAAAATAAAACAAGGTATCAGCATTAAGAAAAAAATAATAAAGCGTAATTTCATGGCCTTTCCTCTTTTTTGCTTATAGCAAATAGAGGCTTTTTTGAAATTTTTAATTTTTTATCTATCAAAATTAATTAAATAGATTAAATCGCACTATAAAAGCTTTTCTATAAGCTGCTTATAAACAATGCCTTATGATTTTTTATGATAAAAAAAAAGCAACTCAAGTGTCTTGTAATAAGCGGCTTGTGCAATTATAAATATTTTATAAAAAAACTGTAAAATCTTTTATTTATAACTGTTAATATGTTATAATTATCATTAATTAAAACAATTTAATACATATAAAGAGGTAATTAAAATGTCTTCAGATATATCAGCATGTAAGCTTTTGGTGGTAGGTGCATTAGGTCTAGGAGGTGCAGCTCTAACAACTACTTTAGCAGGTCTTGCAATGAAACAGGTGGTTCAACAGCCTATTTTAGCACTAGTTCCTTTTGCGGCTTTAGGAGCTTATCAATTAATATCAAATAATTGTATGGGAAGACAATCATCAAGACCGATTCGCAATCCAAGCCGAGCAAGGCCTTTAAGAGGATCTAGGAGCTCAGATAGTTTGGCTCGTAGAGCACTACATTTAGAAGGTGATGAGAGATTTGCAAGAGAATTAAACGATCAAATAAATGGAAGTGATTTATCAGATGAAGACCCTCCATCAGGCAGCGAAATGGAAGTTGATCAAGATTATCGAGAAGAAACTGATCGTAGATATGCAAGTTTATTAGCTTCTTATGAAAATGGAGATCTTTTAGAAATGCCTGATTACATTCAAACAGGAACCCATGGTATTCAAAACCGTGAAAATAGTTGCGT
>JAAKFJ010000109.1 GCA_011064745.1 Candidatus Anoxychlamydiales bacterium | reverse complement strand
AAGTCCCGAGCATATTCCAACCAAAATATAGGCAATTATATGTATAACCATTAAATTTCCCCTTTTTCTTTATAAAAACAAATTTAAAAAATTTTTGCTATTTATTTTTATTATTAAATTTAAACAAACATTTTTTTAAATAAAAAAAACCTTTCAGTTAGGGCTTAAAATTCCTTTGAATATTTTAATATTTTTAGCTAAACTATGAATAAATAAATGAAAATTCATGAGTATAGAAAAAGTAACTGATATTCAAAATCCTAAAGAATTTATGGATGCAATTTTAAATTTTTTAGATATCAAAGCAAGTAAACCTCCGAATGAAAAAGTTCCCGCAATTTTAAATGAGATTTTTGAGATTTTAAATAATCAGCCAAAGGCATCTAGAGAAAATCTAGAGAGTCGATTTGTTGAAAAGCTAAGCTTTGAGCTTTTAAAACTTGATAAAAAAGATTTTCAAAATAAATTAGATTTCAGCTCAAATAAAAATACAGAAAAAACAGATATACTCAAAATACAAAAGCTTGCTACAGATTTAAAAAATGATCTCTCTAAAAATGAATCTTTTCAAAATCAAAACAGAGATTTTTTAGAGAGTTCTTTAACAGGAAGTAAAGGTCAAAGTGTTAAAACTGAGAAAAAAAATGATTTTGAAAAATTGCCTCCTCAATTTTTAGAGAGCTTATCAAAGGGTTTGGATAAAAATAAGCTTTTAACAGAAGATAGATTAGCTCTTTTTTTAAACTGTGTGAAAAAAGCAATAGAAGGCTTTAAAAAAGAGGATAAAGCCTCCCTACATCCAAAAGCACTAGATGGTTCAATTAATCCGACAAATAAGCTTTTAGAGACTGAAAAAATCCTAAAATTAGACTTTAAACTTTTAAATGAAAATAACTCTAAAATATTCCAAGAGCAAGTATTGTTTATTCAAAATAGACAAGATCAAATCCCTTTAGGTATTGTTGGATTTCATATTAAAAAAGAAGAGAGAAAAATAAACCTAAAGAAATCTAAAAAGAAAAAGAAATATCGATATCCAAAACAAATGAAATATAAAGAAGAGTATTTCGAATAGATTTTTTCATTTTAAATCTTCCTAAAATTTTAAAAACTTAAAGTATTTAAAAAAAAGCGGTTAATAATAAATAACATTTGATATATATAAATAAGAAAGTAAAGAGAGCCTCTGATGAGAAGATTATTACTGTATATCGCAATATCTTTAACGCTAAGTGGATGTTTTAAAACACCTCTCAAAACAGGTGCTATATCAGAACAAAATCGAATCAGTTTATATTCTTTAGAAATAGGCATGTCAACAGAGCAAGTTTTAGATGTTATGGGATATCCTTATAAAACCGAAGAGAGGATGTATAATGTGGAACTCTATGAAATTTGGTATTACATAACAGAACCTACCTATCTTGGTCAATCTGAGTTAATAACTAGAAATTTTACCCCACTAGTTTTTGAAGCAGGTCATTTAATAGGGTGGGGGAGGAATTTTTATAAATATCAATTTGATGTGGAGGATGAAAAGGCTAAAAGGAAAGCTGAAAAAGATCAAAAATATACTGACGATAAAGAAGAGTGGCCAAGCAATCAACATACAATTATCGAGCCTATGTCAGCATCAAAAAAAGATAAGCCAAAAACTGATCAAACAAAAAGCTCTGATTTATTTAAGCTCATAGTCCCAAAAGATGAACAAGAAAAACAAGCTAGAAAACAAACAGAGCCTTCTTTAGATGGAAAAACTGAATCTGAAGATATAAAAACTGAACCTGATACAAAAGAGTCTCAAGCTGAAATAGAGGTTAAAAAGACTGATGCACCAAGTGTTATTCAAAAAGAAGATATTAAAGTTACTACAGATCAAGAGACTAAAGAAAAACCTTCAAAGAAGAAAGAAGTCAAAGTCCCATGTAAAAAAGAGTCTTTAGATGAAGGCTATTATTTCTGGGAATAAAAGTAGACAACTATCATAAGTATAAATTAATCTATAAAATTAACTTTTGCAAAATATTCCATTCTAGACATGTTCATTTGAAGAAAGTATTTGTTGAGAGGCATATTGCGGCAGCTAAAATGTATATAAATTTCAAGAAATAGGATGATAGGGAGAAGAAATATGTCTATTATTAGTGCTTATCTGGGAGAAGTGCCAGCAAAATGTCCAGTGTGCTATGAAGACGAAGACGATAAGGAGTCTTTATTGCAGATAAATTGCGGTAGAGTGCGTTCAGTGGCAACTGTGATAATACCACACACATTTCATAAGGCTTGTATTAAAGTGTGGGCGAAGAGATCCTTAAAAAAAAGATCTTTCAGTTGCCCTATATGTAAAGAATCAATACCTCTAGAGGAATTGTTTTCAAAAAAAGAAACCAAAATACAAGAGATAAAATCATATGCCAAAGATGTTATTAATACAATCACCGTGTCTTTATGCGTAGGGTCTATGTGTAATTTCCTATTCGCACATTTGGAAATAAAGTATTCAGACTTACCGAGTGTAGCGACAGCGACTTTACTTGGACTGGGCACTGCATTTGGCGCTACACTCGGAAAGACAGACGATTTTTATGAAGGGGCTAAAATAATTAGCTTGGGGGCGGTTCCGTCGGCTTTGATTTATTATAAAATAATGTTAGTTATATCAAAACTTATACCTATTACTTTTAAAACAGGTATGACTATGGCTGCATGGTCAGTATTGGGCCTTGTCGTTGGTTCCATGTATAAGGATTGTCTGTTCCTGAGATAAAATATCATACTCATATCATAGGACTTGTATTGTATTACAGAGAGGGTGGAAGAATTCTTGATGTCCCTTTTCTTGTCTGATTTGTAAAGAATCACATCTAAAAATATAGAGAGTGGTTAAAAATAACCTAAACTACTAAGAATAAGATGAAAATAGCTGCTGGAGAAAAAAGAGTCGAAAATCAAAAATAACTGTAAATTATAAAGATTTTAAGCAACGGACGGTATTTATAAATCCTGTGGTCAAATATAGTACAAATTTGGTCAATTATAGAATGGGTTTAAGATAGTAGGTGATAAATCGGGCATAAGAAACAGGGGTAAAAAAGAGGTCCAAAAATTGATATTTTCTAAGTAAAAGATTGTTAGTTATTTATGACTTTGGATTCAAATTTATAAGGTCAAAAAAAACAATTTTTAAGGCAATATCTATAAGTATTAGGATCTTATAGTATAAATATTTGTTGTTATGCTTAACATAACATGTATTATCAGACCTTATA
>JAAKFJ010000108.1 GCA_011064745.1 Candidatus Anoxychlamydiales bacterium | reverse complement strand
GCATGAAAAGAACGCTTACTAAAGAACTCTTAAAATGGAAAAATCGGCCTAATCGGTATCCTCTTTTACTGAGAGGGGCTCGTCAAGTAGGCAAAACCTATCTGATAGAAGATTTTGGAAAATCAGCCTTTGAATCATTTGTTTCAGTAAACTTCGAATCTCAACCTGAAGCATTAGCATGCTTTAAATCCTTAAATCCAGATGAAATCTTAATGCGTTTACAATCAATTTTAAAAAAGGCTATTTATCCTGGAAAAACATTGCTCTTTTTGGATGAAATTCAAATTTGTCCTCAAGCTATTGTAGCTCTTAGATATTTTAAAGAAAAGTTGCCTTCTCTTCATGTTATTGGAGCAGGATCTTTATTAGAATTTACTTTAATTGATGGTAAATTTTCATTTCCTGTTGGTCGTATTGAATTTATGTATCTTAAACCTTTTTCTTTTCAAGAATATATAGATGCAAGAGCAAAAAAAATTAAATTAGAAGAAATTGTTAATAATTCAATCGATATCGATCTACATAATAATATGATAAAATTAGTAAGAGAATATTTTTTAATAGGTGGAATGCCCGCGGTAATTGCAAGTTTTTGTGAAAATTTAAATATTGATGAAGCAAATAGAATACATGAAATATTATTGGCTACTTATAAAGAAGATTTTAGAAAATATGCAAAAACAAATACTCAAAAATATTTGAAAACTATTCTCGATGGAATTTTTCAAATGATTACAAAACAATTTAAATATTCTAAAATTGATCCTCATATACAATCTAGAGAATTGAAACCAGCATTAGATCATTTAGAATGGGCTGGTTTAATTTATCGCATTTTTGCATCTTCAGCTAGTGGATTTCCATTAGCTGCACAAATAAAAAAAACACGTTTTAAAGTCTTATTTTTGGATATTGGAATAGCACAAAATGAATTAAATCCCAATTCTAAAATCTTATTAGAAAATGATTTGATTCAATTAAATCGTGGCGCACTAGCAGAACAATTTGTTGGTCAAGAACTTTTAGCTTATGCCAATCCCTGCCGAGAAAGTCATTTATTTTATTGGCAAAGAGAAAAAAGAGGTAGTGATGCTGAAATTGATTATCTTTATACAGTAGGTAATCAAATAATACCAATTGAAGTAAAAGCTGGACCCAGAGGAAGGTTAAAATCTCTCAAACAATTTATGCAAGAGAAAAAAAGTCCCTTAGGGATACAGATATCTCAAAATTATCTCTCATTTGAAAAAAACATCTTATCAATTCCATTTTATCTTATTTCTCAATTGCCCAAAATATTAGAAAGATTTCTTTAGTTTTTTTTGTTTTCTAAGCATTTTATCGATAAGTTTTTTTACTTTTTGAGATTCCCCTTTTTTTGCTAAAAAAATTGCATCATCAGTTTCAACCAAAATAATATTTTCAAGACCCATTGTTGATATTAATTTCTTTTTCGCAAAAATAAGAGAATTTTTGGTATTCAAAGTTAAAACTTTTCCTTTTGTGACATTGGCATTTTTATCTTTTGGCATAACATCATAAATGCTATCCCAAGATCCAACATCCGTCCAAGAAACATCTAGGGGACAAACTGATATTTTTTTGGTTTTTTCTATCAGAGCATAATCTATTGAAATTTTATCTATTTTACTAAAATGATCTAAAAATTTATCAAAAGATATTTGATAAAATTTATAAAGATCCGGATTACACTTTTTGATCTCATCGATTAATATTTTTTCAGTAAATAAAAATATTCCCGCGTTCCATAAGTATTTTTCTGAAAGAAATAATTTTTTAGCTATATCAAATTCGGGTTTTTCAATAAAAGTCTCAACTTTATGTAAATTATTAGATATCTTTTTACCTATTTTAATATGCCCATATCCTGTTTCTATTCTATTTGGACGGATACCAAAAATTATAAGATCATTTAAACTTTCATTTTTTAAATTTTCTAAATAGGATAAAAATTTTTCTTTTGGAAATATTAAATGATCAGATGGAAGAATTAAAAGTTTGGTATTTTCATCAATATCTCTCATTTTCTTCAAAGATTTTATCGCAAATAAAATAGCCGGAGCTGTATTTTTTCTATCAGGCTCAGTTAAAATTTTTACCTTTTTTTGAAATTTTATTTCTGAGATTTGATCTTTTGTAATTTTTAAATGGTCTTTATTGATAACTACAACAATTTCATCTAAATGCTTAAAATTTTCAAATCTCTGAAGCGTTTTTTGAAATAGAGATTTTTCATCTAAAAATTTTAAAAATTGTTTTGGATTGCTTTTAGAAGATATTGGCCAAAGTCTTTTACCACTTCCTCCTGCTAAGATAATAATTTTCATTTCATCAAATTTTTTCATTTAAGATCTGTGTTCTTCAATTTTTTCATTAACATAATTTTTAAATTCTTTCATGAATCTATCTTTTGAAAACTTTTTTGCGTGATCATTTATAAAAGATAGATCAAATTCTTTTTTCTCAAAATTTTGAACACTCTCTTTTATACTACTAACTGTTTGCTGATCAAAAAATAGCCCCGTTTTATTTTCTATTATAGTCTCTTTTGCTCCACCTTTTGAAAAAGCAATGACAGGTGTAGCTGAAGCTTGCGCTTCAACTGGTAAAATCCCAAAATCTTCTATAGCCGCAAAAACAAAAGCTTTAGCTTTTTTTAAATGCTCTTTTAAAACAGCATCTTTTTGATATCCTAAAATCTCGATGTTCTTTTTAGCCTTTGCTTTAATTTTTTTCATATCAGGCCCATCACCAATTACAACAAGTTTTTTATCCGGCATATGAGAAAAGGCTTCAACTATCAGATCTATCTTTTTATATGGCACAAGCCTTGATGCTGTTAAATAAAAATTATCCTTTTTATAACATGGCTCAAAATAGTCTACATCAACAGGTGGATATATAACTTTAGCCTCCCTGTTATATAGCTTTTTTATTCTCTTAGCTACAAACTCAGAATTGGCAATAAAATGATCAACCCTATTAGATGATGTAACATCCCATGCTCTTAAATAGTGTAGTATTACTTTTGCAAGTCCTGCTTTTATTCCCTTTTTTAGATTTGCTTCATTTAAATATTGAAAATATAAATCCCAAGCATATCTCATTGGAGTATGACAATAACAAATATGGAGCTGATCAAATCTAGATAAAACACCTTTTGCAACACAATGTGAAGATGATAAAATTACATCAAATTCTGATAAATCAAACTGCTCAATCGCCAAAGGAAAAAACATCAAATACTTTTGATAATGTTTTTTCGCAAA
>JAAKFJ010000107.1 GCA_011064745.1 Candidatus Anoxychlamydiales bacterium | reverse complement strand
CCGCACCTTTTTAAAATTTTATTTATATAATCAAACTCTGTCTCTAGAAGATCTAACTTGCTCTCTAATGTGCCTATTTTTTTTAATAAGTTTTTAGTATCCATTATATTTACCCCTTATAGTATATATTAAAATTTTTATTATTAGGGTGTGAAAATTATATATAAGAAGGTTTTATTATATTGTCCTTCTTTAGTTCAATTTTAACTCCGTTGTTAATTTAACTCAAAGGTTAAAATTCTAACTAAATATTAAATTGCTTTTGTTGATAATTAAATTTTTAATTTAGTGAATTATTATAAATAAAATTTTAATTTAATAGTTTAAAATCCTTTTTAGAATGTATTGGGAGGGTTTTTTTTTGATATTTATGATTTAAAATTTTATTAATTATAAAACTAATTTATTTTTAGTTTCATTCTAGTTTTTATTGAAATTAATTACTTCTTTTTATAAAATATAACCAAACTTAATTTAGAACATTAATAACAAAGTTAAATTAAGAAGAATTTAATATAAAAAATCCTTAGGGAGGAAAAAATGGTTAGTCTAAGAAAAATTAATCCTTGGGCAGATAATAAGTCTACTCAAGATGTAGCTTCAAAAGCTCCATCAAATGATAAAGCATCTCAGGTTGCTAAAGTAAGTCTTGAATCTAACGTTGCAAAACCTTCAAGTGTTACTAGAGCTTATACTTGGTTAAAAGATGGGTTAGCTAATATTGGCTATACTCTTACTCAAAAGCTAAATAGAGATGCAAAAGAACTATATAATGCTGTAAGAAAATTTGATAACAATGATTTAAAGCCTAATTCAAATGCGTATTTAACAGCTAAAAGAAGATATGATTCAGCTGTTGGTGCTATCGAAAAAGATATAGTTAAAATATATACTAAAGATAAAAGATCTTTAATTTCACAAATATCTTCTAATGCTTCTAACAAACATTTCAGAATCTTTACAGAAGATAGCAGATATGGATTTAATGTTAGAAATGAGTATAAAAAATACGGTATTTCTAGATCTGAAGTTAAAAAAGATGGTGTAACATTTGAAGAATTTGTTGGTAAAATTGTTGAAAGACATGAAACTAACGTCAAAAAATCTTATGATACTTCTATCGATAAAGCAGTTAATGAGCTTGCTACAATCTATAAAAATAATGTAGGTCAATCTCAAAAATTAGCTCATAAAAGAAATATATCTATTTTAGATTTAGCTTCTAAAAAAGAGTTCAGAAACGTTTTAGGAAAAGATTTTGCGTCAGTTTCTAAAGATGTTGATGCTGCAACTGTAAAAAAACTTGGTAATGTTAAATCATTAATTAACAATATCGAGAGTAAAATGAAAGATAATATCGGGTTCTGGAATAGCCTAGGTGCTTACAGAAAAGAGCTTAACAAAGCTTATAAACCTGAATATGCTTCTAGAAATGCTAGTATCAAAGATCTTCAAAAAGAACTTAAAAAACTTCAAAATGAAGATAATGCTCTGAAAAAACAATGGGCAAATATGCATAAAATTGCTCATGATGATTCAGAAACAGCTGAAAAAATCAGTAATGCAAAAACTCTTGTTGCTAAAAATGAAGTTGAAATGAAAAAAGTTCAATCTAAAATTGAAGATGTTAAAAACCAAATCGAGCAATTAAAATTAGATCAAGCTAAAGATGACTCTTATCTAGGAGTTAGATATGCTAAAGATCAAAATGCTCAAAGAAGAGAAGCTTATAAATTATTAGGACAAAGCTCTCAAGATCTTAAAATGCCAGAAAATCCAACTACTAAACAAATCTGGTCAAGACGTGCTAAAAGAGCAATAGTTGCTGGTGCTGTAGCAGGTACAGCTTATGCTGCTGATCGTTATTTTGGATCGCCAGTGCTTAACGGCGCTAGTAAATTAGGTTCTAATATTGTTGATTATTTCAAAGGTGCTAAAAAAATAAATGCAGAAGAAAATGGCATTTGCACTCCTTGGGAAAATCCTAATGAAGGAACTTTATATAAAACAGGCAAAGGATATGCTTATGCTACAGGCAGCAGATATCATGAATTGAAACAACAAACAATGCCAGTTTTTGGTCTTGAACAAAATCCTAAGATAGAACAACCTGAAATTAAACCAAATGTAACAGAATCTAAAGCAAATACAACAGGTACTACACAAAAAACTACAGGTTGGTTTTCATCATTGTTTTCTAAGTCTGAAGCAAATGTAACAGATTCTAAAGCAAATGTATCTGAGACTGGTTTAACGCTTCATGATCCAAATCATGACAACAATGTTGGAACATTGGCTCTAGCTGGTAGAAAGGTATCTAGATTCTGGAATTCTTTTACAACAAGCGTATCAGAAAAACTAACTAATTCGCCAGTAGAAGAAGACAAGCCTTTGGAAATCGACTTAGGCTAATAGAACATCTCAAATAAAAGAGATCAATCTCAAAGAAAAACCCCTAATGAAAATTAGGGGTTTTTTTTATTAGATCATAAAGTCTTAGATGTTATGTAGTTTTAAGGTTTAATTTATTCTATGAACGTTTCTTCCTCTTAGAAGTAGTGGTTTATTTGGATTTAATACGATCATCAATATATTGAACAAATCCCATTAGATCGCTGTTAGCTCTCTTGTTGCAAAATTTATCAATGTGGTCTTTTAAATTCATGGCTTGATCGGTAATTTTTCTAGCTGTTCTAGCTAGCTTGTCAGTGTCTAGTGGTGATGGAGATAGTCTTGATATTATTTCCGTTGTAAATCTCTTAAAATGTATATCCGTGGATAGTATTTTTTCTGTTTCGGATGCGAATTCATTAGAATAACGCGCTTTTTGATATAACAAGATAAAACGTTTTAATAATCTTTTTCCGTCTTTATTGAGATGATTTAAAGGATCGTAGAGTGCATGAAGAGGGCTTTTCTTAACTAAAAGTTTACTTAATATGCTATGAGCCTTTTCTTTAGTGATATGTGATTTTTCATCAGTTTCGGCGATAATCTCATCTGCTTCATTTTTTATAATTCCCTTTAAGAGATATTCTAGCCAACTAGCATCATCAGCATCGTCTTTTTCATATGAAGGTATGTTATCTTGCCAAGATTCTGTGCTCTTCTTAGTTTTTGATTTGGTTTTATCATCAGTTCCTTCTTGTGCATTTGCATCAAATGGTCTCTCAGCATCTCTAAGTGCAAAAGGATTTTTAAAGGAGCTCTCTGGATCTGTTGTAGGGCCCTCAGGCGTTTTAGTAGATTCATCACTATCAGATGCAGGATCTATTGCTTTGTCCTTTTCTTCAGCTTTTGTAACCTCTTCATCCTTTTCTTCATCTTTATTGGTTGTAGA
>JAAKFJ010000106.1 GCA_011064745.1 Candidatus Anoxychlamydiales bacterium | reverse complement strand
TTACATTTTTAAGGGATGTTAAATCTAGCGCTAAACATAGCGGATATTTTGGTATTGGTGGTAGTTTTCATAATATGTTTGTTGCTACAAAAGAGAAAACTACTGAGATTGATGAATATAGTGATGCGACCTATACATATAACCGAGAAAAAGTGGTTTCAGCTTATTCTGGTTTAGCAGCTAATGCTTCACTTGGTTATAATTATAAATTAGGTGATAAACTACAAAGCTATGTTCAATTAGGAGCAAATATGCCAACACCTTTATCAATCTATTTTAAAGGTGATATTTATAAACCTTCTTTTGAATTAAATCTTGGACTTGGATTCTAATTTTTTAAGAAAAATTTGGCTGAGTATTTTTTGTTTAATACTCAGCCAATATTTAATTTGAATCTACTTTTGCTAAATCTTCTTTATCATCTTGAGTTTTTTCAATTTCATCGAAAACAATTTTTTCTTTATCAGCAGATATCTTGTAATCGACTTTCTTATCAGGATTTAAAAGGAGTTTTTCAGCGAGAGGGTCTTCTAGATATTGTTCGAGAGTTCTTTTAAGAGGTCTCGCTCCCATCTCTGGTTGATAGCCTTTATCGACTAAAAAGACTTTAGCTTTTTCATCTAAAGTTATGATAATACCTTTTTTGTTCACTCTATCTTGTAGTTTCTTAAACTCAAGATCAACAATAAGTTTAAGACTTTCTTTATCTAAAGTTTTGAAGATGATGAAATTATCTAAACGATTTAAAAACTCTGGTTTAAAGTGCTTTTTAACAGCGCCTTCGATTTTGGTTTGCATTGTTTTATAATCTAAAAGGTTGTCAGGTGCTCCAAAACCCATTTCAGTTGACTTTCTGATCAGATCGGCACCTAGATTAGAAGTCATGATGATAATGGTATTTTTGAAATCGATTTTTCTACCCATTGAATCTGTTAATTTTCCTTCTTCCATAATTTGAAGAAGTAAATTCATAACATCAGGGTGAGCTTTTTCAACCTCATCGAATAAAATAACAGAATATGGTCTTTGTCTGACCTGTTCAGTTAATTGACCGCCCTCTTCATGACCAACATAGCCTGGAGGAGAACCAATTATTCTGCTAGCTGCAAATTTTTCCATGTACTCTGACATGTCAACTTGAATAAGAGCCTCTTCACCACCAAATAAATGGATTGCTAAAAGACGAGCTAAGTGAGTTTTTCCAACACCTGTTGGACCTAAAAATAGAAATGATCCGATTGGTCTATTTGGATCTTTAATATCGGCTCTAGATCTTTTGATAGATTTACAAACATTCGTTACCGCATCTTCTTGACCAATGATATCTTGGAAAAGAGTTTTTTCCATATGCACAATTTTATTGATCTCAGACTCTGTTAGACGGGATAGTGGAATGCCAGTTTGTTTAGCAACTATTTGTGCAACATCTTCTTCATCAACAATCGCTTTATGTTCTTCTTTGGATTGCTCTCTTTCTTGTTTTATAATTTGAAGTTTTTCTCTTAATTTTTTCTCTGAATCTCTGAGTTTGGCCGCTTTTTCATACTCTTGTTTGCCAATAGCTTCTTCTTTAGCCTTTTTTAGAGTTTCTATCTCAGATTCATACTTTAAGATTTCAGGTGGTTGATGCATTGTTTCAATTCTAGCTTTAGCACCCGCTTCATCCATTAGATCAATCGCTTTATCTGGCAGAAATCTACCAGAAATATATCTATCTGACATCTCAACAGCGGCTTCAATCGCTGTTTGGGTGTAGCTACAGTTATGGTGAGATTCATATTTTGATTTTAGTCCATCTAAAATATGTCTGCTTTCTTCAGTCGATGGTGGCGCTACATGAATTTTTTGAAATCTTCTCTCTAAAGCGGCATCTTTTTCAATGAATTTTCGATACTCATCAATTGTTGTCGCTCCAATACACTGAATCTCTCCACGAGAAAGCATCGGTTTTAAAATGTTGGATGCATCAATCGCGCCTTCAGCAGCTCCCGCTCCTACAATAGTATGAAGCTCGTCAATGAAGAGTAAAACGTTACCATTTTTTTTGATCTCATCCATGACAGCTTTTATTCTTTCTTCAAATTGACCACGATATTTAGTTCCCGCAATCATCAGTGTCAAATCTAAAGAAATTAATTTTTTATTTCTTAAATTCTCAGGTACTTCGCCTTGTATAATCGCATGCGCTAAACCTTCAACAATAGCTGTTTTTCCAACGCCCGCTTCTCCAATGAGAACAGGATTATTTTTCCGTCTTCGGCATAGTATTAAAATCAGTCTTTCAATCTCTTTTTTTCTGCCAATGACCGGATCCATCTTATTTTCTCTGGCCATCTCTGTCAAATCATGACCATAAGCTTTCAGAGCAGGCATTTTATCCGTTGCTTTTTCTTGAGTTTTTGAATTGTTAGTGTTTGATGATGAAGAGTTCATAGGAGGTAGTTGCAAATTAAACGTTTCTAGCTCTTTTAAAATCTCCTTTCGAACCTCTTTTAGATCAACTCCCATGTTTTCTAATACTTGAGCGGCTACACCATCCCCTTGACGAATAAGTGCAAGAAGTAAATGCTCTGTTCCAACATAATTATGATTTAAATTCCCAGCTTCCTCATTTGCAAATTCGAATACTTTTTTCACCTTACCAGTCAGAGCTGGGTCAGCATAAGATTGCATTTCAGGCCCAAAGCCCACAATCTTTTCAATCTCAGATCTAATCACATCATAGCTTAAATTCATGTTTCTAAGTACGTTTACAGCGATCCCTTGACCTAATTTTAATAGGCCTAAAAGAACATGCTCTGTACCTAAGTAGTTGTGGTTAAGTCTTTGAGACTCTTTTTTGGCAAGCTTTATGACTTGTTTTGCTCTATTAGTAAATTTATCAAACATATAACTTTCCTATTTTTTACGCTCTATTACTTATTGTAGCTGGAATTAATTTATTTGTAAATTATCATTTTCAGAAAATTATTTCCATAAGTTATTGTAATACAAGGGGTAGTGAATTGGTTGGTTTGATGATAGTTTTCTTTAGCTTTAAAGATTTTTATTAAATGAAATAATTGATATGTTATTTCGAACTAAAGCAAGAAAAACAAATGTCTCGGCCAATTTACTCATCTGAATCTTTTATTCTACCATCTTTTTTTAAAGATGTTTTTAGAGGTAATGTTGCTTCTTTTTTATCTGCTAAAGATGTTATTAGATTTGCAAAAACCTCTCGTATCGGTAGAAAAATAGCTGATCATGAATGGGTCTGGCAACAATTATCAATAAGAGATTTCCCAAGATACATAGAAAGAAAAAGACCACGAGTTAGTTGGAAAAAATATTATCGATATTTTTATCTTAGAAACTCAGAAACATTTAGAGC
>JAAKFJ010000105.1 GCA_011064745.1 Candidatus Anoxychlamydiales bacterium | reverse complement strand
TAATCTGTGTTAAATTTAACAACATCAAAATCACGTGGCCAATTAGCACTTAAGTCTGTGATACCTAAATCTAATTGATCAGATAGAGGTTCCCAATATATAAAACTAGCTGTGATAAAGGCATCTATGCCATCACAGATATCAATTCTTGCAGGGGCATTATATGCTTTCGGTAAAGTTCCTTCGCATATTTCATGTCCTTGATCGTAAGGTTTATTGCGAGATTTTTCATAACAAGGATCACACGAGGGTGGTTCCTTTGGGCATGGGTCGCAATAATTTGCAACATCTTGATCGTTTCCAAATAGACTTGTTGTTATAACAAGTGCTGGAATCATCCAAGATATTTTCTTGAATAGATTCATAAAAAATACCTCCATTAAGTTTAAGATTTTCTTTTACCGTCATTCCATGAACCAATACTAAAAAATATTTTGAATTAAAAAAAGAAAAATAAATTATTATTTAATATTTTTTTAAATAAAAAGAAATTTTTGTTACTTTTAAGTTTTGATTAAAAAAAAGCTCATTTAGATGTTTTTAAAAAAAGAAAAAGAAGACGCTCTCAAAAAAAAGATGCTCTCTCTCAATATTCAAGAAAAAGATTTAGTTGAAAAATTCATTTTAGGTTCAGGTAGAGGCGGTCAAAAAATCCAAAAAACTCATAGCTGTGTTTATTTAAAACACAAACCCACTGGCATAGCAGTAAAATGCCAAAAAGAGAGATCTAGAGCTATGAATCGTTATTTTGCTAGAAAAGAGCTCACATCTAAAATAGAAGAAAAACTATTTAAAGAAAAATCTGAAAAACAAAAAAAAATCTATAAAATCAAAAAGCAAAAAAAGAGAAGATCTAAAAAAGCTAAATTAAAAATGATAGAAGAGAAAAGAAAAATATCTCAAAAAAAAGCTCTTAGAAAAAAACCTTCTGCCAATGAAGATTAATCTTCGCCTAAAATAGCCCCATGTTTTTTATTAGCTTTAAACATTTGAGAGAGCTCATTTTTTTTCAATTTTGATATCGCATCTTTAATAGAACCTTTTTCATAATAAAAGATTTTGATGCCTTGATTTGTTAAAATATCAAAAGCATGGGGGCCTATGTTTTTAACAATGAAAGTATCTATTTTAAGATCTTTAGCTTTATTAGCAATTTTATCGCCAGAGTGTTTTTCATGAATGAATTCATTTTCAAAAATTTCCCAAACGTCTTTATCAGTATCCATAAAAATGAAATGTTTGGCTTTAGCAAAATGGTTATCTATTTTACTTATAATGTCTTCGCCTTGTGATGGAACGAGTATTTTCATATTTTGCCTTATTTGATTTGAAAATATCTATGAAAAGTGGATTTGTCAAGAAAATCTTTGAATATCTTTTTTATAAGCAATATTATATAATATTTATAAATAACGATTATTTTACATATAAAGACAATATATGGCAATATCCAAGACTAATTCAATATTAGACAGTAATGAAATAAACACTTTTAATAACTATGTCAAAAAAGTTAATAGATTTGAGACTGTAAAAAAGATTTTAAAAGTGGTGTCTATTATTTTAGTCGTAGCATCTATTGCTGTTTTTGGTAGTATTGCTATATTTGAAATTTCAGCTCAAACACTTCTTGGTCCTGCTGTCCTTAGTGGATCTTTATCTCCATGTTTTCTTTTAACGAGCAAGATTTTATCGATAGTTCAACACTCCATTAAAAAACCTGAGAAAATTTCTATTAAAGATGTAATAGACACTTTAAATAAATATAACTCAAAATTTTCATCTTTAGACCCAAAAAAATATATAGGAAAGATCGAAAAAATAGATTTAGAAAAAGGTGCAAAACTCGTTTTAAAAGCAGATATGCACGGTGATTATTTCAGTTTAATTCAACATTTAATATCTCTTCAAAAACAAGGTTATCTAGATAAAAATTATAATGTTAAAAAAGAATTTAAAGATAAAATTGTTATCGCATTTTTGGGAGATTACATAGATAGAGGCAAAAATAGTTTTGAAGTCATAAACCTTTTAATGAAGCTTAAAATTAATAATCCAAATGAAGTGGTCTTGTTAAAAGGCAACCATGAAGATCTTAATCTTAGCAAACAGTATATTCATAAAAAAGAAAGACAATATTATCAAAATAATGAGCTTTGCAAAAAGTTGGATAAGTTTTTCTCATCTCTACCTTTGAGTGTTTTAGTAGGTACTAAAGACGATATTAATAAATATCAATATACACATTTAACTCATGGAGCTTTAGATCCAGATATAGATATCCAAGAAGTTCTTGGGCAAAGATCATCTAAAGCTGAAATGTACATTAAAAGAAACAAAAAAGCTACTCTCTCAAGAAGGATTACAAATCTTTTGCCATCTCATTTAAGAGACAAAAAGATAAATAAGATACAGGATGTAAAAAAAGCTTTAGATGCTTATATAAAATCTCAAAAAAATGAAAATGAAGAAAAATTAAAAACGTTACTTAAAATCTCAAATATAGATAAGAAAAAAGCGAAAGTAATACTTAGCACTTTAAAAGTTCAAGATTTTTTAAAATCCCAGCTAAAACCAAATTATACAGGATCAGATTTGATTAAAGAGTATAGAGAGCAAGGCTATACCAGCTTTAATTGGGGAGATATTGCAAAAAGACATCTAGGAGAAAATAACAGAGGTGTTGGTCTGTCTTTAACACCTGAATTTATTAAAGATTATTTTGTCATGATTAGCCAAGATAATAGACAAGTAAAAACACTTAGAGCCGGACATGCTCATGCACCCAAAACATTTTCAGTTAATGGCAAAAAAGGCTTTATTGAAATTCTGCCTGTTGCTGGAGAAAATAAGATGTATGATTTTTTAAGAAAACCTATTGATAAATCCGAGATCATCACAATACTTCCAAAAATCAAAGATTGGAAAAAAAATCTACTTTCAAGAAAAAGAGGCAATCTAAGCACCCAAATATCTAGAACAAAAAAGTTTTATGGTCCTAATAGAGGCGACTTATTTCACTTTCTTGGGATTTGTTAATCTTGTGTATCACAAAAATTTTTGATTTCTTTTTCATGTACGTCTATTTCAAATTTAGCCGGACCGATTAGATCTTGAGGCGTATAGTTTACTTCTACAAATAAGCTATATCTATTGGTTATGATAATATAGCCACTCTCTACTCTTTTTATCTCTAAAATAGGCTCTGCGCTTGTTAGCTCATTTTGTACTCCTTCATCAGTTATTATCTGATCAATTTCTTTGATACTTTGATATAAAGGCGGAAGAAGAGCGAAGGTTTTTACGCATGTTAAAAAAATAAATATAAAAAATAGTTTTTTCATCGAAATGACGGCATGGAAACCCCTGTTTTTAAACATGGGGAGGAAATGCCGCTCCTTTTTTTTGTAATTAAAAATGTTTTACTTTTTTCTAATAGTTTTAGCTTTTTATAGTTA
>JAAKFJ010000104.1 GCA_011064745.1 Candidatus Anoxychlamydiales bacterium | reverse complement strand
GCACTGAGATTTTTTAACTCTTCAATTTCTTTTAGAGAGGTTTTGTTTTTCTCAAGCAAGAATTCTTCATCTTTTAAAAAAGAGATTTTTTCATAGAGCTCATCTAACTTTACTTGAAGATCTTCAGTTTCTTTAACTTTTTGATCTAATTCATTTAAAAGGTAATCTTTTCTTTGAGTATTTTCTGTAAGATCTTTTTTTAGATTTTCATTTTCCAGATAGGTTAGTTTTAAATTTTCAGCTTTGGTATCGAGATCATTGGTTAATTGATTGATATTAACTTGATAATTTTTTTCAGTATTTTCAAAAGCTTTTTGATTTTCATTAATTTGCTGCTGCAAATTTAGTAAATCTTGTGGATTTTCTCTTTTATGAGAAATAAAGTTTTTAATTTCGTCTAATCCAAAAGCTGTAATTATTAAGCTTAGAGCAATTGATGCTTCTAAACCTAAATTCCAAAGATGATTCTCTACTAAATTTACTTGGGTATATAAACTAAAAGCAGTTAAAGCTATTAACGATAGAAAAAGACCTTTAAATTTAAAACGATAAGATAAAAAAAGAGCCGCTGTTGCTAAAACGGCTAACTCAAAGGGAGCAAGTATAATACTTAATAAAAGAAAAAAAGGACCTAATAAAACCCAAAACTTCAAAGTATTTTCAGTTTTTTCATCTATCAAAAAGATTTTTTTAAGTACGCGCTGCATAAGCCTTTCTAATTGTTAGTTTTATTGTCGTTTTAAGAAATTTTCTTGGCAACCTTTTTATTTTTTTAACTACGTTTTGTTATTTCTTCTATTCTTTTATATTTATGGCTTTTTGAAACTTTTTTTCCAGAAAATCTTTTATTAATAAAGATTTTTTTCGAAAAAAATTAAAAAGTTGAGTTACAAAAAGCTCTTTTTTAGAAAATTTGTTTATCTTGGATGGGGCTTTTCTCCTTTTCAAAAACATCTTGAGCTCCATCTACTAAATAGGCCGCTAAATCTTCATCACCTGAATAATTTAACTCTACTTGCATTTTTCCATCTTGCGATGGCTGTGAGCAGGTTATTAGTACATAACATGCATTATTCTTTTTTAGGTGTTTTTTTATATCGGATAAATCACACCTTTTCTTATTTTTCTTTTTTGAGATTTTAATGGGTATCTTCACAGACATCCTTTTATTTCATTAAAAACTATTTATTTGATGACATATTGCGAAATATTATGCAAATGTATTTGTTATCAAAAAAAATATTTTATAGACTTATTTTTACTCTCTAAGACTTGACATTGCCCTCTTTTAGCTTTACAATGTCTTCTAAAATCATACGAGGGCAGATTAATGAATTTAATTAAAAGATTTTTTCTATTTATTTTAATAAATTTATTAGTGGTAATAACAATTAGCACTCTTTTATCAATTTTTAAAGTTGGTCCCTACTTAAATGCTTATGGCCTAGATATAAATAAACTAGCCATTTTTTGTCTTCTTTGGGGATTTGCTGGGGCTTTGATATCACTTTTTTTATCAAAATCGATAGCAAAATGGTTGATGAGAGTTCAAATAATTGATGGCAGGGATGTAAATTCAAAATTTATTTTGGATATAGTTGAAAAAATCTCAATAGAGGCTGGATTAGAGAACCCCCCTGAAGTTGGCTTATATGAATCTAATGAAGTCAATGCTTTTGCGACAGGACCGACTAAAAAAAGATCTCTTTTAGCCCTATCAACTGGTTTAATCAATCGCCTACCTCAAGATGAGATAGAAGCTATCATTGGGCATGAAATATCCCATATCACTAATGGAGATATGATAACTATGACTCTGCTGCAAGGAGTTGTAAATGCTTTTGTTATGTTTTTAGCTAGAATTTTAGCTTTTTCAATCTTTTCTTCTAATAGAAAAAGCCGATCATCCTATAGTTCTGGTCACTATTTTTTTGTATATATTTTTGAGATAGTTTTTATGATTTTAGGCTCTATAGTACTTGCTTCTTTTTCTAGAAAAAGAGAGTTTAGAGCCGATGAGAGTTCAGCTAATTTGGTTGGGAAAGACAAAATGATAAAAGCACTCAGTTCTCTAAAAGCCTTGCAACCTATAAAAGACAAAAAAAAACAAGTTGCCTCAATCAATGCTTTAAAAATATCTAATCCTTCTAAAAGAGGTTTATTAAATTTATTTTCTACTCATCCTCCAATAGATGATAGAATAGAAAGACTAAAAAACCTATGAATGCGCAAAAAGTTGTAGCCGTTGGTCTCTCAGGTGGGGTCGATTCAACAATAAGCGCTTATCTTTTAAAAAAACAAGGCTATAAAGTCTTTGGTCTTTTCATGAAAAACTGGCAAGATGATGCAAGTGATTGCACAGCTAAAAAAGACTTTGAAGATGTTGTTAAAACATGTGAAAAACTCGAAATTGATTATTACTCTATCAACTTTGAAAAAGAGTATTTTGAAGATGTTTTTTCAAAATGCTTAAAAGATTTTAAATTCGGCATTACTCCTAATCCAGATATTCTTTGTAATAAAGAGATCAAGTTCAAGCTTTTTTTAAAAAAAGCAATAGATCTTGGCGCTGACTTTTTAGCAACAGGCCACTACGCACAAAAAAGCCTTATCAATGAAAACTATCATCTTCTGAAAGGCAAAGATTTAAATAAAGATCAGAGCTACTTTTTATATACTTTAAAATCTTCAATTTTAAAAAAAGTTCTTTTCCCTATTGGCGATCTTACAAAAACGGAAGTTAGAAAGATTGCAAAAGAGCAAAATTTTTTAAACCATGCTAAAAAAGATAGTACTGGTATTTGTTTTATCGGCAAAAGAAAATTTACCCAGTTTTTATCTAAATTTATTTCATCTAATCCAGGCCCAATTAAGACTTTAGATGGTGATATTAAAGCTGAGCACATGGGGCTTAGCTTTTATACTATAGGTCAAAGAAAAGGCCTTGAAGTAGGAGGAAAAGGCGATGCCTGGTACGTCGCCAAAAAAGACCTAAAAACTAATACCCTATTTATCTCTCAAGGTAAAAATCACCCATCCTTATTTTCTAAAAGCTTAATCGCTCATAATCTAACTTGGGTTGTCGATGATTTTGATATAAAATTACCAATGGGGCTAAAAGCCAAAGTTAGATACAGACAAATAGAACAAGAGTGCACCATTGAAAAAATTGAAAATGATCAAGTACATGTATCTTTTAGAGAACCACAAAGAGCTATAACAGAGGGCCAATCTATCGTCTTTTATCAAGATGATATTTGTCTCGGTGGAGCCATTATTTTAAAAACTTTTTAAAAGATCTGCCATTTACTCACTATCTAGCTAACAGAGATGCATCTATTAGAATTTCTATATTCTGTTGAGCCTCCCCTCTTTTTAAAATTCCTAAAAAAATTATAAACTTTTTGTTTTAAACTTATAATACTTTATTTAATTAATAGTATTTAAATATTTATTATTATAATTAAAGTAATTTTTGATAATTGTTATTAATGCCCAAGATCT
>JAAKFJ010000103.1 GCA_011064745.1 Candidatus Anoxychlamydiales bacterium | reverse complement strand
TTTGAATCTAACATATTTTATTTTTTATCTTTTTAAAAATTATTGGAATAAGCATTAAAATAGCTAATAGAGATAGAGATAAAATAACTTCAAAACTCAAAATTGATTTTAAATCAAAGCTCTCTTTTTCAATGATAGATTGCAAACCCACTCCTGCTTGAGCAAAAATAAAGGAGCCAGGCATTATTCCAAAAAAAGTAGTCCATAAAAAAGTTCTAAATTTGATTTTAAAAAAAGCCGGCACGATATTTACAAGCCAAAAAGGAAAAAGGGGAATAAGTCTTAAAAAAAGCATGTAGCAAATAGCGTTTTTCTTAAAACCTTCAGATATTTTTTTTAGTCTTGTTCCGGCTTTTTTTAAGAAAAAATCACCAATAGCTGTTTTTGCTGCTAAAAATAGTATGCAAGCGCCAATAGTTGCGCCGATTGCAACATAGGTTGTTGCAAAATATTTACCAAATAAAAACCCTGCTAAAATAGTTAAAAAAACACCGCCAGGAATTGAAAGAGCCGTTGCTATTATGTAGACAAGGATAAAAAGAAAAGGAAATAAAAATTTGTTATTTTCAAGTGAGGTTTTTAAAGTCTCATGATATGTTTTTAAAGTATCAAAACTAAGATAATCAAACCCTCCAAAGATGAAAACTGCAATCATTGCGATAAGGATGATAATAACGGGTAAAAATTTTAAAATTTTTTTAAAATTTTTTGTTTTATTTTTTTCTTTCATTTTCATGTTTCTTACTTTACATTCTTCTTTTGAAAATAGTCTGAGTTAAATATTTATCAGCGGCTTTTCTAATACCTAAGCTATATGTTGGATAAGGATGAATAATATCTGATAAGCTACGGAGTTTTATGTTTTTTTTCATGGCAACTAAGATCTCTGATAGCATTTCTCCAGCTCTTTTTGAAACGATCGTAGTGCCTATAATTTCACTAGACCATTTATGAGTAATAATTTTTACAAAACCTTGTGTTTCATTTTCTACTATTGCTCTATCTAAATCTTCTAGGGGAACAAAATAAATAGCGACTTTTTTTTCACCATATTGTTCAATTGCTTTTTCCTCTGATAGTCCAATTGAGGCTATCTCTGGATCAGTAAATGTAACTCTTGGCATCGGATGCAAACATATTTTCTTTTTTACGAAAGGGACAAGAAGTGAAAAAAGTACTGATCTTGCCATGCTCTCTGCTTTGTGAGTGAAAAAGGGAGCGCCTATGCAATCTCCAATAGCAAAGATATGTTTTTTATTTGTTCTGGCAAAGTGATCTACTAAAATACCTTTTTTGGAATATTGAATATCAGCATTTTCAAGCTTTAAATCTTTTATTGCTATCACACGACCTGTAGCAAGCAAGAGTTTTTGAGATTTTATCTGATTTATGTAACCGCTTTTATTATTTTTTATAAAAACATCAAAAGTATCATTTGAGTAAGTTACATTTTGAACAGTCGAGTTTAAATGTATTTTTAAACCTTCTTTTATGAAAGTATCTATCATTACTTTAGAGGTTTCAAAAGATTCATTAACAAGTAGTCTTGGTGCGACATCTATGATGGTAACTTGAGAGCCGAGCCTTTGAAAAGCTTGACCAAGCTCTGAGCCTATAGCTCCAGCGCCAATTATACATAAGCTGGGTGGTATTTCTTTTAGGTTAAAGATAGTTTCATTGGTATCAAATGGAATATTCTCAAGACCGGATATTGGAGGTATAAAAGGGGAAGTTCCTGTTGCTATAATTATTTTTTTTCCAACAATCGTATGCTTTTGATTTTTATCATCGATAGCTTCAATGATCTTATCGGTTTTAAAAGAGGCTTTAGCTTTAAGGGTATCTATGCCTATTTTTTCTAAAGCTGGAGCATCTTCTTTTGATCTAACATTTTCAATAATATCTCGAACTCTTTGAAGGCTTTTGTTTGCATCAAAGTAATCTATGTGAAAATCAAGACCAAACTCGTGAGCCCTTTTTAAGTTGTTTGCAATTTTTGAAGATGCAATTAAAGCTTTAGAAGGAATACAACCAAAGTTTGTGCAATCCCCACCGAATTGATTGTTTTCAATTAAGATGACTTTTTTTTTGGCTTTAGCAAGACCTATTGCGACAACTAATCCTGCAGCTCCCGCGCCTATTACAACATATTTATATTTCATGTTCTAAAAGAGTTGATAAATAAATGATTTAACTAGCTTTGTAAAGCATTTGTCAATAAAAATTTAATTTTAATCTTATATTGATTATTGTGAAACTTATAAATAAAAAGGAATTTTTGTATGAGAATCGGATTTGTTGGCCTTGGAAAAATGGGCCAAAATATGACGAAAAGACTTTTAGAACAGCATGAGGTTGTCGTTTTTGATATTAATAAAGAGGCGCTAGAAGAGGCCAAAAAAAATGGAGCTATTGCAGCGTCTTCAATTAAAGAGCTTATCTCAGAGATGCAGGATCCAAAAATTGTGTGGATGATGGTCCCTGCTGGAAAAATTACTGACCAAACTATTGAAGCTATTTCAAATAATTTAACAGAGAGGGATATTTTAATAGATGGAGGTAACTCTTTTTATAAAGATTCAATTAGACACGCTGATAATTTAAAAAAGAAAAAAATTAAATTTTTAGATATCGGAACTAGCGGTGGTGTTTGGGGACTTAAAGAGGGTTATTGCTTGATGGTTGGTGGTGATGAGATAGCTTTTAAACAAATAGAGCCAATTTTAAAAACACTTAGCAATAATGATAGTTATAATCACATGGGGAAAAGCGGGTCTGGTCATTTTGTTAAAATGGTTCACAATGGTATTGAATATGCTTTAATGCAAGCTTATGCCGAAGGCTTTGAACTATTAAAGGCTAAAAAAGATTTTGATTTAGACCTTCATAAAATTTCAAAGCTTTGGAATAATTCCTCGGTTGTTAGATCTTGGCTGCTAGAGCTTATTGAAAATATCTTTAAAAAAGATCAAACCCTAAATAACATTAAAGGCTTTGTTGAAGATTCTGGTGAGGGGAGATGGACGGTTAAAGAAGCGATAGATTTAGGAGTGCCAACCCCCGTTATAAATCAATCTTTAATGGAGAGATTCTCTTCTAGACAAGTAGATGCTTTTCAAGATAAAATATTAGCCTCGCTCAGAGATGCTTTTGGTGGACATGGAGTAAATAAAGGAGAGTAAATGGCAGAAAAAGATATTTCTTTTGAATCTTGTATGCACGCTTTAGATACTTTTAAAGCTTCAAAATTTTTAATGGTGATATTCGGTGGCGCCGGAGATCTTTGCCAAAAAAAGCTACTTCCCACTCTTTTTTTGCTCTTTAAAAAAGGCTTTATTGAAAATTTTTCTATTCTAGGGTTTGGTTTGCCTGATATGTCAATGCAAGTCTATAGAAAAGAGGCTAAAAAATGGATTCAGACTTATGGTAAAGAATCTTTTGATGAAGAAGTATATAAAGAGTTTGAAAAACATCTTTTTTTTGAAACAGCTGATTTATCCAAAAAAGAA
>JAAKFJ010000102.1 GCA_011064745.1 Candidatus Anoxychlamydiales bacterium | reverse complement strand
TATTTTCAATAAAGGATTATCAAAGTGAAAGAGCCTCAAAAAGAAAAGGTTAAAGTAAAAGTTGAGAAACAACCTAGCTGCAAAATTGAGCTACATGTTGAAGTTGGGCCTAATATTGTTAATGAAGCTCAAAAACTAGCCATCAAAGATGTCAAAAAAGAAGTTTCCATCTCCGGTTTTAGAAAAGGCAAAGCGCCGGATAAAATGATCTTACAAAAATATCCAGAAGCCATAAAAGAAAAATTAGAAAAGAAAATAGCAGATATTTCTTTTATCACTGCCCAAACTCAAGAAAAACTCCCAGTTATTAGCTCTGGTTCAAGAATTGTTTTTAAAATCAAAGAGCATTCTTTTGAAAAGGGTGCTAGCTTAACTTTTAATTATGAGACTGAACCTGAGGTTCCTGCTATAGATCCTAAATCTTTTAAAATGCCAAAAGATAAAAAACCTCAAGTTTCTCAAAAAGAAATAGATGAAGCCATCCGTCAAATCCGATTTTTTCATGCTAAATGGACTGAGGTAGACCGCCCAATAAAAGAGAATGACTATATTATTATAGATTTAGATTCTGTTGAATCTGATCCTGTTCAAAGAGTTTTTTCAGATACTAGATTTGAAGTATCTAATAAAGGCATGGCTAATTGGATGCAAAAATTAGTTATTGGTAAAAAAGTTAACGATACCATCAAAGGAGTATCGAAACCTGATGAAACGGCTTCTAAAGAAGAAAAAGAAAAATTTGAGCCAAAAAAAGTTCTCGTAACTATTAAAAAAGTCGAAGAGGCCGAACTACCTAAAGTTGATGAAGAGTTTGCCAACAAAATTGGTGCAAAAACAACTGATGAGATGAAAGAATCGATAAAAAAAATGTTAACAGAGCAAATGGAGACGAAACACAACCAAGAAAATAGAAAAAAAGTTAATGACTTTTTATTAAATACCTATAAATTTGATGTTCCTGAATCGATGATAAAAACTGAAATTGAATATAGAAAAGGTGCTTATTTAAAAAATCCTAATTTCAAAAAAGATTTCGATAAGATGAGCGATAAAGAGAAAAAAGATTTTGAAAAAGAAATTTTAGATTATTCTGAAAAAGCTATCAGAATTTTTTATATCTCCAAAAAAATTGTTGGTGATTTTAAAATAAAAATTACAGAAGAAGAGATAAAACAAGAAGCCTTAAATATATTATATAGAGAGGTAGGTAAAAAACCTGATCCTAAAAATATCCCAAAAGATATTTATGCTTTAGCTTTATCTAGACTGGTTCTTACCAAGGCTGAAGATTATATACTTGATCAAACTTCTAAAACCTGATAAAACTATAATAAAAAATATGAGGAAAATTTATGGCTCGTTCACCTTATGATATTGAAGATTCTCTAACCCCTTATGTGATAGAAGATACAGGACGCGGTGAGCGTTCTATGGATATCTATTCTCGTCTTTTAAAAGATAGAATTATATTTATTGGAACTGAAATTAATGATCAAGTGGCCAATGTTGTAATAGCTCAGCTTCTATTTTTAAAAATGGAAGATCCGAAAAAAGATATCAGCCTTTATATAAATTCTCCAGGCGGACTTATTACTGCAGGCCTAGCTATTTATGATACCATGCACTTTTTAGGTTGTGATATCAATACTTATTGCATAGGTCTGGCCGCTTCAATGGGAGCTTTACTATTAACTGCCGGTACTAAGGGTAAAAGATATGCTCTTCCAAATAGCCGCATTATGCTGCACCAACCCTCCGGTGGAGTGGGTGGCGCCGCGGAAGATATCAGACTCCAAGCTAACGAGATTTTATATCTTAAAAAAGTCTTAGCCGGTATTCTAAGTGAAAAAACAGGCCAGAAAATTGAAAAAATTTTAGCTGAATGTGAAAGAGATTTTTATATGAGCGCTCAAGAAGCGCTAGATTACGGATTAATAGATAAAATAGCCCAATCCCAGAAATAAGTAAAAAATATGAAAAAAAATACTGATGCCCAATGCTCTTTTTGTGGAAGAGAAGAAGAACAAGTAGAAAAGCTCGTCTCAGGTCCTAACGCTTTTATCTGCGATAAATGTATCTCTCTTTGCGTTAATATAATCGAGAAAAAAACAACGCCTCATGAACTAAAAGTTTTAAAACCAAAAGAGATAAAAGAAAAACTAGACGATTATATTATAGGTCAAGACAACACTAAAAAAACTATCGCAGTCGGTGTCTATAATCACTATAAAAGAATAATATCTCTCTCTGAAAAAAATGAAATCGAATATATCAAATCTAACCTTCTTTTAATGGGTCCAACCGGTTCTGGTAAAACTCTAATGGCTAGAACCCTCGCTAATATCTTAGATGTTCCTTTTGCTATTACCGATGCTACCACTCTAACCGAAGCTGGCTATGTTGGAGAAGATGTTGAAAACATCATCTTAAGACTGCTTCAATCAGCCGACTACGACGTTGAAAAAGCAGAACACGGTATTATCTACATCGATGAGATAGATAAGATTAGAAAGACCTCTCAAAATGTCTCCATCACAAGAGATGTATCTGGTGAAGGTGTTCAGCAAGCTCTGCTTAAAATCGTTGAAGGAACAGTGGCTAATGTCCCTCCTAAAGGCGGCAGAAAACATCCTCATCAAGAATACATTAAGGTTAATACAGAAAACATCTTATTTATCGCCGGTGGCGCCTTTGTTCACTTAGATAAAATGATCGCTAAAAGACTGGGTAAAGAAACGATTGGTTTTAAAGCTGGTGAAGTTCGTTCTTTTGATAGACAAGAGATCAACTATCTTCTCTCTCAAGTTGAGCCTGAAGATCTAATAGAATTTGGTCTTATCCCAGAATTTGTAGGTAGATTCAATAGCATAACAAGTTGTAATGAGCTTACCGAAAAAGATCTCGTTGAAATCTTAACTAAACCTAAAAATGCCATCATCAAACAATATATTCAGCTATTTAGAGATGAAGACGTTGATCTAAAATTTACCGATGACGCTCTAAAAGCCATCGCTAAAAAGGCTAAAAAAACAAAAACTGGCGCTAGAGCCCTTCGTATGATTGTTGAAAATCTACTTCGCGATCTTATGTTTGAAACCCCCTCCGATCCATCCATTAAAGAGATAATAATAGAAAAAGAAACTATCGACAAAGCAAAAGAGCCGATCATTAAAAGATCAGCTTAAAAAAAAAGAGACCCCAGTTTTTTAAAACTAGAGTCCCAGATCACGAGGAAATTAATTTTTGTTATTATTGAATCGCTGTCGCTAATGCTTGCAGAGATTTAAAGAAATCGATATTCAAGTACTGTGATAAGACTTGTTGCGCTTTAGTATATGATCCACCAAACATTTGTTGCAACGCTGATGCAACTGATTGAACAGCTTTTTGTTGCTCTTGAAGCGTGTTGAATACCCCATCTGATATAGCTTTACCACCTGTAGTTGTCATGTTCCATATATTTGTTTTCATATTTGCTTTTTGATTAGCCGCATCTGCTGTTTTTGTATGTTCTGTTATTTTGTCTTTTGCTTGATTTCTTTTCTCAATTTTTTGATTTT
>JAAKFJ010000101.1 GCA_011064745.1 Candidatus Anoxychlamydiales bacterium | reverse complement strand
TTTATTAATTTTTTCTATAAAATCTTTAATCGCTAATTTATCTGATGCAGATACTGAACTTTTACCTAATTGTTTTTCTAAAAATGGTCCAAATTTAGATAAAAACTCATCTCTTTGAGCTTGGCCAAGTTTATTGACAAAAGAGCCTGTTAAACTATTTACTTCATCATTATATTGCACTTTTTCTTGAGCTGACATGCTATCATATGCCCCAACAAACTTTTTAGAAATCATTTGAGATACTGTTTCTTCAAACTCTTCTTTTGCTTTGTTTGGAAGAGAGTTATAAACCGCTGCCATCGCTCCATTTTGATTAGCAATCTCATCTAAGAAATTTTCTTGTTGCGCTTCTGATAGATTTTGATATACGTTCGCCATGGCTTTTGATGTCATTGAAGGTGTCGTATATTTATCTAGTTTCGGGGGAGTCGCTAGCATTTTTTTCAATAGTGTCTTTCTTGATTTTTTACTATTATTTGATGTGTCATCATCAAAAGCATCAGCCGGCATAGCGACTTTAATCTGATGTCTATTATCATATTCGCTTTGAATGTTATTACTTTTGACTACATCTATTGCTATATTATTCATATATTATAGTCTCCTATTAATTATTTTTTTATTATTGAGCTTTTTGGTTATTAGCAGCCGCTTGTGTAAAGTTAGAATAGTTCGAAATAATCGTTGAACCCGTTTTTTGCAGAGATTCTAAGTTCTGCGCTTGCATAGATTCTTTAGAAGAATCTGAGGTGTTGATACCATTGGCCGCACCTTTAGTACCATCTATGTCATTAGTTGAATCTCCGATATAGTCAACGGTATATGATTTGTCAGCGTACGTTTTATCTAAAGGTTTTGAACCAGTTCTCTCAAACCATGAATAAGCTACCGCCTTAGCCAATGTGCCAGCCATAGTATTTGGATTATAAGGCACTTTACCGGTTAAGAAATCTAAAAATGTTGTCTTACCAGATGAAAAATTTGCAGAACCAAATCCCTCTCCAACGTTTCCGGTTAATAATTTTTGCAGACCTTTAACAACAGAATCTGTAGAATCTCCAGATTGTTTAATCCATGGGTTTTTTAAAGCTTGTTTGTATTGAGCTAATAGACCACTTTTTCCATTTTTTCCAAATAAATCTTCAAATAAATATCTAAAATATTGACCATTTGTCATATTTCCTTTAGGACCATTATGACCTTCTCCTAGCCATTTGCCTATTGCCTTTTTAGCCGCAGCAATGGGGTCTCCTTTGTTCCCGCCCTTCTTACAATAATCCGATAAATCTATCTGGTTTAATAAAGCTTTTAATAGCTGTGAAAAGTCACCTAAGTCTCCCATAATCTTTTGTAGTATTTGTTCTACCTTAGCAAT
This sequence comes from Candidatus Anoxychlamydiales bacterium, assembly GCA_011064745.1. GTDB lineage: Bacteria > Chlamydiota > Chlamydiia > Chlamydiales > SM23-39 > JAAKFJ01. The sequence continues at coordinate 2,327 of JAAKFJ010000101.1, read as the reverse complement.
CGCTTTAATCGCCTCTGTAGCTTGGGCAAAACCAACCTTATCTAATATAAACATTACTAAAAATACGTATGATGCTCCGTCGGCTTTTAATTTCTTAAAAGCTGCTAAAATACCTTGCTCAATCCCTCTCATCTCAAATTGAGTATCGAGATTAGGCGTTTTATTTTTAGTATGTTCATCTGGTAATAAAGTAACTTTACTTACTGATGTACTCATATTTTTACCTCTTATGATTGGATCCATTTAGCTTTTTTGGACCCTGTTTTTATTTTTCTAGGTTTTTTAGTTTCTGGAAAAGTTGTTTCTGTTATATAGTCTTTCATGTTCTCCATCGCTTGCCATTCTTCTTCTGAAAAGTTGTTTTTGTCTTTTAAGTAAGCTTGTAGATCTTTCTCAGAAATACCTATTTTTTCGTATAATTTATTCTTTTCTGTCTCGATTTTCTCTTGAAGTTCATCTAAAAAGGCTTGAAGTTCTTCTCTTTCTTCTTCAGAACCATTCATAATCCGATCCTTTATCTTCTCAGAAAATCTGACAGTTTCATGAAGAGTTTCTTGGAATTTTTCCGCTCTAGCCTCTGGGTCTAGATCGAAATAATCAAAAAACTTTGAAATGTCTTTTTTAAATTTTAACATAATATTTTTTTCCTCGTTTTATTATTATTATTAAATTGTTTTAAGCTTTAATATTATGGTTTGTGTTTTCTCCTATAAGAGTTGTAAGCATTTGTACTTCGCTCTCTGATTTTGTATATCTTTCAATTGCTTCTTGGTGAGCTGCCATCGCTTGTGTTATTTGACCTTGAGATGCCCGGTTCAGAATATTTATAAGTTCGTTTACCATACCACTTTCTTGAACAAATTTTAGACCATCTTGAGCTACATTTGTCATAGCTTTAAGCAGTCTACGTTCAGATAAATGTCCTAAAAAAGCACATGCATTCATTACACCAGATGCCATTTCTGAAGGTGACTCTTCCATAATATTATCTAAAAACCAATCTAATCCCTTATCAAGCCAATTGCCGACTAAATCTCCATTTTTTAGAGCTTTTTTTTCATCATTTTTAAGCTCTTTATCAATCCATTTATCTATTTTAAGAAACCAGCTATTTTTATGCTTTTTATTCAACTTATTTTGCTCTTCTTTTAACCATTTAGCTGCTCTTCTAAAAGGACAGTTATCATTTTCAGTTTTTAGAGTCTTTAATAAATCACTAAAATCTTGTTGTAATTGTTGTAATTGTTGAGGGGTAATATTATTAGAATTAGCCATTAATGCTTTGATTTCTGAAATTAACTCATTTTTTTGCTTCTCATATTTATCTTTAGCTTCAGCAACTAGGGCAAAATCTTTTGCTAATTCACTATGTAAAAATTTGACGGCTACTTCATCTGCAGCATATGCAGTTCCTTGAATAGCAGCCTTAGCTTCATAAGCCATAGCGATTTTTGCATATTCAGCAGCTTTTAGAGGATGCTTCCAGTTCTCTTTAGCAAGTTTCCAATATTTATCAGCATCTTTTTGATCTGTTTTCATTTTTGCTTTTGCATCAGCCGCTTTTTTCTCAACACCGCTTGCCATGTCTTCTTCTTTTTCAAGTTTCGCAAGAGCCTCTTTATATTTACTTAAAAGGCCATTAATTTTGTCTTGATATTCAACTAAGCTGTCATAATATCCAGAAATCCAACCTTTCAAAATGCCAAGATTTGGGTCATTAGCAAAAATTGATCTAAAAAACTGAAGTAGCTTTTCTTTTGCCGCTATACCTTGAGTATTTTGCAGCTCAGTTTCAATCATATTTTGCATAGTTTCTTGATCTATAGACTGCAAAGCATCTGCTTTTTCTAGCTTTAATTTGCCATTCATTAACTTGGCTAAATAATAAAGCACAGAAACACCAGCATCCATCTTAGAAATCCCCTTAGGATTTGGAATGCTTCCCCAGGCCCCTTGAACATCTATACTTGGTATACTACTCATGTTAATCCTCTTTTTATTAGCTAATATTAATTTAATCTACCTCTCCAATATTTATTATACCTAATATCAAGTTGTTTGTCAAATGTTTTCTTTAAGAGAACTTAACATTTCTTTAATATAAACCTCTAAATGACAGTGTTTTAAGTATGGGTAAAATAATTATAATTAATTTTAAAGATTTGATTAAGAAGAGCTTGAGATTATTACAAGAAACTCGTTTTTAACAACTTACGACAAATGAGCAAAAATCAAAGGCTTAAGAACTCACCTTATAGGCTAACTACTGATTATTAGAGATTTAAGTGAAAATGAAATTTCATAAAAAATCTAAGCGATTTAAAGCC
>JAAKFJ010000100.1 GCA_011064745.1 Candidatus Anoxychlamydiales bacterium | reverse complement strand
AATCTTTTTTTCATATTTTGCTTCTAGAACTTTTATTGTTTTATCTAGCTTTAAAATATGTTCATTTAGCTTTTCTAGTCCTTCATTGAAGCCCTCTTTTTTAGCTTCTTCTTTTAGAGATTCTCCATCTTTTATTGCGGTTTCTTTTAAAGCTTTAGCCTCTAGATTTGCTTTCTCAACTATATCCCTGGCTTCTATGAGATGAGAAAAATCTTCAGCAGGAATTACTTTATTTTCAGGAGCTGGATGAATCTCTTCTTTTAAAAATGAAAAAAATTTCATGATTTTTCTTTAAAAGTTAATTATTTGTAAAATTTGCTCAGTTATTGTCTTCGATATATTTGCAATCTTTTTAGTTTTACATTCTTTAAATATATAATTTCCACGACCAATATCTAAATAATGACATACATACCAAATCAGATCAATACTTTCTCCACTCAAAGCTATAGATAATCTTAAAAGACCACATCTATGCAAGAGATTTCTAAATTTTGTTTTCTCATCTGAGTATTGTTCGATGTTAATTCTTTGGGTGGAAAAGGGTTCTTGATAGTGCAAAATAGTTTTTAAAAAATCTTTTTCATGATTTTTTAAATAGGAAAAGATTTTTTTTAGCTTTTTCTTCTCAACGATATATTTGAGCTCTTTTGCAAGATCATAGATCGATAATAAATCTATTAATTTAATTAATTTGTTTTTGCCAAGAGTTAAAAGAATATTTAATTTTGAATCAAAAAGACAGTTAATCGGAAGCAGAGCATCTTCTTTTTTCATCAAACTTCTAAGGAGAATCTCTTTTAAAAAAGCTATTAGAGTGGGGTGTATTTCATCTTTTGTCTCTTTTAAATTTAAAAGATTTAAAAGAGATTTTCTATAACTCGGTTTAAGAGCTAGTAAAAACAGGGAGGCTTCTTCATCTGAATAGATATTTAAAAGTGGAATAAACCAAGAATAGTGAACAGTGTCGATGATAGACTCTTTTATAAACTTATTATTCTCTAATTTTTTTGCAAAAGAAGGTAATGATTTGAGTTTTTCTATCTCACTCTCAGTTAAATATTTTAAAAGCTTATTTTCTTTATCATAGCTTTCTAAAAATTTTTTAAAAACAATTAGCTTTTTCATTTATTTTGTTTTTTTAATTTTACTTTTAATTGAGGGTAAAATCTATAAATGAGATAGCCTGCAGCTCCAAAGAATATGAAAATTAGTAAGATCATCGAAAAGAAAATAAATCTAAATTTTTTAGCAGAGCTTTTAGTCATTGTAATTGACCAGATTTTGACATATTCTTGCTCTAAAGCTTTAGGGCCAATTATCTCTGAACCTGTGGCAAATTTAATATCTGTAAATCTTGATCTATCTGAAATAACAGCTACATCATCAAAACTCAAATTCTCAATACTTCCAGAGATAAATCTTTTTATTTTACTCTCCAAATGTTGATTTGGATCATCAAAAACACCTTGATGTTTGACATAAACAGCTGCTTTGATTTTAGTAATTTCTGTGCCGGTTAAACCACCTTCTGTAGAACTCGGAAATGAGATTTTTACATCAGCATCTAAAACTCCATCGATTTTTCTAATCGTATTTTCAAGCTCTACTTCTGTACCAGCTTGATACTTTATCGTTTCTTCTTTATCCGATGTCATGAGTCCTGTTTTTCCAAAGAGTATCAAAAGATTGGTTCCTTGAATACGTGGCAAACCATTTTGATTCAAAATAGCCATGGCTTCAACCATTTTCTCATTGTCGACATAAATATCCCAGGTAACTATTGCTGTGGTCCCGGCTGTTTCTCCTGTAGCTGCTTGTATTTTTTGAGCGGCAATTCCTTTAGAGGCTAAAAAGACAACAATCTCATTGGCTTGTCTTTCATCAATAGAAGTTACAATCGATTTATTACTTTCACAACCTGCTAGAAAGATTGAAATTAAAAAAACAAATAATAGTTTTCTCATGGCATCACTTTGTTTTACTTATTACCTACTATATATACTTATAACATCTTTTGTCTTTGAGAAAAATTGTTTTTTTATTTCAAATTTTTTTTTAAAGAGATAAGAGCATTTCATTAGAGACAAAATTCTTATCATCTATGATATCAAAAACCGATCTTATAAAAGTGTTATTGTAATTTAGAGTTTTAGAAATAAAAACATCTTTCTTTTGATTTTTTAGAGAGGTTTTTAAAAATTCTATGTTTTTAATTATCTCAGAGTTATCGATTAAGTTACTTATAGGAATAATTATGGTATTTTTTCGAATTTCATCGATTTTTAAATCCTTATAATCATCTGAAAAATAGCGTAAATGACCTTCAATATATGGGAAAGTCTTGATAATATTTTGAGAGGTAGTTTCACATTCAAAAAAATACAAAGGATTGTGAGTATTTAACTTTTTGGCTAAAAATAATATTGCGCTCTTTTTTTCATCTAAATTATTTTTTTTTAAAATACTTTTTATATTTTTTTGATGAGCAGTAATAAAGTGTGGATGATGTGAATAAGATTTTGTCCAGAAAAACTTCTCTACAATATCATCGAAAAAATTTAGTGAAAAAAAGTTAGCAATGGAGTTTATATCTCGGTTATATTGAGGATACAAGGGAAAAATATAGTATCTATCAGCTTTATATTCATTTATATCATTGATAAATTTTTCATGTCTATTTTCTAAATTTAGATAAAAAGAAAAACATTTTTTTTCAGAGTATCTTGAAATAGATGAAATAAATTTGTCAGTTATTTCATAAATATCGGTTAGATCTTTTTTAACTTTTTTATTTTTACTTAAAAATTTATCTAAAAAATTTTTGAAAAAAGATTTTTTAGATATTTCAATAGATGACTCTCCGATAGAGACGAAAATATAAGCTATTTTTTTATTTGCTAACATAATTCTTTAGAGGTTGAAAAAATAGTTTTTCAGTTTTTAATTATAATTTCAAATAAAATTCATAGATCGCTAATATGAAAAGAAAAAGAAGAGAGTTTTTGCTTTGAGAAAAATAATTATTTGTTTGCTCTTGCTATTAGTATCTTGCAAAGGCACTGAAAAAAGGCCATATACAATAGCGATAGATAAAAATTGGTATTCAATTGTTTTAAATGGGCAAGAGGCCAATTTAAATGGATTTTTATCAGAGGTTCTTCTCACAATTGCTAAAAATAAAAAAATGGAATTTAAACTAATAGAAGCTAATTGGGATGATATTTTTAATGATCTAGATAGAAAAAAATACCAAGCTATTTTTTCTGCCTTAGAAGAGCTTAATTTCAACGTTGCAAAATATGACTTTTCTGAAGATATCATTAAAACCGGCTTTGTGCTGATTACAGCTAAAGGAGCAAAATATGAGAATCTTAATGATCTATCTACAAAGCATGTAGGTTATCTAAAAGACTCACCCTCTTTAGCGCTTCTACAAAGACATCAAGATATTTTTGCATCTCCCTACGATGCTCTGCCAACACTTCTAGATAGTATTATAAAAGATGATACCCAGGCCGCTATTTTATCAATTATTCCAGCTTATAAATATGTCTCAGATCTATATCAAAATGAGCTTAAGATTATAGAGCCATCTTTAACAGATCAAGCGATTCGACTTGTAACTCTAAAAGATGAAAACCGAGATTTATTAAATCTTTTTAATAAATCTCTTGAAAAGCTCAAAAAAGATAATCAGTTAGATAAATTAAAAGAAAAATGGGG
>JAAKFJ010000010.1 GCA_011064745.1 Candidatus Anoxychlamydiales bacterium | reverse complement strand
TAAAGAGCCGATGTAGATTATTTCAGGCCGCTATGATAAACAAACTCTATATTTTGAGGCGCCTCCATCTAAAAGTGTATATAAAGAGATTCAAGATTTTTTGCTTGAAAAACCAGAATTATCCTTTATGGAGCTGCACCTACAGTAATAGTTAGAGTTCCTCCAGGTCCGCCTGTTAATGAAAGAGTAAGACCGCCTGGTAAAATAGGTTTAGGGGCTGGCCCGGAAGGGATTAGATGAGTCCCCCAGACTCTGCCTTGAAAATTACCACTAGTGTAAGTCACACCTAGATACATAGTCGCTCCAGCTACTGTATTGAATGTTTGACCACCTGAGGAAACCGATGGATTTGATGAGAAATTTGGATTCGTTCCAAAAGTTACTGCTACATTTAATGGCAATCCAACAAATGTGACCGTGTAAGTATTTAAGTCATTGAATGGATCTGGGACTGGGATACCTGTCATGTCAGCAAGAGTTATCGTCACATTGGTTTTTGCAGATGCAATTTTTGTAACTGTAACCTCGCCAGAAATGCCTAAAAAATCTCCGTAAGGTGTGGTAAAAAATTCAGTATAATTTCCGCTGCCCATTGCAATAAAAGTCCCAGAATAGTAATCATACCATGGACCAACGCATGGGAGGATATTAGCATTGTCGACAAATAGAGGGGTTTGGCGAAAGAAACTCTGACTTAATGGCGCGTTTTCGGTTGTTCCCAATATTGGGATGATGCCAGTAATAACTCCAGCTGATAATGCCTGCCAAATAGCTGCCGCTACTGCTGTATTACCTGTTATTGTTGGAGCAGGAATATAGTCTGTTAAGGTAGAGGTAAAAAATGCTTTGGAAGATGTTGGGAGAGGAAGATCAAGGGTAGATCCGGTGCCTTCTCCAGAGATTGCTACAAATTTGAATACTCCCGAGTTGTCCACATCGCCTTTGGCAACGCCGAATGTTGGACCTGAAGTAGAAAGATCTATAAAAAGAGGTTGAGATTGGTAAAAAGCAGTATTTCCTGCATTCTTCCAGGTCAGATCTAACCAATCACAATCTGTAAAGCCATTGGCAAGGAAATAATCAATGGGGAATAAAGGATTAATGAGAAAAGCAGGAGAATTCGTCTGGATTCCTTGGTTCGGAGAGAGAACCCTTAGCTTGCCAAGACTCCCACTTGGAGGAGTATATGTTAAATGCAAAGCTGCCCATTTGGGTTCCGTTCCTGCGGGTAGAGAAGTTAATGCATCTGTGTAACGTGTAAAAATTTCTAAACTTGTAAGGGTCGGGGGTAGACCGGCGAATTGAGTTGTTTGAATGGGAGGATTTTTTGTTTGATCTAGAAAATTAATGCTAAAAGATAAGGGCAATCCATAATAATCTACTAATGTGGGATTTATTATTAATCTATCGTTGGCAACCATAGTGAATTCTTGCTTGTCGAAAAGTGTGTAGAAATTATCTTGGGTTGGATCCTCAAAATCTTTTGCAGGTACTTGTACAGGCCCGCTTGCAGAGATAAACCAATCTACTGGCTGCCCAACAGAAAAGTAGATTCTCGATGCTGTGAGATTCACGGTTGTCGGGAGATAAAAGGTATTCGCTCCTTTTGTCAGAAAAAAACTCAATGGGTTAACTCCCGATCCTGGATCAGACACATATGTCTTGGGTGGTGGAGTAGAAGAAGTTCCGATCATCTGACCATCTGAATTACGTTCAAAAGTGATAATATTGTTGAAGTTATTTGCTAGAACCAAAACAAATACCTCTGAGTCAGAAAAACCACTATTATTAACGATGGTAAATGGTATGTATCCTGTTGGTGGAGCGTTTGTTAATCCAGCAGCTGCAAGGTATGCCTTTTGCTGAAGCAGAAATTCATCGAAGTAATCAGTGTATGAATATATTGAGGAAGTACAAAAGATTGTGAAAATGCAGGTAATTAACAATCCAATTTTTTTCATATAAATCCTTTAAAATAATTTGTTAAATAAAATACAATCCACTTATAAAGTATTTTTTTCAATAGGATTTTAATATGAAATATCTAGTTTTTCTTTATCTTCTAGTCTTTTTTGGATTTACTTATCCAACAAGTGGTTTCGGAAACACTCCCATATTTGGCGTTTCAAATGAAACCGAGGATACACTTGAGATGCCTAATCAAAATATCGAAAAGATTAATAATCTGGGTTGTAAAAATTCTATTTTCTCTATCGGGGCAAATTATTCTTATGTGAACATTAAACCGAGTGGAACCTCTTCTTTTGATGGGAATCTTGGAGGCTTACATGCCATGTATGAGTATAAGCCAATGAATTCTTTTTATGGCGCAGCTACTTTTTCTTGGAGACAGGGAACTGCCAGTGGAAGTGGAGGGAGCCGTTCTTTTCTAGATCTTAATGTTATGGAAAGATTAGGCTACTCATTTTCTTGTAAAAGTAGCAGTATATTGACACTCTTTTCGGGATTTGGTTTCAGATTTCTTGGACATCATTTAAATCCATCTACGCTCTCATCTGATGCATTTATTGGATCTTTTTTTCCTCCATTTTTAACAGCTGAGACATCATTAAGAATCAACTACCATGACTTTTATATTCCTTTAGGGTTTTTATTAGAATATTCACTCTATTCATTCTTTGATCTTGGTCTTTATATGACCTGGATGCCGCAAGTTTTTTCTACAGCTAAAATAAAACCTTTAGGTGGAACTTTTTGGGATCTTAGAGAAACCTATAGCAATTTTCTTGTTGAAGTGCCGCTTATTTTTAAATTAAGTAAAAGTAAAAACTTTTCACTCGTTTTAAAACCGTTTTTTGAATACTGGCAGGATGGAAAATCTACAGCTCAGACTTCGAGTGGAATTCCTCTTGGTTTGCCAAAGCATACATATTATTTTGTGGGATTAGATTTGAATTTTCTTTATTCCTTTTAGATATTTTTTGAAATGTTATAAGTATTGTTAAGTCAATTTATTATCGATCAATTACTTTTTTAAAAAATTTTGATAATTCAAAATTTTGAGATCTTTGGTATATGGAAAATCTTCACCTTGATATAAAAGATAACCTTGTTCATTTTTTGAAATAAATTCTTCTATCGGTTTAACCATAGATGATTTGAATGTGCTAGTAGTTTTAATTTCTATCCAATTTTTTATTCCATGGTTTTCTTCGATTAGATCTATTTCTCTTCCGTTTGAAGTCCTCAGATAATAAAAATTGTGATTTAGTTTATTGTGCAGGTTTTTTTTCATAAGTTCAGATATTATGTAATTTTCAAAAAGAGGTCCCGCCAGTGGTCCTTTTTCATATAATTCTTTAGTTTGGATACTTGTTAAGTAAGCCACGAGACCAGTATCGTAAAAATATACTTTGGGACTTTTGATTATTCTTTTGCCGTGATTATTAAAATAGGGAGATAGAAAAAAAATAATATATGAAGCTTCTAAAATTGAAAGCCATCTTTTAATCGTTGGAACACTAACTCCTAGATCATTTGAAAAACGAGCCATATTTAAAATATTGGAGGTTTTTGCCGCTAAAAGAGAAATAAAGCGTCTAAAATCTTTCAAATCACCAATATTATATATTAATTTTACATCCTTATCTAAATATGTTTCTAAATAAGCTGAATACCATTCATTTGAATATTCATAATTTCTACAAACAAGTTCCGGATAAGATCCTTTGTAAATAGATGCCTCTTGTTGGGATGAAGGAATTTCTGAAAATTGAAAAGGCAACAAAGATAAAAGACCAATCCTTCCTGCCAAAGATTCAGTAATACATTTGAGGAAGGAAAACTGAGAAGAACCTGTTATTATGAATTTTCCATAATTTTGACGATCCTGATCAACTGCAAGTTTTATATAATTGAAAATTTCTGGAGCTTTTTGCACTTCATCAAAAATGATCTTATTATTGTAGATGGACATAAACTTTTGTGGATCAGCATAGAAAAAATCAAAAATGCGATAATCATCAAATGAGACATATGTATACTCATCTTTTAAGAGTTGTTTTAGCATGGTTGATTTGCCTGACTGTCTGGGACCTGTTAAACCAGTGACACAGAAAGCTTTCAGGAACTTTTTTATCTGCTTTTCTAAAACTCTAGGTATATATTTCATAATTTATAATTTATGCAAATTTAACATATTAAGTTAAATATACATGAAAAATGGTTTTTTTTACAAATTTTTTATGTAAATTTAATATAAGAAATTAAATATACATGTTTTTTAATCGTAAATAACTGATTATTAGTAAATATTCAATTAAAAAATTATTTAAATGATATTATCTTTTAGCAATCTTAGGCCAAAAGTTAGAAGGTGTATAAAAATTATTTTATTTATTTTTGCAAAAACTTGTTTATGATAATAGGTCGAGTTTGATATAAAATGGATTTTCTTGTTTTTAATATGTTGGGGGTAAACCTTGAAGTGTCCTTTTTGCAATTTTGAAGAATCGAAAGTTACCGATTCTAGAATGTCGATGGATGGCCAGGCTATTAAAAGAAGACGTGAGTGTTTGAAATGTAATCAAAGATTCACAACTTTTGAAACTATAGATTTGACTGTTCAAGTCCTTAAAAGAGACGGGACATATGAAGATTTTAAACAAGATAAACTTCTAAATGGGATAATGTCAGCTTGTCGACATACTAGAGTATCCCATGACAAAGTAAAAGCTTTGGCTTATCATATAACAGCTGATTTAATGGCAAAACAACTAAGAGAGATAACAACTAAAGATCTCGGGGCAATTGTGATGAATCATCTGCAGGAGATAGATACCGTTGCTTATATTCGTTTTGCATGTGTTTATGAAAGGTTTAAAGATATCAAAGAATTATTAGATGCAATAGACTCCATTAAAATTAAAAATGGAGATAATTGTTTAGTAAAAAACAAAAAACTTAACAGTGGGGATCTAGATTATGCCTCTGAAACCAAATGAAATTGAAGATTTTAAAAATCAATTATTAGAATTAAGACAAAAAATCACTGAAGCTATTAATGGAGCTAAAAATGAAGTTAAAGAGCTAGATGAGACAAAAGGTTATTCTCAACACCAAGCTGATGAAGGAACCGATGATTTTGGTAAAACTATTAATTTAGAAGTGTCAAATAAGGAATATTTAATTGTGAAACAGATTGATCGAGCGCTAGAAAAGATCGAAGATGGAACTTATGGTATTTGTGATATCACAAAAAAAGAAATTCCAAAAACGAGACTTCAAGCGATTCCTTATGCTACGATGACAGTTGATGCTCAAGAGAAGATGGAAAAAGGACTGATATAATTTAGTGAATCGTTATATCAAATTTATTATTATTTTTTTTGTTTTAATAGTTTTAGATATTTCTTTGAAATACTATGTCCATCATCATGTAGCAAAAATGAGCTGGCTCTATCCTTTTTTCCCCTATGGGGGTATAGGAATATTTAAAGATTTTTTAGGAATTGGTTTTTCTATTAACTATGTTGAAAATACTGGAGCTGCTTGGGGGCTTTTAGCACAATACCCTTCAGCTTTATTTGCTATTAGGATAATGATCATCGTTGGGCTTGTGATTTATCTAGCTAAGTTTAACCTCGACAGTGCTAAAGACCTGCCACTACTTTTAATTATCACGGGAGCACTCGGAAATATTATCGATTTTATTCTTTATAGAAAGGTGATCGATATGTTTCATTTTAATTTTTGGGGTTATTCCTATCCAATATTTAATCTGGCAGATGCTATGATAACTATTGGGATTATTTGGTTATTTATTACTTTCTTTAGAAAAAAACCTAAAATAGCATGAAAATTGAGATTATTACAGTTGGAAATGAGCTCTTATCTGGAAAAACTATAAATTTAAATGCGACGTATTTATCTAAAACCCTTTTAAAAGCTCAATATGAAACTAGTTACGTAAGTGTTTATCCTGATGATAAAAAAGAGCTTCAAAAGGGAATAAAGCTCTCATTAGATAGAGCAAATGTTATAATTATTACAGGTGGACTCGGACCCACTTTAGATGATAATACCAAAGAGATAGTTTCTGATCTTTTAAAAATCCCTTTAAAGTATCGAAAAGATATTGCGTTAGATATTGAGAAAAGATTTGGATGCATTGCATCGATTGAAGAGCAAGCTACAGTTTTTCAAACAGGTTATATTTTTAAAAATGAAGTTGGGACAGCTCCGGGTTTTGCTTTTATTTATTCTGGCAAAGCTATTATTTTACTGCCAGGAGTTCCGTCTGAGCTAAAAGATATGTTTGAAAAACATGCGCTTTTATTTATTCAAAAGCATTTTCCTCCCTTAGAAAAGGTCTATCAAGAGATAGTAAATATATGCCTTTTACCAGAGCTAAAAATAGATGCGAGTATAAAAGCTCTTCAAGTTGATGAAGATATTAAAATAGGGATCTATCCAGCACATGGATTTGTTCAAGTAACAATCAGCGCTAAGTCTAAAGATCAAACAGTTTTGAAAAAAATAAATCATATAAAAAATCAAATTGCAGCTGATTTTCAAGATTATATCTATAAAGCTGAAGATGGAAAAATAGAATGCGCTATCCATGATATTTTAATAAATAGAGATGAAAAAATAGCTTTTGCTGAATCTTGTACAGGCGGAGTTTTATCATCTAAGATAACAGCTCTTGGGGGATCCTCTAAATATTTTCTAGGATCTTTTATTACCTATTCAAATGATTTGAAAAAAAGCGTTTTAAACGTATCTGAGACGACTCTAAAAGAAAAAGGAGCCGTAAGTATCCAAGCTATAAAAGAGATGATAGAAGGGGTGTTTAAATTAACTGACGCCACTTATGCTATAGCAATCTCAGGCATTGCGGGTCCTGGCGGAGCTACTTTAGAAAAACCTGTTGGAACGATATGTTTAGCTATAGCTAAAAGAGGCGATGATATTGATGCAGGAATTTTGCATCTAAATGGCAGTAGATCAACTATAATTGAGTGGACAGCAAATATTGCGCTTGGATCGCTTTTTAGAAAAATAGCTCATAACCTTACCTATTTTGATAAATGAATAAATACACACTTATAGATTCTGGCAATTTAAAAAAATTAGAAAAGTTTGGTCCATATACGATTATTAGACCTTGTCTTCAGGCTGTTTGGAGATCAAAATTAAAAAAAGATATTTGGGAACAGGCTGACTTTATTTTTGTTAGAGATTCAAAAAACAAATGGCTTGATAATTCTAAATCTAAAAAAGATCTAAAAAATCTATCTTGGACTATCGATGTAGATAAGATTAAATTAAATTTAGAGCTAACGGATTTTGGCCATATTGGATTTTTTCAAGAACATGTTTTTTTATGCAAAAAACTAAAAGCTCTAATTGAGAATATAAAAAAAGAAGAAAACATCTCAAAAGAAAAGCCTAAAATAAACATCTTAAATCTTTTTGCCTATACAGGCCTGGCCACACTTTTTGCGGCTAAAAGTGGCGCTAATGTCTGCCATGTTGATAGTTCTAAGCCAACAATTCTATGGGCTAAAAAAAATGTTAAAACCAACAAGTTAGAAAATGCACCTATTAGATGGATTCAAGACGATGTTTTAAAGTTTTTGAAAAGAGAGGTAAATAGAGGTTCTAAATATGATGGAATAGTTTTAGATCCGCCAAGCTTTGGAAGAGGAGCTAAAGGCGAGGTATTTAAAATTGAAACCGATATTTTGACTCTTTTAGATCTATCAAAACAATTATTAAAAAAATCTAAATTTTCTTTTATTATTTTTTCTACACATAGCCCGGGATTCAATAAAACTGCCATTCAAAATCTTTTTATAGATCTTTTTAAAAAAGATGATCATTTAGATATAGATGAGCTTCTTATAAATTCTGAAAAGAGTTATGCTTTGCCATCCGGATACTACGCTATATGGCAAAAAAATGAAAAAATATTTTGAGATAACCTCAGTAAAAAACGAAAAGATCAAAAAAATAATTAAATTAAAAAATAAGAATAAAAGAGATAAATATTCTCAATTTTTAATAGAGGGTTATCGAGAGCTTTTAAGAGCATCTCAATCAAATATAAAGATAGATTCTCTATATTTTTGTAAAAATTTTTTTTTAAAAAATAATGAATATAAATTAATTGAAAATATTCAAGCTAAAGGCTCAATTATCTATGACGTAGATGAAGAGATTTTTCAAAAAATCTCATATAGAGATAGACCAGATGGTCTAATTGCTGTTGCTACCTCATTTAACAATGATTTTAATAAATTAGAAAAAATAATAGATAGTAAAAAAAACCCTCTACTTGTTGTTTTAGAGGGGATTGAAAAGCCTGGTAATTTAGGCACTATTTTAAGAACATGCGATGCAGTGGGGGTTGATGCTATAATTGTTGCTGATCCTAAAACTGATATTTTTAATCCCAATGTTGTTAGAGCTTCTATCGGCACTCTTTTTACGGTTCCAATTTTTGTAGAAAAAAGTGAAATCATAATATCTTTTTTAAAGAAGAAAAATATTGAAATTATCTCAACCTCTCCTAGCTCTAATATAAATTACCTAGATGAAAACTTTAAAAAAGCTGTTGCCATTACTTTTGGTACTGAGCAAACTGGACTCTCTGATATCTGGATGAAAAAATCCACAAAGTTAGTAAAAATCCCAATGTTTGGAGATATAGATTCTTTAAATGTTGCAACATCCACAACGGTTCTTTTATATGAAGCGATCAGACAAAGAAAATTCTCTTAATATCGTTTTTTACGACAATCATCTACTCATTGTTGAAAAACCTCCCAATTTGCCCACTCAAATAACAGCTAATAGATCAACATCTTTAGAAGAGATAGCAAAAAAATGGGTACAAGAAAAATTCAATAAACAAAATGTTTTTCTGCATCCCATTCATCGATTAGATACTGAAACCTCAGGTCTTGTTATTTTTGCAAGATCCTCAAAAGCGTTATCTAGATTAAATAAACAATTAAGAGAGAAAAAAATAACAAAAAAGTATATCGCCGAAATAAATGGTTTTTTAGATCAAAAAGAAGGGGAGTTAAAAGATTATATCCTTCATCTATCCTACAGAGCGAAAATAGTAAAAAGTAATCAAAAAGGGGCTAAAGAGGCTCATTTAATCTACAAAGTTATTAAAGAGAAGAAAGACACCAGCATAGTTGAAGTTACGCTAATAACGGGTAGATATCATCAAATAAGAGCCCAATTTGCTAATCTCGGTCATAGCATTGTTGGGGATATAAAATATCAAGCCCATGAAAATAAAAAATATCTAAAAAATAAAATATTTTTAAAAGACAAAAAATCTCAATTAGAAACTTCTAAAAACAAACAGAATATCAGAAAAATCAATCTAACCTGCTTTTTATTAAAATTTAAGCATCCTATCGAAAAGATGGATAAAACAAATGAGCTTTTGGAATTTGAAATAAAACCATCTTTTCAATAGCTAAAAAGATTTAATACTCATCTGTTTTTTTATGCTTTTTATGCATTTTTTCTCGTTTCATTCCTTTTTTGTGACTCATCATATGTTTTTTATCTTTCATAACAAGCGGTTTTTTAAAATAACCTTCAAGCCAATATTTAGTGCCATAAAATGTTGTGCACATCATTGAAAGAACAGCCAAGATCATAACTGCATAACCAATAAATCTAATAAGGCCTAAATGAATTTTGTTGTTCTTTTTGACAGAAATAATAATTAAAGCACCAATTGCTAAAGCTATTAACTCTAACACGAAAGCTATATCTACTAAAAATACCATTGAAATACTCCAAAATAACTATATTTTTTTACAAAAGTAGTATCCTTATTGTTGATACCTACCGTTTATTGAAAATAGTTTTTATTGAAATATTTATCTAGGCTTTTTTTAGAGCTTGTTGAAAAGATAAGGCTCTATGTTGATTTGTTTGATGTGCATCAAAAAATTCAGACACTTTGAATCCTAAACGATATTCAAATGATAAAAAAGAATATATTGTTTTTTTAATATTAGCTGATCTTTGAAAATGATCTTTGAAGGCACAACTTAAATCATCATTTTGTTTAACAAAATTATCAGCATAAATTTCTGAAGATCGAAATAATCGAGTTTTTATATATTTTATAAATGTTAAACCACAAAGTATTATTGAGGGGAATAGGACTATCGAAGAAGTAATAGTATTTATGTCAAGCAGCTTAGCGTCATACTTTTCTTTCAATTTATTAGTTAAAAGTATGGCAGGTACTGTTGCCGTTAGTGACATTAATGTAAATATCATTACAAAAAGTCTCTCCTTTTGAGGAAGATTTTCATCTACTAAATGACCAAACTCGTGTGCAAGAGCAGCTTTTGCTTCTAAAGGAGTGGTAAATCTATTATTTTCAAAATAATTTAAAGGATTTTTTCTGAAATTTATTTTTGTTCGTAAAAAACTAACATTATTTTCACAAAGTGCTTGATAAACTTGTAAGTCATAAGTATCGCTATTTTTAATGTATTCTTGAAAATTTAATTTCTCTAATAATATTAAAACTTCTAATTCAGGAATAATAATTTTTATTTCTTTATTTTTTGCTCCAAACGCATCTCCACTAATTTCAATCTGAGTATTATTTAAAATTTCTCGAGAGACATTTAAAGACTTACCAAGATCAATTATTATCTCATATAGCTTTTTCAAATCAGATTTATCTAATTTATCTCCTTTATATTGAACTTTTTCAGTAATATCAAAAGATTCAATCTCTCTTTCATCTGATATTGTGCTGACCGACATTATTAAATCTTTGTTATAAAATTATAATTAATTATAAATATTTTATATCTAAATATGACTTTAAGTCAAATTGAAATAAATATTTGCACTTTATTTAAAAAACTTCAAAAATCCGCTAAAGCCGCTCTTTTTCTATTAGATCTATGGGGATAGACTATCGATAGATAAATAGATTCTATTTTTTCATTGAGATCATATCTAAATTTATAGAATTTTCTAATTGGATATGGTTTTGGTGAAATAGTTGCATAATATAATTCTCGAGATGCATCTTTGACACCAACAATTTTTTTGAAATATTTATCTAGGCTTTTTTTAGAACTTTTTGAAAGGATCTTGCTCTTTCTTGACTACTTGGATGGACAGGAAAATATTCCTTTGTCAAAGCATTGGTTGGGCAATTTTCATAAAAATTTGATAATCTTTTATAGTAATTGTACATTGCTTTACTTAAATTTTGGTCTTGTTGACTAAAGTTATCAGCAAAGATTTCCTCATTTCTACCATAATTAACTCTGATTGCTTTGATAATAACGAAAGAACCAAACATAGCACAAAGAACTGGCAGAACAACTCTTTTTGCTAAGGCATCTAAATTAGATTCAGGCACTGTTGACTCAAAAAAAGCTGATATTGAAGCAATGGACAACATGGGAAATGTAAAGATAAATGTGGCGTCTGCGGCTCTGTAGATGCTGTATTCTACTATTTTCTTAAAGAATATCTCCGATTTACTCACTTGATTGCGATAAAGTAAATGACCAAATTCATGGGCAATACTACCTTTTATTTCATCTACTGAGGTACAAGTCAGTAATATGCGTTCATAAGAATTGAAAAAATTGATAGATTTTGCAGATGGCTTTTTTTTATTCAAAAAATCAATATTATTTTCACAAAAAGCCTTATATATTAAGGGATCGATATCTGGTTTTTTAGATATATAGTTTTCAAAACTTTGTTTTCCTAATAGGATATGAGCTGCCAATTCGGGTATTATGATAGAACTTTCAGACCCAATAGACGCAGCTATTCTATCAACACGACTAATTACGATTTGAGTTTTATCTAAAATTTCTTTATCAACATTTAATGAATTTCCAAGCTTAATTATTATCTCATATAGCTTTTTCAAATCAGATGAATCTAATTCATCCAAATCAGGTTTATCTAATTTATCTCCTTCATATTGAATTTTTTTAGTAATATCAAAAGATGCAATCTCTCTTTCATCTGATATTGTGCTGACCGACATTATTAAATCCTTGTTATAAAATTATAATTAATTATAAATATTTTATATCTAAATATGACTTTAAGTCTAATTGAAATAAATATTTGCACTGTTTATTTAAGAAACTTCAAAAATCTGCTAAAGCGGCTCTTTTCCTATTAGATCTATGGGGATAGACTAACGATAGATAAATAGAATCTATTTTTTCATTGAGATCATATCTAAATTCATAGAATTTTCTAATGGGATAAGGCTTTGTTGATATAATCGCATAATAGAAATCTCGAGAAGCATCTTTGACATCAACAATTTTTTTAAAATATTGATGAGATGCTTTTCTAAGAGTTGGATTTTGATTAGCAAACTCATCTGCAAAGTTTTCATGTTCTCTTAAATATTTCATTTTTAATCTGTCAAAAAGAGAAATATTCAAATAGAATAGTAAAGTCGCTTTTAAATAGTTTAACTTATATTTTTTTTTGCCTAAATCTTGCCAATACTTAACAATATGACCAAATTCATGAGCAAGAGAAGCCTTTACTTGATCGGAAGTATCATGTTTGAAGGATAGTATTCGATATAAAGAGATTGTTTTTAAAGCTTCTTTAGGAGAAAGGGATTTTTTTATTGTTTGTATAGCTTTAATATCTTTTCTTTTAAAAGCTTCATATAGTGCATGTTCTACGGGTTTGGAACCTAATAGTTTTATAGCATCTAATTCATTTAAGCGGATGATATGTCTTTTTGGCTTTCTATATAGCCTGTTTTTTTTTAAACAGCGTTTAGTATCAAAGCTGGTTGTGACTGATGTCTTATTTTCAAAATTAACAGATACGTTGGTGATATCTAAAGCTCTTTTTGGAACGTGTAAAGATTTAGCTAAATCAAAAATTATTTTCTGAAGATTGAGAAGATCATTTTCACGAAGATAAGATCTTCTATAGATCATTTTCTCAGCAAAAGGCTTTTTAAAAGAGAAGAGTCTTCTTATATTGTTCAACATTATTATCTCTATATTTTTATTATTATTTAATAAGTATTTTAAACTATTAATAATTAAAATTCAATTACTTTTGTTCTAAATTAAATTAAAAAATATAAATAATAATTATTTGAAACGTATATTAAAATTATTTTTTAATAGAATTAATTGGCTAGTTATTAACTGTTTATATATGTGAAAAAATATTTTTTTGGCTCATATGAAAATCTCCTGTCTTTTTTCAAATTAAAATGAAAAAAAGAAGGAGATTTTCACATAGAAACTGAAAAAAGGACGGCTTTTTTTTGTAAGAGACTTTAAATAAGAGATTTAAAAATGGATGTTTTTTTGGGTTTAAAATAGCATTTTTGTAAAAATCAATCTTAATCGGGTTAAAATCGTTTTATTTTTCCTTAGTGATAATCTTTATTTTTATTGCAATGATCTGATGAATAAAGATAATATGCCTAGTTACATTGATGGAGGTTTATCATGAAAAAGAAATTGGCAAGCATTTCTCTTTTTGCCTTTTTACTAATAGTTTTAACATTTGGATTAAGCTCAAAAGATCTTAAAATAGATAAAACTGTAATTGTAGATAAGTTAGATAATGGATTTAGTTATTACATAAAAGAGAATGATTTTCATGATAAAAAAGCTTCTTTAAGATTACTTGTAAAAGTTGGATCGGCAGTAGAGACTGAAGAGGAGAGAGGTATTGCTCACTTTTTAGAACATATGGTTTTTAGAGGGTCTGAAAACTTTAAAGACTATGAAGTTATAAAGTATTTAGAATCTATTGGAGCGGAGTTTGGGCCTGATACTAATGCTTATACATCATTTGATAAGACTTGTTATATGTTAGAGGTTCCTCTAAAAAATGAGAAAGATTTAGACAAAGCTATTTCATTTTTAAGTGAGTTTGCTTTTAGAGCAAAATTAGATGGTGACAAAATTGATATTGAAAGAGCGATTGTTTTAGATGAACTAAGAAAAAGCACTGGTCCTAATTTAAGAGTTATGGATAAACATTTTTCTGTAATTTTAAAAGGTACTAGCTATGAAAATAGACTGCCCATCGGAAAAGAAGAAGTTATTTTAAACTCATCTCACGATGTTATTAGAAACTTTTATAAAAAATGGTATACACCTAAAAATATGGCTCTAATAGCTGTTGGTGATTTTGATAAAACGGAAGTAAAAAAACAAATAGAAAAGCATTTTTCAACTGAAAATTTTGAAAAAGAAAATGAACCAAATTATGTAGTAAATAAGACTTCAGCTACTGATTTTAGTATTGTCAACGATCCTGAAGTGTCAACGACATCAATTGGGCTGCTGTCTATTTCAAATCCAAAACTTTGTAATTCTAAAGAAGATATTAAAGAGGGCTTAACTTTTAATATTATCTATGATGTTTTAAATGAAAGATTGCAAGCGATATCAGCTGGCAAAGATGCTGAATTTATCTCTGCGGCTGTTTATGAAGGAACTTTTATTACCAATTTGAATATGAAAGCGATTGGTATTACCTGTTGGGAAAACAAACATCTAGATGGTCTTGAAAAAGCGCTTTTAGGGTTAAAAAAGTTAAAAGAGAATGGAATTTTATCAGAAGAGCTAACAAGAGTTATTAAAGGTAGAAAAGAGGCTCTTAAAAAAGCAATATCGAATATAGATAAGACTGAGAATGCAGAATTTATCCAAAAATATTTTGATCATTTTATTTATAAGGAGAAGATTTTTTCAAAAGAATCTGTCTTGAAATTAGAAGAAAAACTTTTAGATACACTAAGTTTAGATGATATAAATTCTAGATTGGTTGATTTTTTCTCTAATAAAGATTGGCTTTTTATTGCAACCCTGCCAGAAGCTATAAAGTTATCCGAAGATGAAATTACAAACACTCTTAAAGGTATTGAAAACAGAGAGATGATTCAAGAAGAGGCTATTGTTTTAAATGAAGATGATTTAATTGCGCCTACATTAGAGATTGAAGGTAAAACAACTAAAATTGAGAGAGATGAGAAGGCAAAGATTACGGAAGTTGTCTTTGAAAATGGAGTGAGAGCATATCTAACAAAAACTGACTTGAAAAAAGATGAAATTGTTATTAGATCATATGCCTTAAAGGGTATGGCAAATTTAGATAATACTTTATTAAATACAGCAAAACTTGCAACTGGATATTTTTATGACTCTGGAATCGCTGGTATTGATAAATCAAGTTTTTCTAAGTTGCTTGATTTAAAAAACTCTTCTCTTAATGTATCTTTAGCTCTTAATACTAGAAATATTTCAGCTAATACAAACAATGATAGTTTTGAAGATATAGTAAAGCTTATAAACAGGATTTTTACATCTAAAAATTATCAAGATGATCTTTGGGGAAAAACCCAAAAAATAGCAAAAGAGAGTCAAAAAGCTTCGAATCTAAATCCAGATTCAATTTTCTACAAAACTGCAAATGAAATTTTTACATCTAAAAATGAGATGTTTACTGATGTAAACTTTGATGATATTGAACTAGAAGATGCTAAAAAAATAATCGACACTTTTTTTTCAAACCCTAAAGATTTTACTTTTTTTATAGTTGGTGATTTTGATGAAGAGAAAGTGATTTCAACACTTAAAAAATACTTAGGCTCTATCTCAACTGATAAAAAGATGGTGCTAGATCTAAAGCCATTAAAAATTATTGAGTTTCCATCTAAAAATGAGACTCATATTGTAAATGCAGGTACCGAGAATAAAAGCGCATGTTTTTGTGGCTTTGATTTAGAAAAAATAAATACTTCAGATGAAAAAGATTGGACTAAATTAGAATTAATGAGACCTATTATTACTCAGAGGTTATTTCAAGTTTTGAGATTAGAAAATGCAAAAACTTATTCTCCTCAAAATTTTGTAAGTTATTATTTATACCCAGATCTAACAAGCTTTAATTATTTTATTCATTTTACAGGACCTGTTGAGGCGATTGATAATATTAAAGATATGACTTTAGAAACCATGCAAAATATGCAAAAAAATGGACCTACTCAAGAAGAGCTAAGTTCCGCTAAAGAGATTTTGAAAAATGATGTAAAAGAAAATCTCAAATATAATAGTACTTTGGTTTCTTCAAATATGTCATGGCATATGCATTGTTTAAATAAAGATAAAGATTTTAAAGAGTTTTTAATTTTAGATGATGACGAAATAATTGATTCGATTACTCTGCAAGATATGCAAAGTTTCATGAAAAAGCTTTTTTCAAAAGAAAAAATCTCGTCTGTTATTTGGCTTCCAAAAGAGAAATAAGATTTTCGAGTATTTGAAAGGCGTTGAAAGATGCGCCTTTCAAAAGTTGATCTGATGAGACCCACATCTCTATTGTATTTGGATTTGAGAGATCTTCTCTTATACGTGAGACAAAAACCTCTTTTTTAAAAGAAGCCTCTTTTGGAGTTATAAAACGATTATTTTTAAAATCCTGAAAAATTTCTACGTTTTGAGATTTTTTAAGTAGAAATGTTATCTCTTTTAGAGTAAATGGTTTTTCAAACTCTACATTCAAAGATAAACTGTGCGCTCTTATAACGGGTACTCTAACGCAGGTAGCTGAGATTTTGATTTTATCATCCATTAATATTTTTTTTGTCTCGTTAATCATTTTTATTTCTTCTGAGCTGTATCTTTGCAAGTTGAGTGGGCTTTCATGCAAAAATACATTAAAGCCATATAAAGAATTGTGATCAGGGGTTTTGATAGATTTTTTTGTATCACTTATTAGCTTATCCATTAGTTTTTTTCCGCCTCCAGAGGCAGCTTGATAAGTCGAGGCTATAATTCTTTTAATCTTAAAATTTTTGTGTAGGTTATGAAGAGCCATTAACATAATAGTTGTTGTGCAATTGGGGGAAGCGATTACTTTTTGATCTAGATTTAAAATCTCTGAGTTTATCTCAGGAATAATTAAGGGAATGTTTTTATCTTCTCTGAAAAAAGAAGATAGATCAATTGAGATAGTTTTAGTTTTTTTAAGTTCTGGGATAAATTTACTAGATATTTTTGAGCCGGCTGCAAAAATTGCAAAATCTATATCTTTAAAAGCTTTTAAATTAAGGTTAGTGACTTTATAAGTTTTATTTCTAAAGAGAAAACTTTTTCCGATAGATTTTTTTGAAGCGAAGAGTTTTAACTCTTTAATCTTGATAGTAGATCTATCTAAAAGTTTAAAAAACTCAGATCCAACAACACCTGTTGCACCGACAATTGCTATGTTATAGGTCATAGTTAGAAAATAAATCCTGTTTTAGCTATAGTATCTAAATCTTATAAGAAATCAAATTTTGAGGGAAGATGAAACAAGATATTAAAAAAGCTGTTTTAGATGCCATAGACGCTGTTTCTTTTTTAAAACAGAATAAATCCCTAAGCTTCATTGAAAATGCAGCTAAAATGATTGCTAAGTGTTTTAAAGGGGGAAATAAAATTGTTATCGCTGGTAATGGAGGCTCTCTGTGTGATGCTATGCATTTCGCAGAAGAGTTTACAGGTTATTTTAGAAAAAAAAGAAAAGCTTTGCCTGCAATTGCTTTATCTGAACCATCGCATCTAACGTGTGTATCTAATGATGCTGGTTTTGAATTTGTTTTTTCAAGAGCTTGCGAGGCTTATCTTCAAAAAGATGATATTTTTATATCTCTTACAACCTCAGGAAATTCTAAAAATATCTTTAATGCAATTAAAGTTGCTAAAGATAAAGAAGCTAAAACTATATCTTTTTTAGGCAAAACGGGAGGAATGGTTAAGGATCTATCTGATCTAGAGATTATAATAGATGGCTTTGCAACATCGGATAGAATTCAAGAAGCTCATATGACAATGATTCATATAATTATAGAAATGGTGGAAAAACAACTTTTTGAACCGACTGCACTGCTCAAAAAACTGAAAGATAAAGCGCTAGAGTTATCTTGATAAAGATGCCTTTGATAGGCCCTATGATGGACTTAACTATTATGCTGAAAGATAAACTGTTTTTATATGTAAAAGAGGTCATTGATCAAAAAAGACAAAATTTTTTCCTTTTGGGAATTTTGTCTTTTTTTTCTATATTTTATCGATCTTTATCATCTTTTAGAAATTTATTTTATGATCTGAAATTTTTTAAACCAAAAGGAGTAAAAAAAACCAAAATTATTAGCATCGGCAATATTGTTGCCGGAGGCACTGGTAAAACGCCATTTACTATATTTTTAGCCAATAAATTGGCTCTGAATAATAAAATAGCCATCATTACCAGAGGTTATAAATCCAAATATGAAAACAGATCACTCATGATTGATGAAAAAAGTAAATTTTTAAAAAAAGATTTACCTGATGAGGCTATGATATTTCTTCAGAGGGTAAAAAACCCATCAATATTTATCGGGAAAAAGAAACATTTATCTATTAAAAAAGCTTCAGCTTTAAATTTTGATATAGCCTTGATCGATGATGGGTTTCAAACAAGAGGGTTAAAAAAAGATTTAGAAATTGTTATTTTAAATGCCAAAAATCCTTTCGGCAATAATAATTTTTTACCCAGAGGTTACTTAAGAGAGGCTCCCAAAAGCTTGAAGAGAGCAGATTTTATTGTAGTGAACAATGCAAAAAGTAAAATATTAGATTTAGAAGATAAAATAAAAAAATATACAAAAAGTCCAATAATTTATACTGCTCCTATAGCTAATAAATTTTTGGATCTTTATAAAAAAGAGATTTTTATTGAGAAAAATTCCAAAGTATCAATTTTTTCAGCTATTGCAAATGGGGATCTTTTTTATTCTACAATTAAAGACTTGGGATTTGAGATAGTAAATACTTTAAATTTATTAGATCATTCAAGAATATCAAAGGAGTTATTAGCCGATTTTATACAAAAATCTTTAAAAAAAGATGCAAAAGTAATCATCACAACCGAAAAAGATGCCGTTAAACTAGACCCTAATCTTAAATTAGATCTTCCTATTATTTATTTAGAAATAGGTCTTAAAATCACTGCCAATGATGTGCTCTTTAGAGGATTGGTTGAAAAAATAATGAAATAACTGTATAATATATAAGAAATTTAAAAAAAGTAAATTATGAAAAGTTGGGTTAAAATTTTAATAGGACTGTTTATCGGTATAGCCGTTGGTCTTATAATGCGTGAAAATGCCAAGATTTTCCAAGTCTTTGGTGATATTTTTATTCGTCTTTTGACGATGCTTGTTATCTTAATAATATTTTCTTCAATCGTAGTTGGTATTTGTCATATTCATAATCCTAAAAAATTAGGCAGAATAGGTTTTAGAACTATCGCCTTTTATATTATCACAACAATAATCGCGATCTCCATTGGTTTGATTTTAGCGCACTTTATAAAACCCGGACAGGGCCTTGAAAAGCTCAGAATGGATTTAAAACCAGCGAATGCTTTAACTCTGAAGGATCTTCTTTTATCTTTGGTGCCATCTAATCCTTTTAAAGCTTTTGCTGATGGAAACATTTTGCAGGTTATTATTTTTTCCCTTCTTTTTGGAGTAGCAATTTTATTTGCTAAAGAAAAGGGCAAACCGATTTTACATCTTTTAGAATCTATCACTCATGTCATGCATAAACTTACTCACTTTGTAATGATGTTAGCGCCTTATGGAGTATTTGCCCTGATGGCTGCGACAATCGGAAAAATTGGTGTAGCCGCTTTAGTTCCTCTCTTTAAATTTTTGCTCTGTAATTACATCGCCTGTTTGATTCAGCTGCTCGTTGTTTTTTCTTTGGCTTTAAGATATTTAGCCAAAGTTAAAATAGCCCCCTTTTTTAAAGGAATGAAAGATGCGATAGTAGTGGCTTTTACAACATCTAGCAGCGCAGCTACTCTGCCAGTCACTTTAGAATGTACCCAAAAGCATTTAGGGATATCTGAAGATGTGTCTGGTTTTGTTTTGTCTTTAGGCTCGACCATCAATATGAATGGTGGTGCTATCGGACAAGCCATCTCAGCTATGTTTATTGCTCAAGCTTATGGAATCTCACTCGGGCCTGTGCAAATTATAATGTTAATGTTGGTATCTCTCTTCTCTGCGATAGGAGCGCCTGGAGTTCCAGGAACTGGCCTTATAATGCTCTCTTTGGTCTTAAATGTTATGGGATTACCACTCGAGGGAATATCGTTAGTTATCGGGGTTGATAGACTGCGAGAAATGATGTCCTCTGTTGTCAATGTTATGGGCGATGCTGTTGCGGCTGTTTATGTGGCTAAAAAAGAAGGCGAGATCAACGAAAAAACTTATCACAAAGCTACTTGGTTGGACTCAGATATTTAATTAAAATTTGAGAAAAAAATATGTCAAAAGATTTTGAAATCAAGCTTCCTAAATTAGGGGAGAGTATCGTTTCTGCAACGATTGTGAAGATCTATAAAAAAGAGGGCGACTTTATTCAAAAAGATGAATCTTTAATGGAAGTTGCTACAGATAAAGTCAACTCAGAAATTCCTTCACCTTTCGAAGGATTGATCAAAAAAATATTAGTTAAAGATGGCCAAATAGTTCAAGTTGGCGATGTAATTGTAATTATTGGATCGAAGTCTCAAAAAGAAGAAAAAACAGAAAAAATCTTTCATGAAGAAAAAAAAGAAGAGATATCTGGTAAAAAAAGTTTTTTCTCTCCTGCTGTTATGCGTTTTGCAAAAGAGCATAATTTAAAATTCGAAGATTTAGAAAAAATTAAAGGAACAGGTGAGGGAGGGAGAGTTTCTAAAAAAGATATTTTAGGTTTTCTGTCAACTATGGACCAAAAAGACCAAAGTGGCAACTTTTTAGAGATAACACCTCTGAGACAAGCGATTGCTCAGAATATGATAAAATCTTTAAAGGTTCCTCATGCTTATCTTGTTGAAGATATTGATGTGACGGAGCTAATGCAGTCGATTGCAGAAAACAAACACCCCTTTTTAGAAAAGCATCTCACGAAACTTACTATTTCTACCTATCTTGCCAAGGCAATTACAACAGCATCTTTAAAATTTCCACTTGTAAACTCTTCATATATAGATGGTAAAATACTTTTGAAAAAAGAGATAAATCTAGGTTTAGCTGTTAATGTAAAAAATGATGTTGTAGTTCCTGTTATTCAAAACATAGATAAGTTAAACTTTATAGATATCGCTAAACACATAAATGGTTTAGCGAAAAAAGCCAGATCAAATGGTTTAGCAAAAAATGATATTGAAAATGGAACTATTACCTTAACAAATTTTGGGATGACTAATATTACGATAGGTCTTCCGATAATAAAACATCCAGAAGCTGTTATAATAGGCGCAGGTGCCATTAAAAAAAGAGCTTGGGTGATTAATGATCAAATGCAGATTAGATCGATTTTAAAGCTCTCTTTGAGCTTTGATCATAGAATTTTTGATGGTATTTATGCATGCAACTTTTTAAATGAGATAAAAAAGTATTTAGAACATGACTTTGATAGATCTTTTTGAAAAACAAAAAAAATATCTTAATTTTTTTTTCGAAAATCTAGATATTCAAAAAGCAAATGTTATTTTAGATGTTTTAGTAAGTGCTAAAAATAACATAATTTTTAGTGGCATTGGTAAAAGTGCGATCGTAGCTAAAAAAATAGCTCTAACAATGCTCTCTACCGGTTCAAAGGCGATGTTTTTACCTCCTATCGATGCTTTGCATGGAGATATTGCCCTAATCCATAAAGATGATGTTTTCATCGCTTTTTCTAGAAGTGGAGAAACAGGGGAGCTTTTAAAACTCATCCCTCATATAAAAAAAAGAGGAGCCAAAGTTATATCTTTTGTCTCAAATGCCAAATCAAGTCTGGCTAAACAATCAGATTACTTTATAGAATTGCCACTTGAAAAAGAGCTTTGCCCTTATAATTTAGCGCCGACAACATCGACGACCATTCAAATGATTTTAGGTGATATTTTAACTGTTGCTTTAATGCAAAAAAAGAAATTTTCTCTAAAAGAATATGCCCTAAATCACCCATCTGGTGCTATCGGTATGCAAATATCTTTGAAAGTTAAAGATTTAATGATTAAAAATGATGATCTACCTCTTTGCTCAGAAGATGATTTAATTAAAGATGTGATTCATATTCTTTCTTCAAAAAAATGCGGGGCGCTTTTGATCGTTGATGAAGCAAAAAAATTAAAAGGTATTTTTACGGATGGGGATCTCAGACGTCTGATGCAAAATAAGACTCTAGATTTTTTTAATAAAAAAATGAAAGATATTATGATTGTTTCTCCTATTTTCATCTCTCCCAATGATCTTGCAATCGATGCTATGCGCCAAATGGAGAATAAAAAACAAATAACTATTATTCCGGTTATTGAAAATGAAAACCTTTTAGGTCTTATCAGAATGCACGATATTATCCAAATTGGACTCAAGTCTCTAACTTATAGTTAAGTGTTATGTGAAAATTGCATTTAATTAATAAAACAATAACAATATAGAAAATCTAAAAAAAAATAAAGTTTTATGCTCACCTTAATGATAGTAGTTTTTTTAATCGGATATTTAGCCATAATATTTGAGTATAATATCAAAGTTAATAAAACAGCTTCAGCTCTTTTAATGGCTGTTTTAACCTGGGCTATACTTTTTACTTCAAATGGTCTTGTTTTTTTTAAAACTAGTGATATTCAATCTCATCTAGGTGATGCTTCTCAAATTATTTTCTTTTTAATAGGTGCTATGACGCTTGTTGAGCTAATTGATTCTCACAACGGTTTTAAAATGATTGCTAATTTAATATCGGTTAAATCTAAAAGAAAACTTTTGTGGATAATAGCTATTATATCTTTTTTTCTATCAGCTATTTTAGATAATTTAACGACAACCATTGTTATGATATCTCTTTTAAGAAAACTCTTGCCAGAACCCTCGGATCGAAGGCTATTGGGTGCAACAGTTGTTGTTGCTGCCAATGCTGGAGGCGCTTGGACGCCCATTGGTGATGTAACAACTACCATGCTTTGGATAAAAGGTAATGTTACTGCTCTAGCTGTTATGAAATCTTTGTTTTTACCAAGTGCTTTTTCTCTAATTGTAACACTTGTTTTACTAGGGCTAAAACTAGATGGTAAATTTTTTCTTTCTCATAAAAAATTAAATAGATCAAAAGTTGAACCTGGAGCAAAAACAGTTCTTTATTTAGGTATATTAGCTCTGGTTTTTGTGCCTATTTTTCGCTATTTTACCAATCTTCCGCCTTTCATGGGGATGTTCATCGGTTTGGCTGTTTTATGGATAGTAACCGATATTATGCATCATAAATATGAAAGTAGGCATCATCTTCGAGTGCCTTATGTCTTAGCTAAAATAGATATTTCTGGAGTTTTATTTTTCTTAGGAATACTGCTCGCTATCAACTCTTTAGAAATTGTTGGTATTTTAAAAAATTTAGCCGTCTTTTTAGATGTTCATATCGGTAATCTAGCTGTTGTCGCAACTATAATTGGCTTTTTATCTTCCATTGTCGATAACGTTCCTCTCGTTGCAGCGACTATGGGTATGTATGATTTAGCGACTTATCCACCCGATTCTACGCTGTGGCAAATGATTGCTTATGCAGCGGGAACAGGGGGTAGCAT
>JAAKFJ010000001.1 GCA_011064745.1 Candidatus Anoxychlamydiales bacterium | reverse complement strand
TATCTTTTAAAAGCCCAAGATCAGCTGTGTTATATTTAGGATTTTTTATTATTCCAAAATTTTGTCTGACACTTTTTAAAAGTTTAGAGACGCCAAAGCTTGCTATTGCACTAGCTGTCAGGCCAAAAGCTAAAGGCGTTGCACCTACGCTTATAAAAGTTGATATAGCTCCAAATACAAATACAAAAGATGTTAAAGAAGCGAGGTGTTGACCTACTTTCACAATAAGGTGCATTAAAGATTTGACTTTACACGCAACGGTATCTAAAGAACTTGATATAAAACCTTTTTGAGGAGTTATAGTGGTATTTTGAACAGCTGCAACCATGATATTCCCACCTTTTTGCTAACTATTATATATGAAATTGAAGTTTATTAAAGAACATAAAATATATTAAAAAAAAGAATAGTTAATAATTGTTTTCAAAAAAACTTTTTACAACAGCTACTGTTCTTCTATATTAAGCTTTGACAAATATTTAGAAATACAAATATAATAACTGTAGTTTTCAGAGACACTATGTCTCACAAAGGAGAAAAAACATGAAAGTATCAAAGACAAACATTTCTAGTAAGTCTTTTGATTTAACAAAAGACTCTACTAATTTATTTATTATTTTTTCATTTAATTCTTTTTTTTCACATTCTCATCATCATCATTTAATTCATTAAATTTTATTTTTTAACAAAGTTGTTTAGAAAACTTGATGTTAAAGAAGTAGCATATTATTTGCTTAAGTAGATTTATAGAATCTATATCACTTCTTAAATATCTATTTCTAAAAATAAAAAATTTAAATTAACCATAAAAATACAGGATTTTTATATGAATATTCCATTTTTTTTAGTAATGATAGCTCTATTGGGGAGTATCTATATTTGGATAGGAAAGCGTTCATCCAAAGACGTTGAGACAAATGATGATTATTTTTTAATGGGTAGAAAGCTTAATTTTTTTCAACTGAGCTTAACCCTTTTGGCAACCCAGGTTGGAGGAGGATCTCTTCTAGGTGCTGCTCAAGAAGCTTATCAAAAAGGCTGGATTGTCCTCTTTTATCCTCTAGGAGCATGTCTGGGTCTATTTGCTCTTGGCATGGGCTTTGGAGGAAAATTACGAAAATTAAATATTTCTACAATAGCTGAAATTTTTGAAAAAATTTATAAATCTCGTCATCAACGATTTTTAGCTTCTGGATTATCAATTGTGGCATTGTTTTTTATTTTGGTAGCTCAAGGAATTGCTGCTCAAAAATTTTTTATCGGTATGAATTTGCAATCGCCAATTATATTTATTCTTTTCTGGGCTATACTAATAGCATACACTGTCATGGGCGGATTAAAAGCCGTTGTAAATACTGATATATTGCAAGCCTTATTTATTCTAATCACATTAGGTTTTGCATTTTTTTCTATTAATTTTTCTAACATAGCGATATCTAATCCGCAAGTATCCCAAAACATGGAAATTTCATCAGTCCCATGGGTAACTTGGCTTTTTATGCCCCTTCTTTTCATGCTCATCGAACAGGATATGGGACAAAGATGTTTTGCAGCAAAAAAACCAAAAGTAATTTCCGCTTCGGCAATAGTTGCTGGAATTCTTCTTTTAGCGAGTTCTAGCATTGCTATTTATTTTGGTGTCCTCGCAAAAAAATTAGGTATTCAAGCTTTGGGTAATGCAAGTATTCTAATTGAATCTGTCAAAGCTCTAACAAATCCGCTTGTTGCAACTCTATTTATGGGGGCTATCTTTATGGCAGTAATATCAACAGCAGATTCCATTCTTTGTTCTATAGGTTCAAATCTATCATATGATTTTCTAGTTTCAAAAAAAATCTCAGAAAAAAACCAAGTCAGGATATCCAGAATGCTAACCTTAATAACAGGTCTTGGATCTCTTGGTCTTGTTTATATATTTGATAATGTTGTTACCATGTTGATGCTTGCTTATGAGCTTTCTGTTTGCATCCTATTTGTCCCAATTATTGCAGCTTTGCTCTCAAAAAATCCATCGCGTCTTGGAGCTTATTTATCTATGGCTTCGGGAGCTATAGGTTTTGGTGTTTTCCGATTTATCTCTGTGCCAATTCCTAAAGAAGTGCTGACAATATCCCTAAGCTTTATTGGTTATATGATAGGGAGACAGATCGATTCTCAAAAAGCTTATGCCAAACAAATTCAGGAGGATTAGATATGCAAAATAAAAGAAAAAAAACAATTGGGATCATTGGCGGGGCAGGACCCATGGCAGGTGTTTTACTTATGCAAAAAATTATCACAATCTGCCAAAAAAAATATAAATGTATTAATGATTTTGATTTTCCAAAAATAATTTTGTTGAACTACCCGTTTGCTCAAATGCTTAAACCACTCTCTTTTGAGCAAGATGAAAAGAGAGTGGCTAAGCAACTTAAAGAAGCTTTAGATTTTCTAAACAATAGTGGTATGGATTATATTACAATTGCTTGCAATACTCTTCATGGCTTTATCAATGAGACTTACCGAAGTAAACTGATCGACTTGATTAGAGAAACAAAAACATTTATATTGGAACAAAATCTATCTAAAGTTTTGGTTCTTTGCACTAAAACATCAAAGCTTAAAGGTCTTTACAATTTTGCAAAAACTAAGTTTCTGTCACCGAAAGATCTACAGTGGATAGAAGGGTTGATAAAAAAAATATTAAGCGGAGTCTTTTCTTTTCAAGATCGTAGATGTCTCAAAAATTTTATTTTATCAAGTATTAAAAAAGATCCAAATATCGATGGAATCTTACTTGGTTGTACGGAACTATCTGTCCTGATGAACAATTTTTCTAGAAATAACCCAAAGATCAAAATCATAGATCCTCTCGAGATTGTTTCAAATAAACTTTGTAAATTAGTTTTTAACAAACAAGAAGGAGAATAATTATGTCTAAAATATCTAAAATAAAAAATAACGATCCCCTCAATATTAAAGAGGATGATCAACTTAAACTTTTAGTTCAATTCCGTCCAATAATTAAATCTAAAAAGCAATTAATAGATGAAATACAACAATTATCTAATCCGCAAGTGATCACCTGGTTCATTGAAAAAGAGCTCAGAGTTGATTGGTTTAAATATTTACGAGATGATCTGATAAGACCCATAAGAGACGAACCTAAATGTGGGGACCCTACATTTTTTCTTTATGATCTTGAAAAATGGTTATTACTTAATCAAAAATGTGATAAGACAAAATTAAGAATATCATCAAAAATACAAAAAATTAAAAATCTTAAATGCCCTGATATTAAATTTCTATATTCAGCCGATTTTTTTCAATTTATAAAGAGCAACTCACAAGAACTAAAAAAATATATTAATGATGTTATATGGGAAAAGCGATTCTTTATTCCGAAGGCAAGTGCACAGAAGCTTGCAAAAGAACCTCCTAGATCTAATATATCAATAAAAAAATCTTATTCTACTCTTCGATATTTGGAAGGTTATTTTCTTATTCGTAAAATTCTTGAAGAAAACAAATTCAAGCCTGGAAATAGTATAAACATTGTTTTTTTATTACCCAATGATGAGGATCTGTATTACAAAAATGAAGATAACTTAAAAAGTTTTCAAAAAAATGTTTGTGAAATGCTTAGAATAGAAAAACCATCATTTACAAAAGGTCAAATCACTATCAGATTTATACCTTTTGAATGGAATGAAAAGGATATAGCCCTCGAAGATGCTCGTCCTTACAAACTACAAGCTGGGAAAGACATTATAACAAATGATAATTTAGAATTATTAACTTCGTTAAAAAATATGGTATGTTATAGAGATTTAAAAGATATTCTTATAAAAGATTGTGAAGAAGAGCTTCTTGACATTGCGCAATATTTACCAGAGGTATTAGCTAGATATCAACAATCTGATATGTATGCATATACAAAAAAGAGTTTTTTCCTTCGCAAAAGTTGCATTCAAATGCTAAAAAAAACCTCTGATTTCCTCAAAAAGGTTCTACCTAACGCCAAACTTTTACTTGTCTATGCTTATCGGCATCCTGATGTTCAACAAAAATATTTTTGTGAACAGTGTGATTTAATGAAACAGAAATATGATTTTTTAGAAGAAGAAGAGTTATTTGAAATGGTTCACCAATTGATAGCTGTCCCCAAAGTT
Source organism: Candidatus Anoxychlamydiales bacterium (assembly GCA_011064745.1). Taxonomy (GTDB): domain Bacteria; phylum Chlamydiota; class Chlamydiia; order Chlamydiales; family SM23-39; genus JAAKFJ01. The sequence continues at coordinate 36,854 of JAAKFJ010000001.1, read as the reverse complement.
GCTGGACACCCAACTGGAGGTGCAATTGATCTGACTATTCAAGTTGAAGGTAAAACACTTGATATGGGCACTAAAATAGCAGATTTTAGCGATAGCGAAAAAATAAAACCTTTTTCAAAACAGATCACAGATGTTCAACAAAAAAATCGGCTGCTACTAAGATCAATTATGGTACAAGCTGGATTTGCCCCATTCGACGGAGAATGGTGGCATTTTTCCTATGGAGACAATGAATGGGCAGGTTATTATAAAAAGCCATATGCTATTTATGAACAAGTTTTTTTGACAAAAAAATGATCGAAAAAAAAGCAAACTGTGCCTTTATTTAGGATAACAGAAATATTCTCCGTTGAAAACAGATGATTGAGATTGATATATTTGGAGCTGAAGTTAATTATTTACTGAAGAAATTTTTAAAAATTGGGTCTTCTTTTATTTTTTCGAAATATTTCTCATTTATAATTTTAGAGATATCTATTTGACCGAACTCTTTAGCCGTTCTAAGCCACCCACCGGCAGGTTTAGCATCGCCAAGCATTGCAAATGATCTGGCATTGATAAGGGCCACTTCTTTAGTTGGAGCTAACTTATAACAACTAGCAGATAGATCTTTAACTATTTGGTAGTTATCTTCTTCAAAAGCAAGTTTATGAAGTAAACAAACGGCATCCTCCTGGAGCCTATCTTTAACAGATAGAAGATATTCATAGGCTTTTTTATTATCTTTTTGTTCATAATATAAAAAAGCTAATAACTGAGTTGCTTGAGTAAAAATGAGTCCCTGATGAGTTTTACCTCTTAGATCTTCTAAGATTTTTTGAGCATCTCTTTTTTTACCCTCTTGCATGAGAAGTTGAGCTTTAGCGAATGCTTCGGCTAAGGTATCGTCTCTATCTGATGGCGTAATATTTTTAGATTTTCTATACATATCAAAACTTTGAAAAGCGAAAAGAAAAAATAGAGCCCCTAAAAGATAGTATCTAACGGCAAATGAAAAAAGAGCGATCGCAGCTGCAATGATAAATCCTATTAAGAGTGCTATTTTAAAACCTCTAATACCGAAGATAGCTTCTAGAACTATTCTGAGGAGCTGTCCCCCATCCATTGGCAGAACGGGAAGTAGGTTTACTATAGACCAAAACAAATTTACAACTTGAAAGATTTTAATAGTTCCAACAAGCGTTGGATTTGTAAAAAAATTTAGCCATAAAATCAAAGTTGCTATCAAGAATAAAAAGATTCCGAAAAGAGGGCCGTTTAAGACTATTAAAAATTGCTGCCAATATTTTAATTTATCTCCTTTATAGGAAGTTAATCCTCCCATAGCAATTAACTCGATTTTTGGATTTTGTTTGAAAACGAGCGCCATAATAGCATGACCAAGCTCATGTACTATTACTGAGACAAAAATTATCACTATCCAGATAAGAGTGCCAATAAGGCTTTGAGACATCAAAAAACCGATCAGAGCTGCAAATATCCAAAAAAAGTGATGGATGCGAATAGGAATTTTTGAGCGCATTTTCATTTTTTTATTCTCTTTTTCTTAATTTTTGTTATGTGATACAATGTGATTTCAATCAAGAAAAAAAAATATTTTTAGAAATGTTTAAATTTTTCAAATCCAAAATCAAAAAAGCCCTTTATTCTTTAAAGAGGATCTCTATTGGCAAGAAATTAACAGCTTTATTTTCCAAAAAATATGATGTTAATCTCTATGAAGAGCTAGAAAAACTTTTTTATGAATCTGATCTAGGTGTTACGATATCTGTAGATTTAACAAATAAGCTAAAAGAGTTTATGAAAAAAGAGTCAGATATTACACCAGAAAAACTTTTAGAAAAAATAAAACAAGAACTTTTAAAAGATGTTCATCCATACGAAGAGATTGAGATGAAAAAACCTCATGTAGTGATGATTGTTGGCGTAAATGGTTCTGGAAAAACCACTTCCATTGCTAAGATAGCTAAATATTACCACGATCAAAATCAAAAGGTACTTTTAATAGCTGCAGATACTTTTAGAGCAGCCGCCGTCGATCAGTTAAAACTTTGGGCTAAAAAAATTGGCGTTGATATTATTAGCTCTAAACATGGTTCAGATCCTTCATCTGTAGTCTTTGATGGATTATCAGCTGCTAAAGCTAGAGATGTAGATGTTGTAATTATCGATACAGCTGGCAGGCTTCATACCAAAACCAATCTCATGCAAGAGCTAGAAAAAATAAAAAGGGTATCTAACAAAGTCATCGAAGAGGCTCCTCATGAAACACTTTTAGTCATCGATGCAACAACTGGGCAAAATGGAATAGATCAAGCTAAGGCATTTAACTCTTATACGCCAATATCTTCTATTTTTTTGAGCAAGTTAGATGGCACTGCCAAAGGTGGTATTGTTTTGGCTATTCAAAAGGAGATTAAGGTTCCAATAAAATGGATCGGTGTTGGTGAAAGGTTAGAAGATATCGCCTCTTTCGATGAGAAAAAATTTATTGATGATCTACTATCGATTGATTAGATTTGTTTTTTTCTTTCCCCATGGTATATGATAGAAAAAAAAGTTAAGTAAATATGTCTAATCTAAAAAAATATAAAACCCTCGTTAAAGACACCATCTCTTTTTTAGAAAACTCAGATACAATATTTATAGATTCTAATTCTGATTTTTTTAAAAAAGATATGCAAAATGCAAGAAAAAAATCAAATCCTCGCACTCCCAATCTTATTGAAAAGAAAAAATATAATGTTGGATTTATCAAGCAAATATCTCCCACTCAAAACCCATCTTTATCTTCTAAAGAGGTTCAAAAAACACAAGATATAACCCAAAAAAACCCAGATAGCACCCAGCCTCAAAAAGAGGCTTTAAAACCAAGTACCAAAGAAACTTCTCAAATAAAAGACGATAAAACTTTTGTGCTACCAAAAAAGCCAGAACCTGTTAAACCACCTCTCGATACAAAAAAGATTATCCTAGATAACAAACCAAAAGTTTTTGATGATTCTTTTAATGATATAAAAAAAGATATTGCCCAAATATTTCCATCAATGTCTTTAGCAAAACCATTAGATGATAAAATAGCAAAACAAAAATCTCAAAAATATAAGCTAAAAAATATCGCGGCTAATATTACAATCTTAGCTTACAGAGAAAATGAAAAGTTTTACAAATTTTTAGATAAATTATCAGTTGCTTTAGATATTTATTTTTACCCATCTAAAGTGGTCTCGGCTTATTTGATAGAAAAAGAAAATAATTGGGATATTTTTCTATCTCAAAAGGAAATGTTTTTGATTATCTCTGCAGACTATACGATATTTGAACTTCCAAATCTTAGAAAACATTACAAAGAAAAGCCCTCTCTTAATGAAAAATATCTAAATGATATTCCTCTTTTTTTACTCCCGGATATATCACTATATTTTAAAGAGCCAACTTTGAAATCTTCACTTTTTCAAGCTTTAAAACTAAAAATACAAAATATAAAAAATGACAAATAAGACTATTGCAGCCGTAATATTAGAAAGCAATATTGGTAAATCTTTAGACTACTCAATTCCAAAAGAAATGCTATCTCAAATAAAAGAAGGCATGTTAGTTGAAGTGCCACTGAGAGGAAGGCTAAAAAAAGGCTTTGTAATATCATTAAAAAGCCATACAACTATCAATAAAACTTTAAAAATTAATAGACTCATCTCAAAAGAGGTTATCTCCAAAGACATTTTCAAACTTGCCTTTTGGATGTCTAAATATTATTGCACATCTTTATCTAAAATTTTTAAATTTATAATCCCATCTAGCATAAGAGATGAGATAAATCCCAAATATAGTATTTATATTTCTTCTAACAAAACAAAAAAAGAGCTTATAAAAATATTGCAAGATCTGCTGGTCTCAAAAAAAGGTCTAAAGCAAGCCAAAGCTATTGAATTTTTATTGAAAGTAAAAAAAGGCATTTTACTTACTGATCTATTATCTAAAACAAATCTTACAAGATCCCCAATCGATAGCTTAATTAGAAAAAAGGTTTTTATTTCCAAAAAAGTTTTGGCTGATGAAACAGACATTTTAAAAAATGCTGAATTTTTTCAGACAAAGCCCAAAAAATTAAATAATGATCAAAAAGTTTCGCTTGATAAAATTGTAGAAAGTGTAAAAAAAAATAAGTTTGAAACCCACTTGATTTTTGGAATAACAGGTAGCGGTAAAACAGAGATCTATCTGCAGGCTATTGAACAAACGCTAGCGTTAAATAAAACCGCTATCATGATGGTTCCAGAAATTGCTCTAACCTCTCAAACTATCGAAAGATTTAGATCTCGTTTTAAAGAAAAAATTGCAGTACTGCATTCCAAAAAAAGTTCAGGTGAAAAAAATATAGCGTGGAAGAGCATTCACTCAGGCGAGGCTAAAATAGTTATAGGAGCTAGATCCTGCATATTTTGTCCTATTCAAAATATCGGTTTGATAATTATTGATGAAGAGCATGACTCGTCTTATAAACAAACGGAAGAAGCTCCAACCTATAGCGCTAAACATCTAGCTATTATGAGAGCTAAATATGTAGATGCAACGGTTGTGCTTGCTAGCGCTACCCCATCTATAGAGAGCTATTATAATGCTTTGAAAAATAAATACATCTTAAGCACTTTACCCAAACGTGTTGGCAAGGCAACGCTTGCTACTGTCAAAGTAATAAACATGACAAATGAAATCAAAAAATCGAAAAGTTATTTTTCGTTAGATCTTTTGAAAGCTATTGAAAAAAGATGCGAAAAAGGAGAACAGACTCTGCTTTTTTTAAATAGAAGAGGTTATAACACATCGTTACACTGTTTAAATTGTTCTTACGTATTTAAATGCAAACATTGTGATATCACTCTCACCTATCATAAAAAGGATAATCTTCTAGCCTGTCATCTATGTGGTTACAAATCTCATGTTCATAAAAATTGCCCAAGCTGCAATAGCTCTGAATATATAAAATATAAGGGTTTTGGAACAGAACACATCCAAAGCGCTTTGCATGCAATTTTTCCAAACATTAGAACAATTAGAGTCGATAGAGATACAACAGGCTCTAAAAATAGTCACGAAACATATTTCAAGCAATTTAAAGCTGGTAAAGCTGATGTTTTAATCGGTACTCAAATGATTGTAAAAGGTCTTCATTTCCCATCCGTAACGCTCGTTGGTATATTGAATACCGATGGTGCTTTAAATATCCCTGACTTTAGATCCGCTGAAACTGTTTTTCAATTAATAACACAGGCCTGCGGAAGAGCGGGTAGAGCAGAACTCTCTGGAGAGGTAATTATTCAAACCTATATGCCTCAAAATGAAGCTATAGGCTTTGCTGCCAAACAAGATTATTTAAGTTTTTATAATTTAGAGATTGAAAACAGAAAAGCCTTTGATTACCCCCCTTTTTCTCAGATAGCAAAAATCGCGATTTCATCCTCTGATGAACAAAAAGCAAAATACTTTGCAGAAAAATTTAGAGATAAACTAATCAACAATCTAAGCTCAAACTATAAGATCCATCCCGTGCTCCCTTCTGGCAGAGCAAAAGTAAAAGATGTCTTTAGATTCCAATTTCTAATCAGAGGTAAAAAAATGATCTATCTCACTGAAATTATAAACAAAACGAAAAAAGAGCTAATTCTCCCGAGCAGAGTAAATCTATTTATAGATATAGACCCAATCTCAACTTTCTTTTAAACAAACTGTCTTTTGGCTTGATTGATAAACATTTCCATCCCATATATCACTAAACAGCCTTTATCTTGAGCATTTTTAAGCAAAACAGTTTCAACAGGTGTTGCAACAACATCCATAACAATTGTGCCAGGAACCAATCTTTCAAAAGGGACAATGCTAATATTTTCTCTGCTTGATGATGTAGCATTAATAATCACATCATAGCCCTCTCGCATAACCTCAGAGATTTTATCTAAAGAGTAAGCTCTACATTGAAGTTTAGAGGCTAGATCAAATGCTTTTGTTTGATTGCGATTTAAAACAATAAGATTTGCTTTTCTTTTTATAGCTTCATGCGCAATTGCTTTAGCAACACCACCAGCTCCAAGAAGAAGAACCTTTTTATCTTTAACTTTCATCTTTCTCTCTATCGCATCTAAAGCAGCGACTCCATCTGTGTTGTAACCAAGCAACTTTTCATCCTTGATTATAATAGTATTGATAGAATCAACATTTGCTAGATCTTCTGTGATAAATGATAAAATCTTTTCTTTTAGAGGCATCGTTACGCTAAAACCTTTAAATGGAAATTTTTTCACAAAAGAGAAAAAAATTGGCAATTCATGTCCTTGAAGATTTATTTTTACATAGACTGCATCTTTTTCTTGTTTCAAAAACTCTGAATTATGAAAAACATGACTAAAGCTTTGTCCCGTTGGATAACCTAAAAGTGCAAAGATATCGGTATTTGAATTGATATTTTTTATCGAATACACATTCGTCATATCATCTATTGAAATTTGGCCTAAAGCATTTTTCTTATCGACATAAACATAAGTTATTTTATTGTTATAGATATTAGATACAACTCTTACAAAAGAGCCATTTTCTCCCATTGGAATAGCGATCAGATTTTCATTTTGATTATTTTTAATAAATTCAAGTATTTTAAGAGCATCGATTGAACTTTTTGCATAAGTTGCAATTTTATAAAAAGTTGCATGGGGATTTTTTTTGAGTTTTTGTAAAATTTCATCCAAATTATCAGGTGTATAATTAAAATTATGATATGAAAAAATAATTTTGATATCAGGGTATAAATTTTTCATTTTTTCCATGAATTCTAAAGAAGTATCATGTTCAAGATCAAAAAAATCAGGTTTTAAAGAAAACAGTCTGGTTAAATCAAAATATTTTTTCTTATCATGTTGGAGATATTTACCACCATGTTCCTTGTTTCTGAGGGAAAAGATGATTTTTTTATCAGTGTAATTTTGAAGTTTTTTGATTTTTTCCAAATCTATAGAATCAAGATAGTCCAATCTTATCTCTATTGCCTCAGCTTGTTTCGCATTTTTGATTTGTCTCTTTGCTGAAAAAAGATCAGGTCCTGTAATTATAGCTGTTAACATACCCGAATTTTGATTACCCTTCATTTAGCCCTCCATAAGCAAAAAACATGTAGTTTACTACATGATTTTTAATAATTTCAACATTATTTATTGATTTACCGATATTTTTTAATAAAGTGAAACGATTGATAGAATCAATATTTTTTTTATCCCTCTTTAAAGCATCAATGAATTTATCTTTTGGTATTTTAAAAAAATGGGGTATTAATTTTTTTATTTCCATAAAACGTTTGATTTCATTGAACTCTTTTAAAGGTAAGAAATTCATTTTATAAGAGATGAAACTCTCGACTAGAATACCTATTGCTACAGCTTCTCCATGGGATATTTTATACTCTAAGCTCATCTCGAGTGCATGAGCAATTGTATGACCAAAGTTTAAAATATTTCTAAACGATAAATCATTTTCATCTTTTTCAATAATCTCTTTTTTAATTTTTACGCTCTCAACTATCAAATCTTGAGTAATCTTTTCAGCAGATAAAAGATCATAAAAATATTTTTTTTTCAAAATAAGAGCATGTTTTAGCATCTCGGTGAGACCATTTTTTGTTTCTTTGTTTGCTAAGTTTTCTAAAACTTCGAAATCCATAAACACCCCTTTAGGATGGTGAATAGCCCCGATCAAATTTTTTCCATATTTGCTATTGATCGCTGTTTTACCCCCAATCGAGGCATCAACCATAGCAAGCAGAGTTGTCGGAATTGAAACATAAGGGATTCCTCTCATATAGGTGGCTGCAATAAAACCGGCCATATCAAGTACTATCCCACCTCCGATTGCTATGATCAAAGTCTTTCTTGTAAAATTATTTTTAAGCATTTGCTCTTCTATTAGTTCTTTGGTTTTTCTGCTTTTATTCTTTTCTCCATCAGAAAAACTAATAAGTTTTACCTTTATATTTTTTTTTCTAAATTTTTCTAAAATAGGTTTGGCTAAAGAATTTTCAATACTTTTATGAGTAATAATCACTATAGAATTAGATAATTTGAGACAAAAATCTACTATAAATAAATCATTTAAAAGACCTTTTTTAAAAAAGATAGGGTAACTCAGATTTTTATGATTGACTATGAGCTTTTTCATGGTCCAACTTGGCTATTTTATTTAAAAGTAAAGAATCTACAAGGACTAATGAGCACATAGCCTCAACTACAATACACGCTCTGATTGCTATACAAATATCATGTCTAGATGAGAGAAGAGTAAAAGATATTTTTTTCCCGTAGATATCGATTGTCTCTTGCTTTTTGCCAATAGATGATGTTGGTTTAAAAGCAACCCTTGCAATAATATCTCTTCCAGTTGAAATGCCGGCTAAAATACCACCTTCATTATTGGTTTTGGTTATAACTTTATCATCTTGCATCTCATAGCGATCATTTCTTATTGATCCTTTTTTTTGAGCTCCTAAAAAACCATCCCCTATTTCAAAACCAATAGCTCCTGGAATACTCATCATTGCAGATCCTAGCTTTGCACTTAATTTATCATAGATTGGATCTCCTAAAGATTCTGCATTTTTTACAACAAACTCAACAACCCCACCTATTGAATCTTTTTCCTTTTTGATAGCTATTAATTTTTCCATCATCTTTTTTGTCGCGACAATATCTGGACAAAGAATCGGGCTTTGATCAATTTTACAAAGATCATCATCGCCTACATTGGCTGTAATATTACCAATTTTTTTAACATAGGCAAAAATTTCAATTTTTTGTTTTTTCAAAATCTTTTTAGCCACCGCTCCGGCAGCAACTCTAGCCGCAGTTTCTCTTGCAGAAGCTCTAGAGGCTCCTTTATGATCAAAAATACCATATTTTTTAAGATAGGTAAAATTTGCATGAGATGGTCTTAAAACATCTTTAATATTTGCATAAGAGGATGATTTAATATCTTTGTTTTCAATAATGATACAAATCGGTGCTCCAGTTGTTTTCCCATTTAAGATTCCTGATACAATTCTTGCAACATCCTTTTCATCTCTACTTGAAACAAAATTAGAGCTATTAGGTCTTCTTTTTTTGAGTTCTAAATTAATTTCTTCTTCTGTGATTTCTAATTGAGATGGGCACCCATCGATAACAACTCCGATAACGGGTCCATGAGATTCGCCAAAAGTAGTGATTTTAAATATTTTACCAAAAGAGTTACTCATTGATTTTTCCTTTTATTATTCTTAGAATCTCATCAAAATTAATATCATCTGCTTGCAAGGTAAAAAAGGCTTTTTTACTATATAAGTCTTTTCTTTTTTCATATTCTTTTTCAAAAAACTTATCATTTTTAAAAATTGTATTCTCTTTATCTTCTTGAACTCTTTTTTTTAATATCTCTTTAGAAACCTTTAGATAAACTATTTTTGTTAGATTTTTTAAAATATTGAAATTGTCTTCATTTAATATAAAACTACCAGAGGTAGCTATCACAGCATTTTTTATATTTTTTAAAGATAAAATAGCCTCAGTTTCAATTTCTTTAAATTTTTGTTTCTTTAAAAAATTAAATATCAGACTAACTTTTAGATTTTTTTCATATTTTTTGTAAAAAAGCTCTTCAATTATTTCATCGATATCAAAAAACTTTTTATTTAAAAATGAAGCAAGCTTTTTTCCAATGGTTGTTTTTCCAGAATTTTTAAAACCAATAAGCATTATATTCATAGGACTTTGGCTTTTAAAGTTTGAAAATCTTTTTTAAAATTGGGATAGGTTTTAGAAATACAATCTATATCTTCAATAACACAAGGCGTTCCATCTGTTCCTAAAGATGCAATAACAAGAGAAAGAGCTATTCTATGATCTTTATGAGAGTTTACAATAGCTGGTTTTAAAATAGATTTTTCAATCTCTAACCCATCTTTTGTCTCTTTAATTTTAGCGCCCATTTTTTTTAACTCCACGGTTATGGTAGATAAGCGATTGGACTCTTTTGTTTTAGCATTTTGAGCATTTTTCAAAACTATTTTACCATCATTAAAACACCCAAATACAGCAAGTATCGGCACTGAATCTATAAAATCGTCTACATCTAAATCCAAATTTCCTTGCAAGTGAGATTTTTTAACCCTTATTTCTTGTTTAACTTTATCTATTTCAATTTTAGCGCCAAGCTTTTGAAAGATTTCAATAGTTTTTTGATCTTTTTGAAAAACATCAAAAACAACATCTTTTATGCTAATCTCAGATTTTGTAATTAAAGATGCAACGATGGGAAACAAAATAGTACTAAAATCAGTTGGTACAAGATATTCAAAAGCTGCAATTTTTTTAGCTGGATAGAGAACATATTTTTCAAAATTATAATTTTCATATTTTATATTAAGCTTATCTAACCATTCAAGTGTTAGAGCAACCCAAGGTTTTTCTTTTGGATTTATAGCTTCTATCTTCATTGGATCTTTTAATAAACTTGCTGCTATTAAAAGAGATGATATGTGTTGAGAATCTTTAGCGTCAATTTTTATAGAGCCTCCCTTAAATGGCCCTTTTATATCTAATGGCGCAAACCCTTGCATTTTTTTGGATGTAATTTTAGCCCCAAGTTCATTTAAAGAGGTAATGAGGGGTTTCATCGATCTCATTGAGCAAATAGACTCATCCCCGGTTACTAAAATATTTTTATCCCCCAATGCATAGATAGCTGTTAAAAAACGCAGGGCTATCCCAGAATTTTTAACATCTAAGATAACATTTTTTTTAAGTTTAATTTTTTTATTTGTGCCCAGAATCTCTAAATTGTTTTTTTTTACTTTAATTTTTGCTCCAAATTTCTTGCATCCATCAATAAAGGCTAAAATATCATCAGTTTTTAAAAAATTTTTTATCTTAGATTGACCACTTGCAATAGAGGCAAATAAAATAGCTCTCATAGTTTGTGATTTTGAGCTTGGAGATACAATTTCCCCTTTAAGTGTTGATTTTTTGACAAAATAGCTTTTCATTAATTTAATGTTTTAATTTTAACAAATTGAAAAAAAGGTCCTCATTATATACCATTTTAGTAAAAATGAAAATAGGAAAGCCAAACTCATGGAAATAAAAAACCCTCATTATCACGAAATAGAAGAATTTCAAAATAGATCAAGTAAATTAAAAGAAATTAAAGATTTAGGTATTGAGCCCTACCCTCATAAATTTCAACCATCTCATATGGCAAAAGAACTCCATGATTTATATGCTGAAAAAAAGTGTGGTCATTTCGATGATGCTGCCGCTGGAGAGACGCCAGTTGTTAAATTTGCCGGTAGACTAATCCTTTTTCGAGCAATGGGTAAAAATGCTTTTGCGCAACTCAAGGATGAGAGTGGTAAAATTCAAATACTGTTTAATAGAGATCTATCGAAAGTTACTGGATATAATGTTGAAAAATCAAAAGATAAACAGTCCCATATCAAATTTATCGAAAAAAAACTTGATTTAGGTGACATTTTAGGGATTGAAGGAAACATTTTTCTAACTCAAAAAGGCGAGCTAACTATCTTTGTCAAAAAGGTTACTCTGCTTTGTAAAACATTGCTTCCTCTGCCTGACAAACACTCAGGCCTCGCTGATCTTGGTGTTAAATATAGAAAAAGATGGTTAGATTTAATTACAGATCCGGACGTTATTAATACATTTATTAAGCGCTCTAAAATCATTAAGATGGTGAGAGACTATTTTGATGAAGCCGGCTTTTTAGAAGTCGAAACCCCCATCTTACAAAATATTTATGGCGGCGCTGAGGCCAAACCCTTTAAGACTCACATCAATGCTCTTCATCAAGATATGTATCTAAGAATAGCCCTAGAGATATCTTTAAAAAAATTACTCATCGGTGGTTTTAATAAGGTATTTGAAATTGGTAAAATTTTTAGGAATGAAGGGATAGATAAAACTCATAATCCTGAATTTTCTATGATTGAGGCTTATGCATCTTATTGGGATTACAATGATATGATGGAATTTACAGAAAAACTCTATGAATCTATAGCTAAAAAACTTTGTGGCTCTACAAAAATAGAATTTGGCAGACATACTATAGATGTAAAAACTCCCTGGAAACGCCTTTCTATGAAAAAAGCAATTAAAGAATATGGCTCTGTAGATGTTGAAAAACTCTCAGATGATGAGCTTCATAAAAAGCTTCTTGAAACTTCCGTTGATAGAGAAAAGCTAAAAGGTGCTACAAGAGGCAATCTAATTGCCCTTCTTTTTGAAGAGCTCGTTGAAGATAAATTAATTCAGCCTCACCACATAACCGACCACCCAATCGAGACCACCCCCCTTTGTAAACTTCATAGAGATCCAAAAGAAAAAGAAGATAAAATAGTCGAAAGGTTTGAGAGCTTTATAGCCGGCACTGAAGTCTTAAATGCTTACACAGAATTAAATGACCCCCAAATTCAAAGAGAGTTGCTAGTTAACCAAGCTAAAAAAAGGCTCGAAGGTGATGAAGAGGCACATCCCCTGGACGAAGAATTTATAGAAGCTATCTGCCAAGGAATGCCTCCTGCATCAGGTGTTGGAATCGGAATAGATAGATTAGTCATGCTATTTACCAATTCAACTTCTATCAGAGATGTAATATTCTTTCCAATAATGAAACCAGAAGAATCCTCATAATCAAACTTAACAAAAAATTTTATAAAAGCATTTTGTATATATAAAAGTCTCACAAACTGTGAGACTTTTTTAATAAATTAATCGAAACCGAACTTTCAAAAAATAATCTTATTTGTTGATAAGATATTTCTGAAAATATTCAATCATCATTGTCATTTTCTTGAAATAATCCACTCCAGAGACATCATTTAATTTCATAGAAACTACTCCCCTTAGATAATTTATTAGTTTGATAGCGAAGATAAAAATGCAGCAATATCTTCAGGCCTTTGATATAGAAGCAAAGCTTTTTCTTTTTCGATTCTTTTATTTTGGGTAGATTTCATAAAATCTCATATTTTTTGTATTGTCACTACAATTAAAATTGTAGAATAAAAAACATTCCTGTAGATTAATTTTCTAATTTAAATTTAGGAAAAATAATGAAAATATTTATCATTTCTTTGTTCTTATTAAGTTATCTATTTGCAAATAATAGTACTTTTGAATGTTCAAAGAGCAAAAAATTAAATCTCTCTGACTTTTATGAATTGGTATACAATGATCAGACTCTAACTATTGGTAAAGATTCTCTCGAAAGGTTGAAAGAAACTAGAGCCTTTATTCAACATTTACTATCAAATAAAATCAAAGTCTATGGCCTTAGCACTGGGTTCGCTGATTTGCGCGATTATACTGTATCAAGTGATAATGCTGGTAAGCTCTCTGAGAACATCATTAAAAGTCATGATGCTGGTATTGGTTCTAATCTCTCTTATGACGTTGTTCTTGGTGCAATGATTCTAAGAGCAAATTCTTTAGCAAAAGGCAATTCTGGATTTTCCGAAGAAAGTTTGCAGACTTTGCTCGATATGATCAACGCCAAAATTATTCCTCTCATTCCTTCTACTGGTTCTTTAGGAGCTAGTGGCGATCTAGCTTTTTTATCAAGATTGGGTAGAGCTATGCAAGGAGATGATGTAAAAGTGCATTTTAATGGAAAAATTATTTCAGCCAAAGAAGCCTTAGAAACCGCAAAAATAAAGCCTTTTATTCCAAAAGCAAAGGAAGGCTTAGCTTTGACCAACGGTACCTCTTTTATGAGTTCGATGTTATCAATAGCATATATTAAGAATCTTCATGAATTTGAAAACCTTTTAGCTCTGCAAAGCCTTTTTTATAATTCAATTGGAGCTGTAGATGCTGCTTTTTACGATAGTATTCATACTGTTAGGAATCAAAAAGGACAAAAAGATATCGCAAATATAATTAAAAAGTTTTTTGTTAACTCTCCTTTTATAGATATTAATGATGTTCAAAATGATTATTGTATTCGCTGTATTCCCCAAATCTTAGGGCCAAAATTAGAAATAATGATGTCTTTATTTGATATTATCAACAATGAATTGAATGCAATAACAGACAACCCTTTAATTTTTAAAAATGAAGAAATTTCTTCTGATGTTCAATCATCTAGAATATTGGATTTTAACGAAGATTCATGGGGTGTATTCTCAGGAGGAAATTTTCATGGGGAATATTTAGCAACAGCAGCGGATATTCTCGCTATATTAAACGCAAAGCTAGCTATCACTATGGAACGTCAAATCTCATATTTATTAAATCCAGCTAGGAATAAAAACAAATTGCCAATTTATTTAATACACAACAAAGATCAAGCAGGATTATTATCTGGTTTTATGATAGTTCAATATACAGCTAATGCTCTTACTCAAAAAATATGCCAGCTAGCAACTCCTAGTTCAACTTATAATATAACTAGTGGAAATGAATCTGAAGATATCGTGAGTTACGGTGCAACGTCGGCTCAAAAGCTATTGATGCAAATTGATTTACTACATGAAATGAATGTTGTGTATATGACAAGTGTTGCTCAAGCTTATGCTATTACTAGAGATGAGTATATCTCAAAAGGTAATATGATTTCTGAAAATTTAATCTGTGAAGAGATTTATGATTTAATAAAAAATAGCTATAATATTAATTTACCAATTGATGAAGATTGTGCATTTGATAAATTATATGAAGCTGGTTCTCTTTTTTTAAGATCAAATAAACTTAGGGAAAAAATAGATTTTCCTCTAACAAGTTCATTTGGTCTAAGTAATGTCAGATTCTAAATATTATTTGAATCGTCTAATACTTAAGGAGATTTTTATATCAGAAAGCAATATTTCATCTTATTTATTGATAAGACGTTTCTGAAAATCTTGAATCATAATTGTCATTTTCTTAAAATAGTCTTCTCCAGAGATATCATTTAATTTCATAGAAACTATGCCTTTAGATAATTTATTGGTTTGATAGCGAAGTTGAGGGTCTGTAACATTCATAATATCATATAAAAATGCAGCTATCTCATCAGGCTTTTGATATGGAGGCAGAGCTTTTTCTTTTTGAGTTATTTTATTATGAGAAGATTCCATAAAATCGCATATTTTTTGATATGGATTATCCTTTAGTTTTTTTGAGCCCATTTTCAATACAAAGTTGGTAGCAACTTGACCAGGCTCAACAATTGACACTTTGATATTCCAAGGAAGTAGTTCAATACTCAAAGATTCTGATACAGATTCTAAAGCCGCCTTGCTCGCTGAATATAAACTTCCATAAGGCAGACCATATACACCCTGTTCACTACTGATATTGATAATATGACCTCTTTGATTTTTTCTCATATGTGGCAGGACTTCTTGGCACATCCGAATTGCGCCGAAAAAGTTTACATCCATCTGATTTTTGATATCATCCATTGATAGAGTTTCTAAAGAACCGCCAAGGGCATATCCTGCATTATTGATTAATACATCGATTCGACCTTCTTTAGAGATTATTTTACTTACCGTTTTTTGAATACTTTGAGTATCTGTAACATCTAAGGTTTCAAAGTGAAGATTTTTAATATTTGTGTCTAATGAGCTCAAATTTCTAACAGCTCCATAAACGATGTAATCTTTTTTTGCTAAATATTTAGCAGTAGAAAGCCCTATACCTGAAGATGCTCCAGTGATAAGCACTACTTTTTTATCACCCTCTATCTTGCTAACAGCGATAGCTTGCAAAGAGAGACTTTTGAAACAAAAGATTAACAAAACTATTAAGATAGATTTTTTTAACACACTCATTATTTCCTCTCAGTTTGAAATTAAAAAACCAATGAATATAATTTGTATGTTAGTGAAGAGATTTTTTTTATTCCATTTTTTTTTTAACTTTTGGATTCTGGCTCTAAAGGAATCAATAAGATTGCAATAAAATAAGCAATTAATACTGGAAAGATCGCTGTTATAAAAAATAGTACTACCACAATTATTCTTAAGATTGTAACGTCTAGGCCCCAGTACTCGGCTAAACCTCCGCAGACTCCAGCTATTTTTCTATTAGTTCTGGATCTATATAATTTTTTCATTCAAAAAACCTCTTTTTAAATATTTAATTAAATTTCATACCTTTTAGCTCCTTTTATAAGAGGGAATATTATTTTATCAATAGAAATTGATTTTAAGATTTGTTAAAAAGAAATGCTTATTGATTTAAGATTCTTGGGTTAAAGGACTTATTTCTTTTTTAGCCTGGCTCCATCTGGAAGATCTTCTATGATATAGCCATGATCGAAAAGAAAATCTCTAAGCTCATCGGCTAGAGCAAAATTTTTATTTTTCCTTGCATCTTTTCTTTTTTCAAACGCTTCTTGAACGATTTGAGGAATCTCTTCTTTCTTATCTATGAAGATAAAGCCTAAAACTTGATCTATTTCTTTTAAGAATTTTAAAGTTTTTAAAGCTTCTTTTTTAGATATTTTTTTATCATCGATAAGGTGATTAATTTCTCTAATTAGATCAAATAGTGAGCTCAAGGCTAAAGAAATATTTAGATCATCCGTTAAGGATTCAATAAATCTTTTCTTTTCTTTTTCAATGATTTTTTCTACTAGATTGTTAGAATTTTCATCTTTGATGGATTTTAGCCTTTCGGCAAAATCTAAAATACGTTGGATAGAGGCCTTAGAAGCTTTTAGACCATCAAAAGTAAAATTGAGTTGAGTTCTATAGTGAGAATTCATTAGCATATACCTGATATCTCTACCTGAAAAACCCATAGAGAGTAAATCTCTTAAAGTATAAAAGTTGTTTAAACTTTTAGACATTTTTTTTCCATCAACTATTAGATGTTCTGCATGAGCCCAATGAATAACGAATTTTTCATTGGTGAAGGTTTCAGATTGAGCAATTTCATTTTCATGGTGAGGAAAAATATTATCAACACCCCCGCAATGGATATCAATTTTAGAGCCAAGAAGTTTTAGAGCCATAGCAGAGCACTCTATATGCCAACCGGGACGGCCTTTGCCAAAAGGACTATTCCAAAAGATATCTCCATCTCTTTTTTCTACGTAGGCTTTCCAAAGCACAAAATCTGAAGCATTTTCTTTTTCATATTCATCAGAAGATATCCTATTAGAGGCTCCTTTTTTTAAAGATTTTAAATCTAAATGAGATAGCTTGCCATAATCTTTAAACTTAGCAATAGAAAAATAGATACTTCCATCTGAGCCTTTATAAGCTATTTTTCTATCAAGTAACTTTACAATGATATCTATCATCTGCTCTATGTATTGAGTAGCTTTAGGATAAAATTCTGCCTTTTCAATATTTAAAGTAGTTATATCATCAAAAAAAGCTTGTCTAAAAGGTTCAGTATACTCATGTAAGGAGACTTTCTTTTCAATAGCTCCATTGATTGTTTTATCATCGATATCGGTGATATTCATCACTTGTTTAACAGAAAACCCAAAGTATTTTAAAACTCTTCTTAAAAGATCTTCAAAGATATAAGTTCTAAAATTACCTATATGAGCATAATTATAAATGGTAGGCCCGCAAGTATAAATACGAAGAGTTTTGCCATCTTTAGGCAAGATTTTTTCTTTTTTTCTAGTTTCAGTATTGTATAGATGTAAATAAGTCAAAAGGCTCATATATCTTACTCAACCATAGTTTGTAAAAATCGATAATCGATTTTTCCAGTGCCCATCAGTGGTATATTTTCAATATGTTTGATTTCTGAAATTTTTACAAGATTTGAAAATCCAGCTTCTTTTAAAATCATATTAGCTTCATTTTTATTCAATGTTGTTGTAATTGTAAATAGTATTAATTTTGGCCTTGTTCCCTCTTCTTCTATTGCGCAAAGAGCCACTATAGGTCCATCCGCTTGAATATTTGTTCTTGAAATAATCTCTTCTGAGATAACCTCTTCTACAGCCCCTAAACTTACCATTTCTCCGGCAACTTTTGTAAATCTTTTCAATCTACCTGATAAAATTAAGTGTCCCTTATCATCAAAATATCCCAAATCACCCGTCCTATACCATTTTTCATTATCAATAGTAATAAAGGGATCTTTTTTTTCAGCTATATACCCTGAAAATACATTAGGACCTTTAACACAAATCTCCCCTTCTTTATCTTTTGCAAAAACTCTATCGCCTTCAGGATCGACAATCAGTATTTCTAAATTATCTAAAGGTTTTCCAACACCGAAATTTTGATCACCTTCATCATTGATCGTTATACAAGGGGCACACTCGGTAATACCATAGCCTTCTACTATACGTTTGTCTTCGCCTAAATTTTTAACTTTCTCATAAAGATCTTTAGCCGTTTTTTCAGCTCCAGTCACAAACCATCTAATTGTTTGTAGTTGCGCAGGGCTTGCAGCTTGAAGAACTCCTTTTAAAAAACTTGGGGGGGAACACATTATTGTAATTTTCCATCTTTGAATACCTTCTGCTAAAGAATAACTGTCTGTCGGATCTGGATAGAAAGCAATTTTACTACCTGTTAGAATCGGAAATAATCCTGCAACAGAAAAACCGAAAGAATGAAAAGGCGGCAGAATTCCATAAACAATATCGTTTGATGTTAATTTTACACTCTTAATAACTGCGCTTTGATTGGTTAAAATATTTTTATGAGTAAGAGGCACTCCTTTGGGAGCGGCTTCAGTCCCTGAGGTAAATAAAATACAACAAGGATCATTTTCAGAAACTTTATCTAAACCTAAACTTTTCAAGATTGATTTAGTTGAACTAAACGATTTCATTAAGGCAGATATCTTTTGCCATTTAGAGATTCTTTTTTTAATATCTTCTAAATAATGAATTTTTTTAGATAACTGTCCAAATTCAACATTGGATAATTTTTCTAAAAATTTCCATGAGCTGATCACATGCTGAGCATTAGTAACCTCCATCATATGATTCAAGTATCTAGGTCCAAGCGTCCAATTGAGCATAACCGGTACTTTATTAGCTAATAGGGTGGCTAGTATCACCAAATAAGCGCCAACAGAGGCTGGCAGCAAAATAGCGATGTACTTTCCAGGATACTGTTTTATCTCTTGAGATAAGATCAGGGCTGCTATTTTTAATTTTTTATAACTTAAAACACCTGAGATATCATCGGCTATCGCATCTTGATCTTTCATTCTTTTACAAGTATTTAAAAAGGCTTCTTGAATAGTCTTTCCTTGAGGTGAGATTGGCTCTGGTCTCTTTTTTTCTTCCGGCCATTTAAATAAAGAAACTTCTTCTAATTGTTTTCTAACAATTTTTTTTGTTCCTTCTGCAACTTCCAAGACATCTTGCACAGTTGGGATGTCTTCCGGATAGATTGCTGCTATATCATAGTTTACCCCTAAAAAGGTTATAATTTCTGCTATATCTAAAGAATCTAATCCCAAATCCTGGGCTAAGTCCAAATCGGGTTTGATTTGGTTTTCACTAATCTTGGCAATTTTCGCTAGCTCAGTATAAATTTCTTTTTCGAGCTGAGAAGCAAACTCTCTTTTAAGAGATGCCTTTTTCCCTTGATCTCTGGGCAGTTTTAAAAATTTTTCCTTAAATGGACTATAAGAGACTAAGCTTGGTATCTCCTCTTTCACAATTTTGCCATCCATAGGATAGTGATTATACCAATTTTCTAAATACTTATTTATTTCAAGCCTAGAACCGTCTGCTGGAAAATCTTTAGGTGCTATCTCGATTTCAAGCAGTACTTTTCTTCTTGGCATAAAGAAAATCAAAGAAGCTAATAAACATTTAAGACCTCTTTTAACCATAGATTTAAAATCTGGGGTCAGGCCAGTATATGCTCTGGAAAGAGAGCTCCCCCAAAGCCCAGAGGTTCTTATTAAAACTATATTAACCTTTGGACACTCTCTTAAAATTGTATGGGTAGCTGAAGATCCCCCTAAAAGTTCTTTTCCAGTATGTTTCAATCTTCCTGATGGATAGAGCAAAAAGCTATCTTTTTTATTAAGACCATCGATTACTTCTTGAATGGTTTCTTTAGCCTTTTTTAATTTGATCTCATTTAAAGAGGTATCAAAATTAGGGATAGACAATGCTCTAACTAATTTCATAATCAGAGCGATTCCTGACTGGCGAAAGACATATTCTATAACAATCGGTCTCATCTGAAATTTTGGCCAAAGGTACATCCCTATTAAAATAGGATCGATATGAGCAGGATGATTCGGTAAAAAAAGGATTCCTATATTCGGATCAAAATTTTTCTTATTAATTTTTTTTCTGCCTTTGACTTTAACAGAATATCTCAGACGAATGAAAATTCTTCCAAGCAAGCAAATAAGAGTAACTATAAACCAACGCATCGGTAACCTAAAATGTTTTTTTTAACTGGATCAATTTTACACCATTTTCGATTTTAAAACATCTCTAAAATACTAAAAAACTGCTATTTTAGGACATCTATTTAAAAAAAAATTGATCTTTAAATTTGAAGTAATTAAATAGTAATAATAGGCTAAACTATTATGATAGAGAAAAAAACCAAGACAATCTTAACCACTTTTCAAAATGGCTCTAAATGGCTAGAGCTGGCTAATTTAATTGCCCGAAAAAACCGCGATATATCTATAATCAAAGATTTTGAAAAAGATCCCTCCTTGAAAAAGATCCATGCCCAAAGAGACAAGATCTGCTCTAAGAAGTTCCATAAGAAAACATAATCTTTATAATTTTTTTAAATATTTCTTGCCAAATTTATAAAATTTTTACTATAACTCTACATATGTGGAAGCCAAAATTTTAGGAGGCATTAACATGGGTGATTTTAGAGTCGGAAGTCAAGTTCATTCAGTAAGAACAAGTCAGGTTGGTTTTGATACAGCCAAAGGAAAAACTGAAAAATTTGCTGACATCTTTGGTGATTTAGGTATTTCTGCTTCAGCTGACACTTTCCAACGCTGTCAAGAAGAGGGCATACAAGACGCAAAAGAGCTAAGCGAAAGAGAGTTAGAAAATTTAACTAATAATCCTCCCCTAGGCAAAGATATTCCAGGACCTTCTTCACATAGAGGTTGAGAGTTAAAAATAATCACTTTTTAGCTTTATCATCTTGGTAATAACAATCGATTTTAAAATATCCGTAGCGATAAAAGGAACAACGCCAAGCAAAAAGGCTTGTTTCACTCCAACAAAAAAGCTAAACCACAAAAATCCACCAAAGAGAACCAATAAATGTCCTGATACGATAATATACGAGATATTTTTAGAAGTTGGCTCTTTAAATTTTTGAAAACACATCCCCACCAAGTACGTAGCTAATAAGTAACTTAAAATATAACCCCCTGTTGCAGACATGAGTGTTTGAAGGCCAAAACTGCCAGATGCAAAAAATGGAAGACCAAAAATACCTAAAGCAATAAATAGTAGAACTGAAATTGCACCTTTTTTAGCTCCAAAAAAGTATCCATAAGATAGTGCAATTGAGTTTTGCAAAACTATAGGTATAGGTGAGAAAAAAAGAGGAATATAAATTTTTGCAAACAGCCCTAAGAATAAGGCGCCAAAAAGCACTTGGCATATATCCTTAATTATATCGATTTCTAGTTTTTTAGTAATTGAATAGTTCATTTAAAAACTCCTAAAATTGATTTAAAAAAAGACTATAGTTTTTCTAAAAATATTTCAACTTGATTTGCAATTTCTTTAGATGCATCGTAAGTAATTAAATCTTTGGCTTTGGATATTTCTACCCATTTTCCATCTAAGATTTCATCAGATGTAATTTTTGCAGCAAAAGACACTTCAACTAGATAGTAATAGACTTTTTTTGCGATTAGATTAGAATCTCTTTTAAAAGAGTATTGTTCCACTAAAGGTTCTTCAGATAAAAATTTAAGTACAGATAAGTTGGTCTCTTCTTTTAACTCTCTTAAAGCGGTTTCTTTTTGAGTTTCAGATAAATTTGCATGACCTTTCGGAAAACCCCAATGATTACCACTTTTGTTTTTCACTAGATAGGTTTGCCAAATACCATTTTGTTTGTTTAAAGGGATTGTGCCAAAACTCTCTTCATAATTCATTTATTTAGCCTATACTTTTTAGTCTTTATATGGGGCAAAGACCAAAACAGAGTTATGTCCACCAAAACCGAATGAAGAGGATAATGCTGCTGTTACTTTATGTTCTTTCATAGCATTTGCAACGGGATCAATATCCCCAAGTTCTTCTTCAGGCTGCTCTAAATTAATAGTTGGATGAACCTTGTTTGTCTCAATAGCTTTAATAGTTGCTATCGCCTCCATTCCACCGGCAGCTCCGAGACAGTGTCCAATCATCGATTTTGTTGCATTAATTTTAAGATTCTTAGTATGAGAGCCGAAAGTTTTTTTGATAGCTCTAATCTCACATAGATCACCAACTATAGTTGCTGTTGCATGAGTATTGATATAATTTATATCTTCGATTGATAAATTAGCATCTTTAATAGCATCCATCATACATCTAGCAACAACAGCGCCATCTTCTCTTGGATTGGTCATATGATAAGCATCATTGTTTAAACTGCCGCCTAAGTATTCAGCATAGATATGAGCGCCTCTTTTCTTTGCATGCTCTAAGCTCTCTAAGACTAAAATAGCTGAACCTTCTCCCATTACAAAACCATCTCTATTTTTATCCCAAGGACGAGAGGCTTTTGTGGGTTCATTATTTCTTTGTGATAAAGTTTTGGCTTGAACAAATCCTGCGAGGCCTATCGGTGACATTGGAGCTTCAGAACCTCCAGCTAACATTATATCAGAGCCAAAATATTTAATCTGATCTGCTGCAGCATGAATACAGTAATTAGAAGTTGCACAAGCAGTAGAGATTGAATAGTTAGGCCCTTGAAAGCCTAGATCGATAGCTAAGAGAGCACTTGCCATATTCGTAATAATGAGAGGAACAAAAAAAGGCGTTAATCTTTTATAGCCTTTTGTAACCAAGGTTTCAACACCATCGGAAAAGCTTTTCATGCCCCCCATTCCTGAACCAACAATAACGCCACATTTTTTAAAATCTAATGTTTTTAAAATTTCATCATCAATTTTGGCATGTTCTAAAGCCTTTTTACCAGCAACCATAGCATAACGAATAAAAGGATCAGATCTTCTCCCCATTTTCTTTTGCATATAATCGCCTACATCAAAGTCTTCAATCATCGCAGCGATTTGAGTTGGGAACTCTTTCACATCAAAACCTGTAATAGGTTTAACACCACTTGAACCCTTTAAAAGTTGCTCATAAAAGGTATCAACATCCGTACCAAAGCAAGAAACAAGACCCATGCCCGTTATAACAACTCTTCTTTTCTCCATATCTATGCTTGGTTTTCAACTTTTATTTTAAGGTCGATAATTTTTCCTTCAGACCATAACCGCTCTAATGCATATAGTTCTCGCATTTCAGGCTTAAATAGATGCACCATTACATTTAAATAATCGATAACGATCCAATCAGCGTCTACTCTTCCTTCAACTTGCAAAGGCATTTCTTTTAGCTTTTTTAACTCTTCTATTATTTCATTTGAGATAGCCTTCACGTGTCTCTCGACACTACCTTCTGCAATGATTAGATAATCGGTAATGCTCGAAATCCCTTTTACGTCTAAGGCTAAAATATTAAAGCCCTTTTTATCATAAATAATTTGAGCAATAATGTTTATTAGTTCTATAGGATCCATCTTTTTTAAATGTTTTTTTTATTGATCTACAAGTATATCTTACGCTTATAAATGTAGTCTAGAACTTCTTTTGGAAGGAGATGATAGCAATACATTTTGTTTTTTAATCTCTCTCTTATAGCTGTAGAAGAGATCTCAAAGATTTTTGTTTTAATAAAATTTTTACTAGATAAAGTAAAATTTTCACTTTTAAAATGATTTATATCAGAGAGTCTAACTCCCACAAGAAGGGTGGCTATTTTTAAAATTTGTTTATACTCTTTCCAAAGATGAAAACTATTCAAAGCATCATCTGTTACAATGAGTCTTATATTGCCCATACTTTTAATCTCATTTAAAGTATCAATAGTATAAGAGATATCCTCTCTTTGAATTTCTATTTCACAAATTTCAAAACCATTAAGGCCTTCAATTGCTAATTTTAACATCTTTAATCTATCTTGAGCTCTCGCTTTGGGTGGATTTTTAGTCTTAAAAGGTGAAATATTAGTTGGGCAAAATAAAATCTTATCCAGCTTTAAGATTTCTTTAATTTGAATTGCTAGATTGATATGGCCAAATTGAATTGGATCAAAACTACCACCAAAAAAACCTATATTTTTCATATGATTTCCCATGAGTTTTGTTTAGATAATTTGCTCAATTTTGAACAAGGTCTAACAGCGATTTTTTTAGCGGCAAGATCAAATAGTTTTAAATCATCTATGTTATCTGAGTAAACAATAACATCTTTTTTTAAGATCTTTAATTTATTCATTAATAAAGTAGCTTGCTTAGCTTTTTCATTGCCGTCCATTATCAGATCAATTTCATCAAATTTATCTTCCTTATCAAGTAAATACTCTGTGGCTTTATATTCATCTACCTTTAAAATTTTGGCAATAGGCTTAACCAAAAAAGAAGGTGAACTTGAAAATATTGCAATGTAGTGTTTTTCAAAAATTGCTTTTTGTAACTTTAAGATCGCTGGTTGATAAAAAAGTTTATCTAAATATTTATCTAAAAAAACATCAATATTTTTTATAAGATCTTTATAACTTTTGTTTTTTAAAGATCTTTTAAAAACTATTTCATGCAACTTTTTTAGAGGCATATTAAAGTACTTAAATCTTATAAAAAAATAAACCTGCTCAAAAATAGATTTTTTATTAAAAAAATTTTTCTTATAGAGATACAGATAAAATTTAAAGCTTATATTGGTTTTAAGAAGGGTTCTATCTAAATCAAAAATACTCAATTGCACGTCAATTACTCTCTAAATCAGCTATTTTTTCTTCTAGCTCACTTATCTCACTGTCTATTTTTTCTAATCTTTGTTTTTCTGAATCTATTAAATCTCTATAAAGCATGGCCTTTTCAAAATCTAAGCCTGAACCGGAGAGTTCTTTATTTAAATTATCAACATGACTTTTTACGTTAAGTCTTCTTTTCTTTTTATTTTCAAATATAGCAAGCATATTTTTCAGT
Organism: Candidatus Anoxychlamydiales bacterium; assembly: GCA_011064745.1. Classification (GTDB taxonomy): domain Bacteria; phylum Chlamydiota; class Chlamydiia; order Chlamydiales; family SM23-39; genus JAAKFJ01. Next base: position 11,638 of record JAAKFJ010000001.1, on the reverse strand, counting down.
TCATCTGAAGTATTTAAATTTACATTCTCTTTTTTGTCTTCGATAATATGATTTAGCTCTCTTAGCTGTTTTTCTAACATTAACTTCTCAAACTTGAGTAGATTAATAGCTTCTATCTCTTTTTCGATTTGTATTTTTTCTTGGCAAAGTTCTTCAAAATTTAAATCTTTATTTTCTAAAAGGCTTGTTAGAGTTTGCTTTATTTTTTCTAATTTGGTTTTTTTAATATCTTCTTTGTTATTTACGGTTTTTAATTTGTCTATCTTTTTAATCTCTTCTTTTTTGAAAATAGGCCCTTTAGCTTCTCTAATTTTATGCTTTAAAAATTTGATGTCTTCTTTTCTTAGCTCCAAGCTTTTGATCAAATTAAAAATTTCACTCTCTTCCTTTTCAATAACACTCACATTAGGATCTTTTTCACAAATACTTTTTAAATTATGAATCTTTTTCATGATTTGATTGACACTTTCTTTTGATTTTTGCTTTTCTTTTTTATAACTTTTCTCAGCAATCTTTACCTTATCCCAACACTCGCTTAGCTTCAATCTACAATTAGTAAAAGACTCAGTATTTAAAGTAAATTTTTTAGCAATATTTTGAAAACTCTTGATTTGTTCTTTTAAAACAAAAAAAGGTTGTCTATGTAGATCAAAAGTTTTACTCATAAAGCAATCTATTAATTTAGTGAACTCATCGCTTATCTGATCGATAAATTGTTTTCTTTTAGGAAAAACAACATCGCCAATTATTGTTAGTCTTTTTAATAATTTGTTTTTTAAACTAATGCGCATATGAATTTTGATAATCTCTTTTCTAAGAGAATTTACTCTAGCTGCAAAACTATTTAACAAATTGAGCTCTTTTTGAGTCTTGAAATAAAAGTCTTGATTTGTGAAAAACATCCTTATCTTATTATCAATTTCAATATCTTTGATTGCTTGCATAACAACATCATATTTTTCCATCTCTTCTTCAATAGCTTGAATAGCTAAATCAATTTGTTCTACTTCAAAGGAGGTTTGTTCATTTAACATATATTTAAGACTTTTAATCTCATTTGAAAGAACAATATACTCTTTCCAATATTCAACCCTTGAGCTTGCACTAATCGGTTCTTTAAAAAGTGTTAGACAAATATTTTTTATTTCCCAAAAAGTCTTAAAATCAGGTTTCTGATCGTTAGATATCGCAACTTTCATTTCATCTAGAGAAAACTTTATTTTTTCCTCAGATGATGAAATAACTCGTAATTTCTTAATAAATTCTGAATCTATTGAATCTTGTTTTTGAGCCAAATTTTCATTCATAATGCGATCCTTTTATGAAAAAAATATACTTTTGAAAAAAAGATAGTAATCTAAAAAATCATCTCTTTAAAAGTAAAACTTTTTTATTATTTCCTTTCATATTTGATTCTATAATTGAGCTGCTCAAAAATGCAAGGAAAAATCCAGAATATTGCTTATTAAAAATCTAAGTTTAAGCATATATATAAAGTAATTTATATATCTCTTTTTGAATTTCTTGTGGACAGTTATATTTTAGCTCATAAGAAAACATATTGTCATTTTTATTATTAGTTATGCGAAAACAAGAAAGCCGATCTTCTCGATCTATAAATTTTAAAGATGATAAAATTGATTGAAAATCACCATTTTTAGCAAGCAAATGAAGTGGTGTATTTAAATATTTATCCTGAAACTTTAAACAAGAAGCTACCTCTTTTTTTGATAAAGCGTTTAGAGTATTAAATAACACATTTGGATCTTCTTGATAAGCAATATCATGAATGAGGGACTCCTCATGTGAATCTTTTCTTGTTAGCAGTGGAACTCTTTCATCTTCTGGTAATAATTGTATAATATCAGGCACTATCAAAGCTAGACTAGCATCTGTAGGATGATGTAATAGTAAAAATAAAACATCCTCTTCTTTTTCATTTTGCATAGCTACACAATAAGCTCTATCATCTTCAGGAACCATCATCAGTACGTTATTGAGTATCTGTTCTGCCTCTTGTATCCCAGCGGCATAATGCAAAGGAGTATTTTTTTTTGCTTCTTCTTGTATTTTCAAACAATAAGCTCGATCTTTGGGATGAATTACTTCTAAAAGAGTTGATAAAGCCTTTGGATCAGTATTATAAGAGGCCCTGTGAAAAAGAGTTTCCCCTCTCTTATCAAATCTTGTAGCTATTTTGACTCTATTCTCTTCGGAAAATAATCTTAAAATTATTGCTATAACATCGAATCTACTTTCAGCAGAAAAAAAATACTCATCACCTTTACCAGTCGGAATTGTTCCATTTTTCTCAAATAGTCTTTGACTAATTTTTGCTCTTTTTTCTTTAGGACATAATTTCAGAATTTTAGCTATCACCTCAATCCTGGTATTGGCGCACCAAATATTAGGTCTTTTTTTACCAGTATAGTAACTTTTTTCAAACCCTCTTTCTATCAATATATCAAATATCGTCTCACCTCTTAAATTAGGCATCATTATTAAATATTCTCTATCATCATCTGATAATAGTTTTAGAACCTCAAAAAATCGTGTAAGGTGCTTTTGTCTAGCAAGGAAATGAAATAAGGTATCTACCTCATCGATAAAGCTTGTCAAACAAACTGTTTTTTTATAAGAAGGCAAAACTTTTTTTAAACAATCTAAAAAAGGTCTTATTCCATAGTGAGAACTCGCTGCATAGTAAAGAGCTGTTTTTCCATCTTTATCTTGAATATTTATAAATCTTATAAGCTCATTCTCTGAGATTGCTTTTATTCGTGATAGAAGATTTTCAATATTTTTAAGAAACTCATCGTCTCTCTTTGATAAAATATTAGTAGGATTTGCAGGATCAGCTAAATTATTTGAATAAACTTGTGGCTCAAGCGAAAAAAGTCTTTTTCCTATTAGCATGTAATGAAAAAAGGTTTTTCCCTCATTATCTATTTGATATAAGTTTTCATCAGACGTAATATCAATCATCGTTTTTAACACCCCTGTATCAACTCCCATTGCAGCATAGTGAAGAGGAGTTCTGCCTTTTTTATCCATAGCTTCTAATAAATCATATCTATCTAATGGATTTCGAATTTTTTGAAAAATAGCTGTTAATTTTCTGCTCATATAGTTTTGAGGATCTAACATTAATTGCTGAGAATCTGATAGATAATGAAGAGCTGTTTTGCCATACTCATCATAAACTAAAAGAGGGGTAGCTCTTTTATCCTCTTTTAGAGCGTCTAAAAGCGCTCTTAAAGTTGAGCCCCCTTTGCTATGTAGCATAGCTAAATGGAAAGGAGTTTGACCTAGATTATCTTTTCTTTGAAGGCCCGTCTCTATATCTTTGTTAGTTAGAAAATCAAGCATTTGAACAATTGCTTTTGTATCACCTAACTCTGCAGCTAAGTGTAGTGGCGTTTTTCCATCTCTATTTTTTTGTAAAATTTCTTTTTGCAGAATTGAATTTATCAAACTACTATCTTCATCTGGATAAGTCTTTTTTATGCGAGCAATCGTTTCAAGTATATTATAATACTCTTTTTGGATCTCAAAATTGTCTGCATAAACAAATCCATCTTTATAATTACCCCTCCAAGTTCCTTGTCCAAAAAAAGTTTCTTTTTCTCTTATTTTTCTAAAGGCCTGATTCATCTCGCAGCGTTTTTTTACATAATGTGTTGGTTTGGGACACTTTAACTCAGTTTCATAGACATCCAAATATCTACACCCATTTTTGAGCATTTCATTTACTTTATAGTATGTTGGACTTTTAAGAGGTTCATTTGAAATGTAACCTTCTGAAAGGATAAATTCACTTGGGCTTGGTGCCCTTGAGAAAATAGGGCTTTCAGACCAAGATTCCTCACTGTTTCCTGGCAGTAGTTCACTTGAACTCGGAGGGGTTGAGAAAAGAGGACTTACAGACCTAGAAAAAAAAGGTTCTTTATTAAAGTCAATCGACATAACTTTAAGCCTATTATATTTTATTTATATTTAGTTAAAAATTACTACTAATTATAAATAAAATATTTATAAAGATCAATTAATAAAGCTGTTTTCACATTTATTACAACTATTTTTACATAATAAACATTAAATTATTTTTAATAATTTATAATAAAATGTTTATTTACATCGACTGTTCATAGTCTTGCAAGATAAATTCTTTAGCTTTTTGAGGATCTATTTCTTGAAGATTTAACCACCTAAAATGTGGTTCTTTTTTAAACCAGGTAAACTGTCTTTTGACATATTTTCTAGAAGCTTTTTTAAACTCATCTATAAAAGCTATTTTATCATCGACTGTTTGTTTAGAGTGCAAATATGTTAAGCATTGCCTATAGCCTATGGCTTGAGATGCTGAATAGTTATTCTTTAGTCCTTTTTCATCTAATTTTTCTACCTCTTCAATAAAGCCCTTTTCAATCATCTGATCACAACGCTCATTGACTTTTTCATAAAGTATCTCTTTGGGATAATACAAAAACCATAATCTAAAGTTATATAACGGTTCTTGATTAATTTTGGGTTTTGGAATTTGGCTAACCTTTTGTTTAGTAATAGAGATGATTTCTAAAGCTCTGATGATTTTATGTTTATCATTTGGGGTTATCGTTTTTGCATATTCTGGATCTAATGATTTTAGCTTTTCATATAAAGGCTCTGGCCCCATCTCATGGAGTGTCTTTTCTAAATTTTTTCGAATTTCCATATTAGATGGTGGTCCCATAGGCGGACCATATAAAAAAGCATGGATATAAAAGCCAGAACCTCCAACAACTATAGGAACTTTGCCTTTTAATAAAATCTCTCTACAAGCCCTATGAGCTTCTCTATAATACTCAGATACATTAAAACTCTCATGAATCTCTTTAGTATCAATTAAATGGTGTGGGATTTTATCTCTAGCGTCCTCGCTAACCTTCGCCGTTCCGACATTCATATCCTTATAAACTTGCATAGAATCGGCTGATATTATCTCGCCTCCTAAAATCTTAGCAATTGATAAAGATAGCTCAGTTTTACCAACTCCAGTCGGTCCTGCTAGTACAATAACTTTTTTTTTCTTTTGAGAGTTTTGCGGCTTTTTTCTAAGCGGCAAATAAAGTTCAGTTATATGACTTTGAAGATCTTTAGGGTTATAAATGTTCACAGAGTTTTCTCTAAAAAGGCTTCTTTTTCATTTTTATACATATTTAAAATCTTATCAAAACCAGTTAATTTAATAACTTCCATCACATCATCAGTAGCTGCAAAAACGCCTAATCTTCCTTTTTTTTCATCAAACTTTTTAGTAAAAGAGAGTAGTACTCTTAGCCCTGCACTACTTAGATAATCCATATCTGAAAAATCCAATAAAACAACTGTTTTTCCCTCTTTGATCAAAACATTTAATTTACTTTGAAGCAAAGATGAGGATGATGCATCTAATCTTCCCACAAGTCTCAAAATTATAATGTTATCTATCTCTTCTGTTTTTATTTCTAAACCTAAAACCACATTAAATTCCTTTGTTAAAAACTATTCTAAGATTTACAAAAAATAAAATTTTTAACCAGAGAAAACCTATCTATTTTTAAATTGAAAAGTAAACAAAATGAAAAAAAGGAGTTAAAAAAAATTATTGATCGATAAAGGCAAGTTTAGAAATTCTAAGATCTATTGTTTTAGGCTTAAAGGTTACAACATCTTGACTTGGATCTGAGATATGTTTTAATTGATTTTCATAATCTTTTAATATTTTTTCTCTAAGAGATATGTAGTTACTAATCTGCTCTAAAAGATTATTTTGAGAGAGTCGTAAGATAGTGGGAAAGACTAATTTTACATTTTTCTGATCTTTATAGGCATTTATTTGCTCATCTATCTGAAGTAATACCTCTCTTTTGCCGTAGCTTCGAATAAACGCTCTTGAGGTGTCTAAAAGCTTAATTTTGGCAAGATCTGAAAAGCCACTTGTCTGAAGTTTTTGTAAAATATCTAATGCAAGTGTTGCTTCTTTTTTTTCTATTTTTTTTAAACCTGAGAATCTGCCTAGATCGAGATAGACAGATGGAAGATCTAAATTATTAAAGAAGGGTTTTAGAAAAAAAATAAAACCTTCTTCATCGATAGCAATATTGTCATAGTCATATAAGAGGGCTTTTGGGTGTCTTATTTTTAGATCGAGAGATAAACAATCGGGTTTATTTTTTTTTATATTAGCATCAATAATGAGAGGACTGCTTAGTAATTTTTTTTGAGCTTTAACCTCATCGAATAAAAATATGTTGGTGGGATTATCAGTTGATAGATGCATAAGCTCAGATAAGTAATTTACATCTAAAGAGACTTGATTTGATTGATAAATTTTTTTGATATTATATTTTTCATCTTTATATTTATTTTGTTTATATTTTTTGATTTGAAAAAATACAAAAAAGTTAAAAGAAGAAAAAATTATAGTCGATAAGATTATCCAAAAAAAAGCTTGGGAGAGTTTTAATTTTTTTTGCATTTTTCCCCTTTTAAAAATTTCTGATTTTTTCTTTGTCGATGAAGAGCTAAGGTGATGAAATAATCGATCATTTTTTTATTATCAAACCCTATTAAATCAAGCATTTTCGCAAAAGTGCTATTGTTAGATGAGTAACCTGGGATGGGATTGATTTCAAAAAAATAGATCTTTTGATTTTTAGTAATGAAAAAATCAATTCTAGCAAACCCGGATAGTTTTAGGGCTTGGTAGATTTTCTTAGCGCTCATCTCAAGTTCATGTAATTTTTTTCGGCTAAAATCTTTAGGATATCTCGCCTTTACGGTTGCTTTTTGATATTTATTTTCAAAATCGAAAAACTCTCCATAGGTTAGCATTTCAGCTACTTTTCCAAACTGAAAAAAATCATTACCTATAACAGCTGTTTGGATTTCTCTTGCTATAATTTTTTTTTCAATGATTAAAGAAGTATCGAATTTAAATACGTAATCAATAGCATCTTTGAGATCTTTTTTAGTTTCAACAACTTTAATTCCAATGCTTGAGCCTAAATGATTAGGTTTAACGTAGAGAGGAAATTTAAAATTTTTAATTATTTTAGACAAATACTCTTCTTGTTTTTGTAACCAATCATTTGAATAAACTTCTAAAAAGTCTAGGGTCAATATCCCTAGATTTTTAACAAGATGTTTAGCAAAAGCTTTATCCATAGCAATAGGCGCGCTAAAATAATCGCAACCAGCAGATGCAATACCTAACACTCGTAAAAAGGCATCTATCATCCCATCTTCACCAAGGGGGCCATGTAAGATGGGAAGAGCTACATCTAAAGTAGTTAGTTCTTTAAAAACATCTATTGGGATTTTTTCTTTTAAAGTTTTTTTATTTAAATAAGATTCATCAATTTTTAGATCTTCAAGTTTTTCATTATCTTTAGAATCTTCGATCTCTTTGGTGATTTGCCATGAACCGTTTTTTAAGATTTTAAAGCATTTGAGGTTGTATAAATCTTTATCGTAACCTTGGATATAATTTTTAGTAGATTTAATAGAGATATCATGTTCATTCGATTCGCCACCGTAGATGATACCAAGATTTATTTTTTGAGATTTTCTTAAAGTGAATTTAGAAAATATCTTTCTAATTTTTGATGAGATATCGCCAGCGCCGAGAGCTATTACCACATCGAATGGATATAAAAGATTATCTAGTAGATAACTCTCTAACTGATCATCAGGGATGTGATAGGCTTTAATGTCTCTTTTTTTTATAAGATCAACTAAAACTTTTTCATTTATATTCTTTATAGGTTTTTCAGAAGCGCTATAGATATCGGTAATAATTAGTTCATCTAAAACATCAAATGAGGCAACAAATTCATCTAAACAATCTTTTAGCCTTGAATATCTATGAGGCTGGAAAATACCGATTATTCTTTTTTCTTTAACAGCTTCTCTTAAAGATGTTAGTGTGCTTTTAATCTCAGTTGGATGATGAGCATAATCATCAAAAAATGTGATTTTATTTTTTTCACCAATTTTTTCTAACCGTCTTGATATGCCTGAAAAATTTTCAAAAGCATTTTTTATTGTTTTTTCATTAATTTTTAGCTTAAGAGATAGCGCAAAAACAGAGGCTGCATTTAAAACGTTATGATTGCCAATTAAATTGATCTTTATATCTTTGAAAACTTTATCAAAAATTTTCAGATCAAAAATCGTTTGAAAATCTAACAGCCTAATATTATGAGCATAGATATCAGCTTTTTTTGAAAAGCCGTAAGATGTTCCTTTTGGTTTTAGATTTGTTAAATTTTTATCTTCTATGCACCAGAATAGATTTTCTTGTTTCTCAATGTTAGAGAGAAATTTTTTAAAGGCTTTTTTTAAATTTGTAAAATTTTTCCAATAATTTAGATGGTCTTCTTCTAAATTGGTAACAATCGCAAAGGCAGCTTTATTTTTAAAATTGATAAATGAACCATCGCTTTCATCAGCTTCAGCTATAAAATATTTTCCCTTTCCTATTTGAGCATTGGTTTTTTTAGAATTTAAAATACCCCCGATGGCAAATGAAGGCTGTTTTTGACTCTTGAGAAGGACCTCACACAAAAGTGCTGAGGTTGTTGTTTTACCATGAGTACCTGTAATGAGAATCGATTTATGGCCATGCATTAACTGATCTAAAAGATCTGATCGATGAAAAATTTTTAGATTTAATTTTTTAGCTTGCAAATACTCTTCATTTTTTTTATCAATAGCCGAAGAGATAACAATTGTATCATTTGAAGATATAAACTCTTTTTTATGCCCTATTTGAATATGAGCCCCATTTTTTTTAAGCTCATTTATAATAGCATTTGACTTAATATCAGAGCCTTTAACTTTGATTTTTTTCTCAATTAGTAATTTGGCAAGAGCGCTCATACCAATACCGCCAATGCCGATGAAATGATAAGATGGTTTCATCTATGATTTTTTTCCAATTTTTAAAACAAGATCACTTAAATCTTTTTTATTTTTTTTCTCGTCAATTGACTTAAATTTTTGAATATTTTCTTTAAAAAGACAAAGCTTTTTTTGCCCATTTTCTAAAAAATAACTAATTTCTTTTAAAAGAGAATTTTTTGATAAATCATCTTCTGTGATAATGGTTGAAGATTTGACTTTGTTTTGCATGAAAAGAGCATTTTTTAGTTGATGATTGTCTTTGGCTTTTTTATAGGGTATTAAAATAGAGGGTTTCTCAAAATAAATAAGCTCAGAGATTGAGCAAGCACCAGCTCTTGAGATTACTAAATCTGAAATTTTATAAAATGGCTTTAAATCTTTTTCAAATAAACTGACATACGATTTGATATTTAAATCATCATAGATCTTTTTAATTTTTGATAGAACTATCCCCTCTCCTACAATATGAATTACTTGAACTTTTTGTTTTTCGGATAAATCCTTAATATTGTTTAAAAAATTGTCATTGATGATTTTAGAGCCTTGAGAGCCCCCAAATATCAAAATCGTAAAGATATTTTTCTCTAGCTTGATTTTTTTTAAAAAATCACATCTAAGATTTTTGTTTTTATTATCTTCGCAAAACCATGGAAACCTTTTGACTAGCATTTCATTATTCAATTGATTTTCTTTTTCAAATTGTAGGGCAACTATTTTTGCCTTTTTAGAAAAAATTTTATTGACCTGACCCAAAGTAGTATTAGAATCAAACAAAACAATTTTTTTTCTAAGAACGTATGCTGCTAGAACAACTGGAAAAGTATGATACGATCCAAAACCTACAATCACATTGGGTTTATATTTTAAAATTAGTTTAAGGCTTTGAAATAACCCTTTTAAAATTTTAAAAAAAGCAAAAAAAAGTTTTTTTTTATTTATCTGTGATGCAGATATATCTAAGTAAGAAAAATTTTCTTCTCTGAAAATTTTTCTAGATTTCAAGCCATTTGCAGCAAAAAAAATATCGCAGCCTTTATTTTTTAATTTTCTTGCCAGTTGAATTGCTGGAATTATATGGCCACCTGTGCCCGATGCGCTAATTAATACTTTTATCATCTTTTTTTCAGGCCTTTTTTTAATTTAGTATTTTTTGCAACGCTGAGCAGCAAAAATATCGCTATGAAATTAACTATAAGAGATGTTCCGCCTTGGGAAAAAAAAGGCAACGTCACACCTTTACTAGGAAGAAGACCTGAGACCACTCCCAAATTTAAAAAAGCTTGAAAAGATATCAAAAATGTTATGATTCCAGCTAGATAAAATCCTTTTTTATCTTTAGCTTTAACAGCTATTAAAAATCCAGCATAGGCAATACACATATATAGCGAAATTAAGATTACCATTCCTATAAATCCAAGCTCTTCAGCATAAATAGCCGCTATATAATCGCTTCTCGCCTCCGGCAGATAGTCTAACTTTTGTAAACTCTCCCCTAGCCCTCTTCCAAAAATCTTGCCAGAACCTACAGCTATCTTTGCTTGGTAAGGTTGATGTCCTTTGCCCTTTAAATCTAATTCTGGATGGAGATATATTTTTATTCTACTTTGGACATGAGACATATTGTAGGCCACAATAGTGCCTGAACCTGTTATGAGTAAAAGAGGCAATGCCCAATATAAAAGTTTTACTTTCGTTAAAAAAAACAGGACAACCAAAGTTGCAATGATAATAATGGTGGTTCCTGTATCAGGTTCGATTAAAATAAGCCCCAAAGGCAAAGCAAAAAGAGTAATTATCTTTAAAAAAGAGTTGAGATCCAAATGCCTTTTATTTTTGGTTATCTGTTGAATAAAATAAATTGGGATAGTGAATTTCGCAAATTCAGATGGTTGAATAGTAAAACCGGCAAAACCTATCCATCTTTTAGCACCATTTAAAGTAATGCCTATTTTAGGAATAAAAACTAACATTAAAAAAAATATCACTGTCATTAAAAAATAGGGGCTCATCTCGATTATTTTTTGATATCCGACATACCAAACAAAAAAGCCTATCCCAATACCAATAAGGCCATAACTTAACTGTTTAAAAAGCGCAAAACGAGTATCTACATCTAAGGATCTATTTAATACTTCAGCTGAAGTTATATTAAAGACCATTAAAAGACCAATCGAAAAAATAGTTAAACTACATACGACAAGAATTAAAATTGATTTATTCATCATCTAATTCTAAGCTTATCACCAGGTTTTAGTCGTTTTGCTCTCCTCTCATCTAAGTTATTTAACTTTAAAAGTTCATGGGGTTTTATGCTATGTTTGATAGCTATGGTATATGGATTATCCCCCACCTTTATAGTATAATATTCAGCTGCAACGATTTGTTTTTTTTCTTCAGGTTTAATTTGATTTACCACATCAGGTTTTATACTATTTTGAAAAGAACTTTTAGGAATTAAAAGTTTTTGACCAATTCTCAAAAAACTATTCGATAAACTATTAATCTCGCTAATTTCAGACACTCTTGTGTTATATATATGAGCAAGCTTTTCTAAATTATCCCCACTTTTAATAGTTATTTCAAAAGCATTAACATCTATTGGATTTGGAATTTTCTTATCAATATTTTTTGCTATTTGAGGCAATTTATAAGAGACATTAGGCTCAGGAATTTCTATAGGCTTTTGCTCTGGGGCTAGAGCAACAAACTC